>CAYWPB010000470.1:0-2981 GCA_964458725.1 uncultured Nevskia sp. | reverse complement strand
GGTCGAGCGCCTGGTGGAGAGCGGCGAGATCAAGATCTGGAAGGCCCAGGAAATCGTGGTGCAGGTGCGCAAGGAGGCCCGCGGCGCCGCCACCGAGACCATCCCCGATCACGCCGGCCGCGGCTTCGGCAAGGTCATCCTGCTGGGCGAGCACGCCGTGGTCTACGGCAGCCATGCCATCGCCGCGCCGGTGCCGCTGGCAGTGCGTGCCGCGGTGCAGGAAACCAAGTCCGGCGGCGTCGACATGATGATTCCGCGCTGGGGCGTGGAGTACCGGCTGCACCGCGATCCGGCACATCGCGACTCGTTCCAGCGCTCGCTCGGCATCATCTTCGACACACTCGGGCTGACCGACCGCTCGGTGCGGATCGAGGTGTTCCCCAATGTGCCGCGCGCCATGGGTCTGGGCGGCTCGGCGGCGATGGCGGTGGCGATCATCCGCGCGCTGGACCACCACTTCAAGCTCGGCCTGAGCGACGCTCAGGTGAACGATCTGGCGTTCAGTTGCGAGAAGGTGGCGCACGGCACGCCGTCGGGCATCGACAACACCGTCGCCACCTACGGCAAGTTCGTGCTGTACAAGCGGGCGCAGGCCGACGGCGAGGCGCCGCTGATGCAGGACTTGCACGTGCCCAAGCCGATCCCCATGGTGATCGGCATCAGCGGCAAGGAGAGCCTCACCGCCAAGACCGTCGGCGGCGTGCGCACCGCTTGGCAGCGCGAGCCGGAACTGTACGAGCGCATCTTCAAGGAGATCGACCGCCTCACCCTGCAGGGTGTGGAGGCGGTGCAGAAGAACGACATCGAGCGCCTCGGCGACCTGATGAACATTTGCCACGGCCTGCTCAACGCGCTGCGCGTGTCGAGCTGGGAAGTGGAGGAACTGGTGCAGATCGCTCGCGAGAACGGCGCCATCGGCGCCAAGCTCACCGGCGGCGGCGGCGGCGGCTCGATCATCGCGCTGTGCCCGGAGAACCCGGAGAAGGTGATCGCCGCGATGCGCGACGCCGGCTACCAGGGCATGGAAGTGAACATTGGATAACAACATGAACCTGGCCCTGGAAGACGTGGAATTGCAGGACGCCGACCGTATCGTCTCGTTCGACGACGAGCCGCTGGTGCTGGTCGACGAGAACGACCGCGAGATCGGCTTCATGGACAAGGCCTCGGCTCATCTCGGCCGCGGCACCCTGCATCGCGCCTTCTCTCTGTTCATCTTCAACGCCGGGGGCGAGCTGCTGCTGCAGCAGCGCGCTTCGGGCAAGCGGTTGTGGCCGGGTTTCTGGTCCAACACCTGCTGCTCGCACCCGCGCCGCGGCGAGACGCTGGACCAGGCGATCCACCGGCGCCTGGAGGAGGAGCTGGGGCTGAAGACCGCGCTGCGCTTCCTGTTCAAGTTCCAGTATCAGGCCCAGTTCGACGCCGACGGCGCCGAGCATGAGCTGTGCTCGGTTTACGCCGGGCGCAGCGAGGATCAGCCGAAGGTGAATCCGAACGAAATCTCGGGCCTGCGCTGGATCGCGCCTGACGCGCTGGACGCGGAGATGACGGCAAAGCCGGAGGCGTTCACGCCCTGGTTCAAGATCGAGTGGGCCCGTATCCGCCGGGACCACGCCGAGGTATTCGCGCCGCAGGGCCGGGTCTGATCCCGGCCGCGACGGATTTGTGACAAAATTGGTAACTTGAGACTTTAAATCCCCCGCACTGTCAAAGCTGACAGTGCCGAATTCGGAGAACCCATGGGTATCCCCCTCATCCAGCAGGCCAAGATCGCCAAGTATCTTCTGGGCAAGAAGCTCAGCGGCCAGACCCGCTATCCCCTGGCGATGATGTTGGAGCCCCTGTTCCAGTGCAATCTGGAATGCGCCGGCTGCGGCAAGATCGACCACCCGAAGGAAATCCTGCAGAAGCGCATGAGCGTCGAGGACGCGCTGCGCGCGGTCGACGAGTGCGGCGCTCCGGTGGTGTCGATCCCCGGCGGCGAGCCCCTGATCCACAAGGAGCTGCCGCAGATCGTGCAGGGCATCATCGCGCGCAAGAAGTTCGTGTACCTGTGCACCAACGCGATCCTGATGCCCAAGCACATCGACGAGTACAAGCCCTCGCCGTACTTCACCTGGTCGATCCACCTCGACGGCCTGGAGAAGCGCCACGACGAGTCAGTGTGCATGGAAGGCACCTTCGAGAAGGCGGTGAAGGCGATCAAGATGGCGCGCGAGCGCGGCTTCCGCGTCACCATCAACTGCACGCTGTTCAACAACGAGCCGCCGAAGGAAATCGCCGACTTCTTCGACTACGCGATGACCCTGGGCATCGAGGGCATCACCGTCTCACCGGGCTACAGCTACCAGCACGCGCCGCGCCAGGACGTGTTCCTCGGCCGCACCGAGAGCAAGCAACTGTTCCGCGACGTGTTCAAGATCGGCAAGGAACGCAAGGCCAAGTGGGTGTTCAACCAGTCCTCGATGTTCCTGGACTTCATCGCCGGCAACCAGGCCTACCAGTGCACGCCGTGGTCGAACCCGACCTACAACATCTTCGGCTGGCAGAAGCCCTGCTACCTGCTGGTCGACGAGGGCTACGCCAAGACCTACAAGGAATTGATGGAGACGACCGAGTGGGACAAGTACGGCGTCGGCATCAATCCCAAGTGCGACAACTGCATGGCGCACTGCGGCTTCGAGGGCACGGCGGTGAACGATACCTTCGCCAACCCGTTCAAGGCGCTCAAGGTCTCGGTGTTCGGCCCGAAGACCGAGTGGCCCGTATATTTGGCGCGGATTGGGTTCTTTCCAAGAACCGTACCGGAGTTTGCTGTGTCGCCAAACACCGAAATGGTGAATGGGAATCCAGTTTGTGCCTGATAGATGGCTGACAGTCGCCAATTGCGGGTAAGCGCGCTGACCGCTCGGGAGCCTTCGACCTTCGGAATATCATAGACCGCGCTGAGCGCGAATCGGTGGCGGACGTCGCACCCGGGA
>CAYWPB010000469.1:0-2990 GCA_964458725.1 uncultured Nevskia sp. | reverse complement strand
CTTCGAGCCGAACCCCTCGATGTCGAAAGCGTTGCGCGAGACGAAATGCTTGATGCGCTCGGCCGCTTGCGCCGCGCAGATCAAGCCGCCGGTGCAGCGCCTGGCGGCATCGAGCTTGCCGGTATTCTCGTTCATTTCGCGCTCGGCGTGGCTGCCGCACACGGGACATTTGTTCGGAAACTTATAGCGCTTCGAATTCTTCGGCCGCTTCGTCTCGATCACCCGTACGATCTGCGGAATCACGTCGCCGGCGCGCTGGATCACCACGGTGTCGCCGATGCGCACGTCCTTGCGCTCCACCTCGTCCAGGTTGTGCAGGGTGGCGTTGGACACATTGGCGCCGCCGACAAACACCACCTTCAGCCGCGCCACCGGGTTGAGCGCGCCGGTGCGGCTGACCTGGAACTCGATGTTCTCGACCAGGGTCAACGCCTCCTCGGCGGGAAACTTGTGGGCGATGGCCCAGCGCGGCGCGCGCGACACCGAGCCCAGTTCGTCGCGGCCGGCGAGATCGTCGAGCTTGTAGACCACGCCATCGATGTCGAAGCCCAGCTTCGGCCGCTGCTGCTGCATCGCCTCGTAGTACTTCAGGCAGCCGGCGGCGCCCTCGACCCGCTCGATCAGCTCCGACACCGGAAAGCCCCAGGCGCGCAGCTGCTCCAGCACCTCGTGGTGGGTCCTCGGCAGAGTCCAGCCCTTGTGGTAGCCCACCGCGTAAGCGTAGAGCGACAACGGCCGCAGCGCCGTCATCTTCGGGTCGAGCTGGCGCAGCGAGCCGGCGGCGGCGTTGCGCGGATTGACGTAGAGCTTCTCGCCCTTCGCCGCCGCCTCGGCGTTCATCTTGTCGAAGCCCTTGCGCGGCAGGTAGACCTCACCGCGGATCTCGATGATCTCCGGGACCTTCGGCCCTTTGCGGAACGCCAGCGGCAGTACGCGGATGGTGCGCAGGTTGGCGGTGATGTCCTCGCCGGTTTCGCCGTCGCCACGGGTGGCGCCCTGGACGAACACACCGTTCTCGTAGACCAGGGACACGGCCAGGCCGTCGAGCTTGGGCTCGGCGACGTAGTGCACGGAGTCGCGGCCCAGGCCCTCGCGCACACGGCGGTCGAACTCCTCCAGCTCTTCGGCGCTGAAGCAGTTGTTGAGCGACTGCATCGGCAGCCGGTGCGTGACCGGCGCGAACTCCTTCAGCGCGGCGCCGCCGACGCGCTGCGTCGGCGAATCCTGGCTGCGCAGCTCGGGGTGCGCTTCTTCCAGCGCCTGCAGCTCGCGGAACAGCTTGTCGTACTCGGCGTCCGGGATGGTCGGCGCGTCGAGCACGTAGTAGTGGTGGTTGGCTTCCTCGAGCTGGCGGCGCAGCTCGGCGGCACGCTTGGCTTCCTTGCTCACCCTTCAGAACTCTAGGCGTTGTTGGTCAGCGCCCAGGTTTCCACTTCGAGCTGCAGGTTGCGCGCGGCCCCCGCCGTCAGCGGCTTGCGCTTGGCGTCGTAGACCTCGGCGTTGAGCGCCTTGGCCAGGCGGTCGGCCGTGCCGAGCATGTCCTTGATCGCGTCCATCGGCTTCTGCGGGCCCGGCAGCACCATGAACAGGGTCAGGCCCGGGGTGGAGAATTCGTCCGCCGCGGCCGGATCGAGGTGGCCGGGCTTGAGCAGGCTGGCGACGCTGAACACCGGCTCGCCGTTGAGCAGGCGGTGGTAGATCTGGCGCGCGCCGTACTGCAGGCCCTGCCCTTCCAGCGCGTCGTGGATCTTCGGGCCGAGGATGGCGGTGCCTTCGCGCTCGGCGATCAGCAGCGACACGATCTTCTCGCTCGGCACCTTTTCGGCGGCCTTGCCGACCGTGGGGACGTTGCGGCGGCCGATGTCGATCGGAGCGGCGCCGGCACCCTCGCCTTCACCCTCGGCCCCCGCCGTCGGCGCGACGCGACGCGGCTTGCCGACGCCGAATTCGTCGAACTGCTGGCTGCTGCTGACGCCGTTGAAGATGTCGAGCTGGCGCTCCTTGGCAGGCGGCAGCAGCGGCTCGCCCGGCTCGTTCGGGTTCCAGTCATCCATGGCCCGGCGGTCGCGGCGCGAGTAGAGGTACACGGCGACCACTGCCACCACCCCGAAAATCAGCAATGCCCACTGCAATGGACTCATGCCTCGGCCCTCGCCTCGTTCTGTCCGACCAGTTGCACCGCCTGCTGCACGTCCACGCTGACCAGGCGGGAGACGCCCGGCTCCTGCATGGTCACGCCGTGCAGGTGCTCGGCCAGCTCCATCGTGATCTTGTTGTGCGTAATGATAATGAATTGAACGTTTTGCGCCATTTCCCGGACCACTTCGCAGAAGCGGCCGACGTTGGCGTCGTCCATCGGCGCGTCCACCTCGTCCATCAGGCAGAACGGCGCCGGGTTGAGCTGGAACAGGCCCAGCAGCAGGGCCACCGCCACCATCGCCTTCTCGCCGCCCGAGAGCATCTGGATCGAGCTGTTGCGCTTGCCGGGCGGGCGCGCCATGACCCGCACGCCGGTCTCCAGCAGGTCGTCGCCGGTCAGCTCCAGGTAGGCCTCGCCGCCGCCGAACAGCTGCGGGAAGCGCGCCTTGAAGATGTCGTTGACCTTGTCGAAGGTGGTCTTGAAGCGCTCCTGCGTCTCGTTGTCGAGCTTGCGCATGGCGTCTTCCAGGGTGGTCAGGGCCTGGCTGACGTCGGCGTGCTGGCCGGCCAGGTAGGCCTCGCGCTCGCGCCCCTCGTCCAGCTCCTGGATCGCCGCCAGGTTGATCGCGCCGAGGCGGTCAATGCGCCGCCCCATCTGCGCCAGCTTGTCCTCCCAGACCTGGGCGGTGGCGTTCTCGTCCAGGCCCGGCGCCAGCTCGGCGCGGCCGTAGCCGGTCTCGGCGAACTGCGCCTCCACGCCCTCGCGGCGGGCGCGCACGTTCTCGAATTCCAGGCGCAGGTTCTGCACCTGCTCGCGGGCGGCGTCGCGGCCGGCCTCGGCGGCATGGACC
>CAYWPB010000468.1:0-2991 GCA_964458725.1 uncultured Nevskia sp. | reverse complement strand
GCGCCTGGCTGCGCGCCAGGCGCTCGACCATGGCGCGCAGGTTGTCCACTGCCGGGGCGCGGCCGAGCAGGCCGCCGTCGGAAGCCGGCGGCGGCGTGGCGGGGGCGCGCAGCTTCAGCGCCGCGTCGACCAGCTTGCGCAGGGCCTGCAGGTCCACCGGCTTGGAGACGAAATCGAAGGCGCCGGCCTTGAGGCTCTCCACCGCGGCCTGGGCGTTGCCGTAGGCGGTGATCACGGCCACCGGCAGGCCCGGCCGGCTGCGCTGGATGTGCTGCAGCACGCCGATGCCGTCGCCGTCCGGCAGCCGCATGTCGGTGAAGCACAGGTCGAACTCGTGTTCGTCCAGCAACTGCCGGGCCTCGCGCACGGTGGCGGCACCGTGGGTGCGCAGGCCCATGCGGGCCAGGGTGATCTCCAGCAGCTCGCGGATGTCGGCTTCGTCGTCGACGATGAGGGCGTGGGCCTTGGTCATGGGCGGGGTGTTCGGAAACTCCTGGTTCAGGCGGCGAAGAGCAGGCGCAGGCGCACGCCCTGCTGCCCCGGCAGCAGCAGCAACAGCGCCTGATTGTATTCGCACATCTCGCGCGCCAGGTACAGGCCCAGGCCGGTGCCGCGATGGGCGGTGGTGAAGAACGGCTCGAACACGCGGTCGCGCAGTTCCGGCGGGATGCCGCTGCCGTTGTCGGCGACATCGAGATAGGTCTGGCCCAGCGGTGCCTGGCGCCCGCCCGACAGCACGATGCGCACCGCGCCGCCGCGCGCGCCGTGCTCGAAGCTGTTGTCCCACAGGTTGAGCAGGATCTGCTGCAGATGGCTCGGGTCGAAGCGCACCTGCAGGCCGTCTTCCACCCCGTCCAGCTCGATCTCGCAGGCGCGCCCGGGATGGCCCTCGCGGTAGATCGCGACGGTGCGCTCGAGGAAGGGGCGCAGCACGATGTCGCTGGGCACCGCGGCGTCGCGCCGCGACAGCTTGAGTACGTCGTTGACGATCTTGTCGATGCGCACGGTGTGGCGCTGGATCATCTCGAGCAGGCGGCGCTCCTCCTCGTCCTGGCGCGGCGTCTCGGCCAGCAGTTGGCCGGCATGATGAATTGCCGACAGCGGGTTGCGGATCTCATGGGCGATGCTGGCCGAGAGGCGGCCGAGCGCGGCGAGCTTCATCTGCTGCGCCTGCTCGCGCAGCCGCACCGCGTCGTCGAGCAGGATCAGGACCTGCGCGGCGGGGCCGCCCAGCGGCATGAAGCGCGGCATCACCTCGGTGCCGCCGGCCCACAGCGACACCGGCTCCGGCTGGCGCACAGGATTGCGCTGCCAGCCGAGCATGGCCGCCCCCAGCTCCGGCACCTGCTCGGCCAGGGTGTGCCCGGCCTCCTGGGCGCTGGCGCCGATCAGACGCTGCGCGGCGGCATTGAGCAGGCGCACACGCTGGTCGGCATCGACCACCAGCACGCCGGTCTGCATGCTGTCGATGATGCGCTCGTTGAGCTGCGACAGCTTGGCCAGGTCGCTGCCGACACGCGCCGCCAGGGCCTCGCTGCGGCGGGCGCGCTGCGCCACGGCGCTGGCGGCGATGGTGGTGCCGAACAGGATCAGGCCGAGCAGGCCGGCACCGGACATGTTGCTCAGCGGCAGGTCGGTCTCGGACAGCCGGAAGATTTCCTCGCCGAACACGAACAGGGTGCCGATCGAGGCTAGCAGCAGCGCCATGCGCGTGCCGAGCACCGAGCTGCATCCCACCGCCGGGGTCAGCAGCAGCACGCCCAGGCCGCTGGCCAGGCCGTGGGCCTGGTAGACCAGCAGGCAGATGCCGCTGGCGTCGACGAAGAAGTGCAGCAGGGACTGCGTCACCAGGCCGGGGCGGCGCAGCCGCACCGGCGCGAACATCAGCAGCGCGGCGCCGCCGTAGACCAGGGTGGCGCGCAGGAAGGCGGCGCGGTCGATGCGCTCGAACATGAACGGGCCGTAGCCCTTGAGGCACAGCACCGCCAGGCCCACCACCAGCACCACCCGATACCACGACAGGGTGCGCAGCAGGCGCCAGTCTTCCGGCGTGACGTCCTCGCCCGGACCGGCGGCGACGGCGTTCATCTGGCCTTTTTCTGGCAGTTGCGGCAGCGGCCGTCGTCGTTGAGCGTGTCGCGCGGCACGAACACGCCGCAGCCGAGACAGCGCGCCATCATCTCGAACTGCTCCGGCGTGCGCGGCTTGGCCTTGGCGCCGGGGCCGGCCTCGCTGCTCCAGCTGCGCAGCACGCGCCAGACGAAGAAGGCCAGGATGCCGATGATGACGAGGCGGAACAGGTTCATGGGGCTCTTGCGAACGACCGGGCGCGTCCGTGGCGGACGCTTAATAAACAAGTATCTATGGCCCCCCGGCGGTAAGTCCACCCGGGCCGCGGCGACCCGGCGGCGGCGGCGCTTTTTTGCCTGAGCGGCGGGTTTGGGGGAAAATGCCGCCCCCGCACCAGCAATATCGATTACCACCTCCGAGGGACGCATGAATCTCCATGAATATCAGGCGAAGGAGATCTTCGCCCGCTACGGTATCCCGGTGCCCCAGGGCGCCCTCGCATCCAGCCCCGAGGGGGCCCGCGCCGCCGCCAAGCAGATCGGCGGCGAGAAGTTCGTGGTCAAGGCCCAGGTGCATGCCGGCGGCCGCGGCAAGGTCGGCGGCGTGAAGCTGGTGGAAGGCTTCGACGCCGTCGAGGAAGCCGCCAAGAAGATGCTCGGCACCCGCCTGGTGACCAAGCAGACCGACGCCAAGGGCCTGCCGGTGAACTCGGTCTGGGTCGAAAAGCCGTCCAACATCGCCCGCGAGCTGTACGTCTCCGCCGTGGTCGACCGCTCGCGCGAGCGCCTGGTGTTCATGGCCTCCCCCGCCGGCGGCATGGACATCGAGGAAGTGGCCGAGCACACCCCGGAGAAGATCAAGAGCGTCACGGTCAACCCCTCCTGCGGCCTGCAGCCCTACCAGGCGCGCGAGCTGGGCTTC
>CAYWPB010000467.1:0-2991 GCA_964458725.1 uncultured Nevskia sp. | reverse complement strand
CCGCGGTCCCGGCGCGCGACGGCGGCGCCGCTGCCGCGCGCCCGGGATGGAGCTTCCCGTGGCGTGCCGTGTTCTCCTTCCCGCTATGGGGCGGGATCGCCATTGTCTGGCTCGGCTTCGCCTGGCTGCGGGTGCGGCGCCAGCTGGCGGCCAAGGTGAAGCCGGCGCCGAGCCGCCAGGCGGCCCTGGCCGCGCCGTCGGTCTACCGGGCGCTGAGCCTGAGCGCGCCCACCGCCGATTTCGGCGCCTCCGATTTCGCCACCTCCCAGGTCGACAAGCAGCGCAAGCTGCATGCGGCGGGGCGCAACGAGTACGCCGCGTTCACCGAGCTGCGGCCACAGGAGGCGGCGCACTCTTCGGCCGCCGGCACCGCCGCATCGGTGATCGAGGTGGACGATACCAGTCAGTACTCTGAGGCCGAGGATTTCCTCGTCGCCGCCCTTGCGCTGCACCCGGACCGTGCCGACCTGCGCCTCAAGCTGCTGGAAATCTACAGCGCGGCGGGCAACCTCAAGGGGTTCAGCGAACAGGCGCAGCAGTATGTCGCCCGCAACAAGGGCGACCGCAGCGTCCACTGGAACGAGGTGCGCCGGATGGGACTGGACCTCGATCCGAACTGGACCCTGCTCAAGGCCACCGGCCAGGAGCTGCCGATGGCGATGGCGGCGAACGCCCCGGCATCCAGGGTGCGCCGGTTCTACGACGGCCTCGACCAGGCCGGGCTGGAGACGGCGCTCAAGCAGCTGGAAGCCGCTTACGCCAAGGTGCGCAACGATCCGGCCTTCATCGCCGCGATCGTCGAGCTGTGCGCTTCCGAGGTCGGCCTGCCTACGCCGTACTGGTATGCCGAGGAGCTGAGCAAGCGCACCGGCGGCGCCCAGATCTACATCAAGCGCGAGGACCTGCGGCCGCTCAACACCGACATGATGGTCAACGCGCTGGGGCAGGTGATGCTGGCCAAATGGACCGGCCGCTCCAGCGTGGTGGCCGGCATCGAGGACGGCCGTCATGGCGAAGCCGTGGCGAAGGCCGCCAAGGCCCTCAACATCCCGGCGCTCATCTGCGTGCCGCTGTCGCAGATGAGCGACGCGGACCACCCGGTCATCCGTTCTCTCAGCCAGCTCAACGCCATTCTCATCCCGACCGGCGACGAGGACGGCCTGGCGGTGCCGGATGGGCGCCGCTCGGCCATGAAGCGCTGGCTCGACGCGCCGGGTGAGATCCTCTACGTCTCGAGCCTGCGCAGCAGCCCGATGCCGTATCCCATCATCGTGCGCGACTTCCAGGCCCTGATCGGCCAGGAAATCCGCCGCCAGGCTTTCCGCCATGGCGGCGGTCTGCCGCGGGCCATCGTCAGCAGCATCGACGGCGGCTATGCCACCTTCGGTCTGATCCAGTCCTTCCTCGAGTCGGGCGACGTGCGGATCGACTGCGTGGAAATGCAGCACGGCGCGGATGAGGAAGCCAGGCCGGCCTCGACCGGCGCACTCAACTACACGCGCGAACTGAACTGGCTGCGCACCACCAGCCGGGTCAATTTCAGCACCGTTTCCAGGGAGGACGTCGCTTCCACCGTCGAGTTGTGCAGCCAGGCGGGTGAAACCATTCCCCGGCCGAACAACGCTTGCGCCCTGGCGCAGGCGGTCGCCATCGCCAGGGAGTTGCCGGCGAATTCCTCGGTCGTCGCGCTGTTCGCGTAACGGCCGGGCCGCTCGGGGAGGACGAAGGTGTACGTCACCTCGCACATCCTGCGGCTGGCGCTGCTGCGGATCCTGGCCGAGGCCGGCATGCGCGCCGGCGACAGTCTGAGCTTCGTGGACCTGCGCGAGCGCTGGCTGCAGACCGGGCTGCGCGCCGCGGACCTGCGGGCGGTGCTCAAGGAGATGGTCGATGGCGGCGATCTGCTGCGCGACGAGCGCGACGGCAGCCTCTGCTTCACGCTGAGCGCAGGCGCCTATCGCGAGCTGAACCGGCCGGACGGCGAGTTGCAGACCGCCAGCTCCGAGGACGAGACCACGCTGTTCGAGGCGCGGTATCGGGCGCGCAGCGGCGAGGGCGCGAACCGGAAGCGTCGCGCGGAAGACCAGCAGAAGCCGCCCGGCGGAGCTCCCTAGTTCGGCGCGCCCTCGGCCAGCGCCGCGGCCTTCATCATGGCGCGCGCCTTGTTCATGGTCTCCTCCCACTCCGACTCCGGCACCGAGTCGGCGACGATCCCGGCGCCGGCCTGCACGTGCAGCAGGCCGTCCTTGATCACGGCGGTGCGGATGGCGATGGCGGTGTCCATGTTGCCGTCCCAGCCGAGGTAGCCCACCGCGCCGCCGTAGATGCCGCGCTTGACCGGCTCCACTTCCTCGATGATCTGCATCGCCCGCACCTTGGGCGCGCCGGACAGGGTGCCGGCGGGGAAGGCCGCGGCCAGCGCGTCGAGCGCGTCCAGGCCCGGCCTGAGCTTGCCGGTGACGTTGGAGACGATGTGCATGACATGCGAGTAGCGCTCGATCACCATGCGCTCGGTCAGCCGCACCTCACCGGTCTGCGTGACCCGGCCGACGTCGTTGCGGCCCAGGTCGATCAGCATCAGGTGCTCGGCGATTTCCTTGGGGTCGGCCAGCAGCTCGGCGGCCAGCGCCTCGTCGGCTTCCGGCGTGGTGCCGCGCTTGCGCGTGCCGGCGATGGGGCGCACCGTCATCAGGCCGTCCTCCACCCGCACCAGGATTTCCGGCGAGGAGCCGACCACCTGGTGGTCGCCCAGGTGCATGCAGTACAGGTAGGGCGAGGGATTGAGGCGGCGGATCGCGCGGTACAGCGCCACCGCATCGGCGCGGAACGGCGCCGAGAGGCGCTGCGAGGGCACCACCTGCATGCAATCGCCGGCGGCGATGTAGCGCTGGATCTTCTCCACCGCGGCGCAAAAGCCCTCATGGCTGAAGCCGGAGCTGAACTGCGGCGGCTCCGGCGCGCTGGCACGCCGCACCGGCCGCGGCAGCGGCT
>CAYWPB010000466.1:0-2993 GCA_964458725.1 uncultured Nevskia sp. | reverse complement strand
CCAGCGCCGCCGGCACCATCTCGTTCAGCGCTTTGGCGCCGAGGCTGCCGCCGATCACCAGCAGCTGCGCCGCGCCCCCGCGCGCGCCGATGCGCTGCGCCGGGTCGGCCAGCTCGGCGAAGCCCGGGCGCACCGGGTTGCCCACCGTCTCAGCGCGCTCGAACGTGTCCCCAAAAGTATCAGGAAAGGCTTCCAGCACCCGTCCCGCGAAGCGGGCGAGCAGGCGGTTGGTCAGGCCGGCGATGGAATTCTGCTCGTGGATCACCAGCGGCCGCCGCGACAGCCAGGCGGCGAGTCCACCGGGACCGGCGGCGAAGCCACCCATGCCCAGCATCACGTCGGGGCGCTCGGCGCGCAGAACGGCCGAGGCGTCACGCAGCGCGCGCAACAGGCGCAGTGGCGCGCCAAGCCAGCTCAGCGCGCCCTTGCCGCGCAGACCTTTCACGCGCACGAAGCGGACCTCGATGCCGTGTTTGGGCACGGTGCGCGACTCGAAGCTGTCTGGCGTGCCCATCCACACCACTTCATGGCCGCGCGCGCGCAGCACCTGGGCCACGGCAAGGCCGGGGAACACATGCCCTCCGGTGCCTCCCGCGGCAATCATGATCTTCATGGCCGGCCTCCCGCTTCCGGGTGGCCGGCTTCGATCATGCGGTTCTCGTGATCGACACGCAGGATCAGCGCTAGCATCACCAGCACCGTGATCAGGCTGCTGCCGCCGTAGCTGACGAACGGCAGGGTCAGGCCCTTGGTCGGGACCATGCCCATGTTCACCGCCATGTTGATCATCGCCTGCAGACCGAACCAGCTCGACAGGCCATAGCAGAGGTAGGCCTTGAACAGGCAGTTGAGCTTCTCCGCGTTCTGGCCGATGACGAAGCCGCGCCAGACGATGATGCCGAACAGCACCAGCAGTGCGGCGACGCCGAGCAGGCCGAATTCCTCGGCGAGGATGGCGAAGATGAAGTCGGTGTGCATTTCCGGCAGGTACAGCAGCTTCTGCACGCTGTTGCCGAGGCCGACGCCGAACACCTCGCCGCGCCCGACCGCAATCAGCGATTGCGTCAGCTGCCAGCCGCCGTTGTTGGCGTCGGCCCAGGGGTCGGTGAAGACCAGCAGGCGCTTCATACGGTAGGCGGCGGTCACCACCAGCAGCGCCAGGGTCGCACCGACCATGGTGAACAGGCCGCCGAGGTAGGTCAGGCGCGCGCCGCCGAGGAACAGCATCAGCATCGCCACGGTAATGAGGATGGCGGTGGCGCCGAAGTCCGGCTCGGCCAGCAGCAGCAGGCTGACCAGGCCCAGCGGCAGGAACGGCACCGCCAGGCCCTTCAGCGTGGTCTGCAGCTGCAGCTGGCGCCGCACGATGTAGCCGGCGAGGTACAGAATCATCGCCAGGCGCGCCGGCTCCGAAGCCTGCAGGCGGAACACGCCGAAGTCGAGCCAGCGCCGCGCGCTGTTGACGCGCACGCCGACGTGCGGGATCAGCACCAGCACCAGCAGGAAGAAGGTGAAGGCCAGCAGCAGCGAGCCGCTGTTCTCCCAGCTCTTCATCGGCACGGCGAAAGCCATGGCGCCGAATACGCAGCCCAGCATCACGAACACGATCTGGCGCTCGAAAAAGTACAGCGGCGAGCCGGACATCTTCTCGCCGATCGCCACCGAAGCCGAGGCGACCATGATCAAGCCCCAGCCGAGCAGCACCGCCACCGCCAGGCACAGGGTGCCGTCGAGGCCGTAGCGCGCCCGGGTCAGGCCGAGGGAGAGTTGGGCGCTCATGCCGTTTCCGCCCTCGCCAGGGCGGCGAACTGCAGGCCGCGGTCTTCGTAGTTCTTGAACTGATCGAGGCTGGCGCAAGCCGGCGACAGCAGCACGCGGTCGCCGGGCCGGGCCAGCTTGCGCGCCTCGGTCACTGCCGCCGCCAGGTCCGGCACCCGCGTCAGCGGCACGGCGCCGCGCAGGTCCCGCTCGATCCGCGCCGCATCCTCGCCGAAGACGATGGCGGCGCGCGCCTTCTGCTGCAGCGGCACGCGCAGCGCGGTGAAGTCCTGGCCCTTGCCCTGGCCGCCGCCGAGCCAGACGAGGGGGCCGGCCAGGCCGTGCAGGGCGGCCAGGCTGGCGCCGACATTGGTGCCCTTGGAATCGTTGATCCAGGTGACGCCGTCGCGCTCGGCCACCCATTCGCAGCGATGCGGCAGGCCCTTGAAACCGGCCAGGGCGCGCAGGCTGGCGTCGCGGGCGATTCCGGCGGCGTCGGCCAGCGCCAGCGCGGCCAGCGCGTTGGCGGCGTTGTGCAGACCCTGGATGCGCAGCACCGTCAGCGGCAGCACCGGCGAAGGCGGGAACTGCGAGGACACGCCCTGGGCGCGGCTGCCTAGGGCGATCTCGCCGCCCGGCTGCGGCGCCGCCAGCCAGGTCTGGCCCTGGTGCTGGATCAGTCCGTAGTGACCCGGCGGCGGCTGGTCGAGGCCGAAGCTGACGATGCGCCGCGCCAGGTGCGCTCCGCTGTGGGTGGCGCGGTCGTCGCGGTTCACCACCGCGGTCTGGGCGTGAGCGTAGATGCGTGCCTTGGCCGCGACATAGCGCTCGACCGAGCCGTGGCGGTCGAGATGGTCCGGCGAGACGTTGAGGATGGTGGCGGCGGCGAGCTTCAGCGTCTCGGTGGTCTCGAGCTGGAAGCTCGACAGTTCCAGCACGTAGAGCCGCGCCTGCGGATCGAGCAGGTCCAGCGCCGGCGTGCCGAGATTGCCGCCGACCCCAGCGTGCAGCCCGGCTTCGCGGGCCATCTCGCCAACCAGGGTGGTGACGGTGCTCTTGCCGTTGCTGCCGGTGATGCCGATCACCGGCGCCGTGGCGGCGCGGGCGAACAGCTCGACGTCGCCGAGGATCTCGACCCCAGCCTGCCGCAGTGCGACGACGAAGGGCTCATCCAGCGACACGCCGGGCGAGACCACGGCGCAGGCGTACTGCGACCAGGGCTGCGGCGCGTCGAA
>CAYWPB010000465.1:0-3000 GCA_964458725.1 uncultured Nevskia sp. | reverse complement strand
CGACCCAGCCGGACTCCCAGTACAGCTTGTAGGCCTCGGGCATGCCGTCCGGCACCTTGACGTTGCCATTGTCCCACTTGCAGCCCTGCTGGTCGGCCTTGGCGCTGAGCGGCGCGATCTGCTGCTGTACCAGCTTGGCGGCTTCCTCCACCAGCCCCATCAGGGTCTCGGGAGTGGCTTCGCTGAACGCCGGCAGCTTCGCCAGCTGGCCGACGTCGAGCACCTGGTTGAGGACGAATTCGATTTCGCGCAGCGGCGCGGTGTAGCTGGCCATGTAAAACTCCGCAGGGGGACGGGAAAACGCTCAGCCGCGAAGGCTAGCACAAGAGGTAGGGCAGCCACCCCGCCAAAAGTATGGCTCAGAGCAATACTCCTTGCGGCGGATAGGCCACGAAACGCGGCTCGGCGCCGCGCTGCCGCAGGATTTCGACGATTTCCGCCTCCTGTTCCACCGGCCCCAGGTAGATCAGCACCAAGCCGTCGAGGCGCTCGCCGTCCAGCCGCTCCAGTGCCTCCAGCAGGGCGCGCCGGTTGCGGCGGGGGTCGGGGCCGCTGACGCCGAGGAAATCGCGTTCGCGCGCCGCCTGCCGCAGCTTCTGCGCCAGATCTTCCGCCTCCTGCGCCGGCGGCGTCTCGCCGATCAGGGCGAAGAAGTAGTACTCCTGCACCAGCAGCGGCACCTCCTCGCCGGCCAGGTTGAAGGCGGTGTCGAGATCGTAGGGCTGCACTTCGAGCAGGGCGCCGCCGGCGGGCAGCGGCGGCGAGGAGTACCGGTACGGCAGGGGGTCGAGGCCGAGCAACAGGGCGGCGATCACCGCCAGCAGGGCCGCCGGCGCCAGCCGGGCGGCGGTGGCGTGCCGCGGGGAGGAGGAGCGGGTCATGTCCACCTCGCTGGGAGGCCTGTGGCCGAGCATACACCCGGGCCGGCGGCCCCGGGTTTACGGCTTTGGCCATATGGCATAATCCGGCGCTCTTTCAAAAGCCCAGTGGAAATATCCCCGTGCAGCTTCTCGATTTACTGATTCCGGCCGCGTACGCCCAGTCCGGCGCGGCACAGGCGCCGAACCCGATCATGAGCTTCCTGCCGATCATCATCATGATCCCGCTGTTCTATTTCATGCTGATCCGGCCGCAGATGCGCCGCAGCAGGGAGTCGCGGGACATGCTCGGCAAGTTGGCCAAGGGCGATGAGATCGTCACCACCGCCGGCCTGGCCGGCCGCATCACTGCCATCGGCGAGGTTTACCTGACGGTGGAGATCGCCGACAAGGTCGAGGTGAAGGTGCAGAAGAGCGCCGTCACCAGCGTTTTGCCCAAGGGCACGTTGAAGACTCTATAACGTCCTGTTCAAGACGGGGCATCCGTGCCCCGACTATTCAAACAAGCCAAGCCTCCCATGCAGCAATACCCTCTCTGGAAAACGCTGACCCTGGTCATCGTCACCCTGATCGGCGCGCTCTACGCGCTGCCCAACCTCTACGGCATGGCGCCCTCGGTGCAGATCGCCACCACCAGCGGCGACCCGGTGCCGGCCGACCTGGGCACCCAGGTGGCCAAGGTCCTGGACTCCGACAAGATCGCCTCCGACTCCTCGCGTGCCGAGAAGGGGCAGTGGATCGTGCGTTTCGGCAATCCCGACGCCCAGCTCAAGGCGGTCGACGCGCTGAAGCAGGAGCTGGGGCAGGGCTATGTGGTGTCGCTGAATCTGGCCTCGCGCACCCCGGCCTGGCTGGAATCGATTGGCGCCCGGCCGATGCCGCTGGGCCTGGATCTGCAGGGCGGCGTGCACCTGCTGCTGCAGGTCGACATCGACGACGCGCGCAAGGCCGCAGTGCAACGCTACCTGAGCGACCTGCCGGCCTTCCTGCGCAAGAAGGATATCCGCTACACCGCCCGCCGCGCCGACGGCGACGCCGCGGTGCTGGAGTTCGCCGACGCCGACAAGCTGGAGAAGGCGCGCGCCGCCATCGCCTCCGAGTACAGGGAATTGGACCTGACGGTCCCGGCCAACGCGCCGGCGCCGACCCTGCGTGCGCGCATGTCCGACCCCGAGGCCAAGCGCATTGTCGACTACGCCGTACAACAGAACCTGATCACCCTGCGCAATCGCGTCAACCGCCTCGGCGTCAGCGAGCCGATCGTGCAGCGCCAGGGCGCCGACCGCATCCTGATCCAGCTGCCCGGCGTGCAGGACCCGGCCCGGGTCAAGGAAATGCTCGGCGCCACCGCCACCCTGGAGTACCGTGCCGTGGACGAGACTCCGGGCGCGGCGCAGAACGCCGCCGCCACCGGCATCGTGCCGCCCGACGACGAGCTGTTCTACCGCCGCGACAACAAGCAGCCGGTGCTGCTCAAGCGCGACGTCATCGCCAGCGGTCCGCAGATCACTGACGTGGCGCCGATGGTCGACCAGCAGAGCGGCACACCGGCGGTCAGCGTGACCCTGGACAGCGCCGGCGGGGCGAAGATGTTCGAGTTCACCCGCTCCAGCGTCAACAAGCCGATGGCCGTGCTGTACAAGGAAACGATCATCGAGACCAACTACAACGCCCAGGGCGAGGCGATCCGCGAGCGCAAGGACATCAACGACGTGATCAGCGTCGCCAACATCCGCGAGCCCTTCGGCCGCCGCTTCCAGACCACCGGCCTGAGCCAGAAGGAAGCGCACGACCTGTCCGAGCTGCTCAAGGCCGGCGCCCTGGCGGCGCCGATCGAGATCGTCGAGGAGCGCACCGTCGGCCCGAGCGAGGGCGCCGACAACATCCGCGCCGGCGCCAAGGCTGCCATCGCCGGCTTCTGCCTGGTGGTGGTCTTCATGCTGGTGTACTACACCGTTTTCGGCTTTTTCGCCGACATTGCCCTGTTCCTCAACCTGGTGATCCTGGTGGCGGTGCTGTCGATCTTCCAGGCAACGCTGACCATGGCCGGCATCGCCGGCATCGTGCTGACCCTGGGCATGGCGGTGGACGCCAACGTGCTGATCAACGAGCGCATCCGCGA
>CAYWPB010000464.1:0-3004 GCA_964458725.1 uncultured Nevskia sp. | reverse complement strand
TGGAGCGCAGCCGCGCCCGCCGCCCCTGGCTGATCGCCGCCGCCGCTGCGCTCAGCCTGGGCCTGCTGACCAGCCTGTGGTTTTTCAGCCAGACCCTGATGTCGCGCAACCGCGAGCGCAGCGAGGCGGCCTTGGTGCGCGCGGTCAACGGCTTCCTCGACAACGACCTGCTGGCCGCGGCCAACCCCAATGTCGGCGGCTCGATGGACATCTCGGTGCGCGACGCCATCGCCAAGGCCAGCCGGCGCATCGACGCGCGCTTTGCCGCCTCGCCCGAGACCGCCATCGCCCTGCACCAGACGGTGGGCAGCGCCTACCGCACCCTCGGCCAGTACGCCGACGCCGAGCGCGAATTCCGCAGCGCGCGGATGATGGCCTATTCCGCGTACGGCGCCGAGGCCGAGGTGTCGCGCACCAGCGACCTGCTGCTGGCGCAGGACCTGGCCTACGAGAACAAATACGACGAATCCCAGGCCCTGCTGGCACCGATCGACACCCTGGTCTGGGGCCGGGCCGACGCCGACCCGATGATCCGCGCGCGCCTGTGGGACGTGCACATGCTGCTCGACGAGCACCGCACCAACCTGCTCGCCGCGGCCGCCGACGCCGACCAGACCTTGGCCGCGCTGAACGACATGCGCGAGCACCATGCTCTGGTCTACAAGGCCAACCAGGACTACGTGTTCCTGGCCGGCCTGCACGTCGAAGCGGCCTACCATCGCGCCAGCCTCGACCGCCAGGCCGAGGCCATTGGCCGCGATCTGGTGGCCGAGCTGAAGGCGGCGCGCGGCCCCGGCGACCCGCTCACCATTCAGGCGCGCGAGAAGTGGCTGAGCAGCCTGATCGGCCTCAATCGCGCTTCGGAAGCCGGCGGTTATGTGCCGGCGCTGGAAGCCGATGTGCGCGCCCTCGGCGGGCGCGAGAGCGCGCTGGAGCTGGAGTTCGTGCGGGTGCAGGCGCGCCTGGCCGCGGCGCAGCAGCGCTGGGTCGACGCCGTGCACTACAGCGGTGCGGTCGAGACCGGCTACGGCCGGCTTTACGGCGTCGACAACGACGCCAGCATCGTCGCCATGGCCGACACCGCGGCGATGCTGCGCGGCGCCGGCCAGAACGCCGCGGCGGTGAACAAATACCTGGAGGCCTACAACCTGGCCCAGTCGCAGCAGGGTGCCGGTGGCCTGCTGGCGCAGAAAATCGCCTACCAGCTCGCCGCCACCTGCATCGACGCGGGGGAGCTGCAGCAGTCCCAGCTTTACCTGACCAACATCAACCCGGCGGCGCTGAGCGCCGCGGCCCCCGGCGGCGACTGGGTGGCCCATGTCGACTACCAGCGCGGACGCCTGGCCCAGGGCATGGGCCGCCCGTCGGAGGCGCGCGAGGACTTCGACTCGGCCCTGCGCACCGCCCGCAACCGCCACGATAGCGCGCTGGTGCAGGCGGTGCAGAAGGCGCTGGGCGGGGCGGGCGGGAGTTCCGGCGCCACCGCCTGCCTGCGCCAGGGCGGCGCCTGCGCCTCCTGAGCGCCCCGGCGTTCACGCTCCATTTAGTACACTAGGGCTCCCCCAACAGAATGCCGGGCGGCCGCTGCGGCGACCGGTACAACAGCCACTGATGGCGCGCTCCTCCCCAAAATCCCGGAAGTCCCGCTTCGCCTTCCTCCAATCGCCGCTGTTGCGCTGGACCCTGATCGGCCTGGTCGTCGTCTTCAGCGCGGCGCTCGGCTTGTTCACCATCTATCTGGTCCGGCTCGACGGCGTGGTGCGCGACAAGTTCGCCGGCGTACGCTGGGTGCTGCCGGCCCAGGTTTACGCCGCGCCGCTGGAGATCTATCCCGGCGCCCGGCTCGGTATGTCCGGGTTGCGCCACGAGCTGGAACGGCTCGGCTACCGCGCCGGCGATGACCTGACCGGTCCAGGCACGTATATCGCGGCCAAGGACAGCCTGCGCATCGACACGCGCGCGTTCGCCTTCTGGGACGGGGCGCAGGCGGAGCAGCGGGTCGAGGTGCGCGGCGACGACAAGGCCATTGAGGCGATGCGGGTGATGGGCAGCGACCAGTCGCTCGACTTGCTGCGCTTCGATCCGATGCTGATCGGCAGCATCTACCCCTCGCATGGCGGCGAGGACCGCGTGCTGGTCAAGCTGGCCGACGTGCCGCCGCTGCTGCCGCAGACCCTGATCCTGGTCGAGGACCACAATTTCTACGAGCACGGCGGCGTGTCGCTGCGCGGCATCCTTCGCGCCGCTTTCGCCAACCTGCGCGCCGGCCACACCGTGCAGGGCGCCAGCACCCTGACGCAGCAGCTGATCAAGAACCTGTTCCTCACCAACGAGCGCACCGCCAAGCGCAAGATCACCGAGGCCTCGATGGCGGTGCTGCTGGAGCGCCATGTCAGCAAGGACGAGATCCTCGAGGCCTACCTCAACGAGGCGGCGCTGGGGCAGGACGGGCCGCGCGCGGTGCACGGCTTCGGTCTGGCCAGCCAGTACTACTTCAACAAGCCGCTGAACGAGCTGCAGCCGCACGAGATCGCGATGCTGGTGGCGATCGTCAAGGGTCCCAGCTTCTACAACCCGCGCCGCAACCCGGCGCGCGTGATCGAGCGGCGCAACCTGGTGCTGAAGATGATGGCCGACGCCCACATCATCACGCCGGACGAGTACCAGGAGTCGGTCAACCGTCCGCTCGGCGTCACCCCCGGCGGCGGCGGCGGCGCAGCGCGCTACCCGGCCTTCGTCGATCTGGTACGGCGCCAGCTCGCCGGCCTGTACCAGGAGCAGGACCTGACCAGCGAGGGCCTGCGCATCTTCACCACGCTCGATCCGCACGTGCAGGAGGTGCTGGAGAACCGCATCAGCGGCGACGTGCCGGACCTGGAAAAGTCGCGGCGCATGGCCGAGGGCACCTTGCAGGGCGCCGGTGTGGTGACTTCGGTGGAAGGCGGCGAGGTGCTGGCGGTGGTCGGCGGCCGCGACGCGCGCTACGCCGGCTTCAACCGCGCCA
>CAYWPB010000463.1:0-3009 GCA_964458725.1 uncultured Nevskia sp. | reverse complement strand
GTGCGCGGATGGTAGTGGACAAACTTGCTGCGCTTGTCGAAGAAGGCGGTGTCGTACTCGTCCGCTTCGATCACGAAGTGCCGGCCCTTGCCCAGCCGCGCCGATACGCCGAAGTTCACCGGCACACCGCCGACCAGGAAGCCGGGCTCCAGGCCGGCGTGCTCCAGCAGCCAGGCCAGCACGCTGGTGGTGGTGGTCTTGCCGTGAGTGCCGGCCACCGCCAGCACATGACGCCCATGCAACACGTTTTCGGCCAGCCACTGCGGCCCGGAGATATAGGGCAGGCTGGCATTGAGCACGTACTCCATCTCCGGGTTGCCGCGAGTGATGACATTGCCGACCACCACCACGTCCGGTGCCGGATCGAGGTGCCTGGGGTCGTAGCCGGACAGCACCGGGATGCCGAGCGCCTCAAGCTGGGTCGACATCGGCGGCCAGGCGTTGGCGTCGGAGCCGCTGACGCTGTGACCAGCCTCGCGCGCCAGCGCCGCGATGCCGGCCATGAAGGTGCCGCAGATGCCGAGGATGTGCAGGCGCATGCCGTGGATTCCGGAATAGGGAGCGGGTGCTCAGCCGAACAGGGTGGCGAACAAGGCCTTGAAGCTGGCGATGCTGAGCAGGCACAGCAGGGCGATGAGGATGCCGCCGCCGGTCCGCACGTTGGCGGCGCGGCGATAGATGAACGTGGTGACGGCGAACTGCCAGATCAGCAGCCAGGGCAGCAACAGGGTCACCAGCAGGGACCACGGCGGCAGCACCGACAGGGTGGCGGGATCGTTGGCCAGCTCCGGATGCGCCTCCAACTTGGCGCGCAGCTCCTCGGCCACGCTGAGCAGCGGGATCAGCACGCGGATCGGCGGCACCATCACCAGGCTGAGGATCGAGCTGGTCACCAGCAGGGCGTTGAAAGTCTGCTGGAAGCGGTTGTCGAGCTGGCGCGCCTGCAACGCCAGGCGGGTGAACAGGCCCATCGCCAGCACCGCCGCGGCACCGACGGCGAGCATGAACAGCACCGAGGGCATCGCCGGCAGCGCACGCATCTGCAGCGCCGCCTGTGCCGAGACCATCGCCACGGCGGCGTTGACCAGCACGCCGAAGGCGATGCAGGCGGTGCTCAGGACCCGGCCGTTGTCGTAGGGAAAGTCCTCCGGACCGGAGCGGAAGAACAGGATGCGGAGGCTGATCCAGAAGGCTTGCGGCAGCATGATCGAGTGAACGTTGTCAGGACTGTTATTCTAGGGCTTCAACACAATCGCGTTTGGTCGTGGCGTCCGGCCGCGGCGGACGCTGTCTCCCGATCCGCACCGCGCATGACCCACACTCCCTCCCCTCTGCTGGCCGACCCCGCGCAGCTCGAACAGGCCTGCAGCCGCTGGCGCGAAGCGCCCTGGCTGGCGCTCGACACCGAGTTCCTGCGCGAGGACACCTACTTCCCCAAGCTGTGCCTGGTGCAGGTCGGCGACGGCCGCGACAACCTCTGCATCGACACGCTGGCCCTGGGCACCGCCGGCCTGCAGCCACTGTTCGAGCTGCTGCGCGACAGCGCCAGTCCCAAGGTGTTTCATGCCGCCTCGCAGGACCTGGAGATCTTCGTCCAGCTCGAGGGCCGCACGCCGCAGCCGCTGTTCGACACGCAGATCGCCGCGGCCCTGCTCGGCTACGGCGACCAGCTCGGCTATGCCGCCCTGGTGGAGAAGCTGCTGGGAGTGAAGCTGGACAAGAGCCTGACCCGTACCGATTGGTCGCGCCGGCCGCTCAGCGCCGCCGAGCTCGCTTATGCGGCCTACGACGTGCTCTATCTCGGCGAAATCTACCCGCGCCTGCACCAGGAGCTGGAGGCGCGCGGACGCCTGGCCTGGCTGGCGGAGGACTGCGCGCGCCTGGGCGACCCGGCGCGCTACCGCAATCCGCCGGAGACCGCCTGGCGCCGCCTCAAGGGCCTGCCGCGCCTAGCGCCAGCGGCGCAGACCGCCGCCGCCGCGCTGGCCGCCTGGCGCGAGCAGCTGGCGCAGCAGCGCAACCGGCCACGCAAGTGGATTCTCGACGACGAACCGCTGTACCGCCTGGCCGAGCGCCGGCCGCAGGACCTGGCGCAGTTGGAAAACCTGCGCGCCCTGCCGCCCAAGACCCTGGAGCGCCACGGCGAGGCCTTGCTGGAAGTGCTGGCAGTTGCCGGCGGAGGGGCCGTGCCGCTGGCGCTGGATGAGGCGCCGCTGGACGAGGCCCAAAAGGCGCGCTTGAAGAAGCTGCTCGAGCGCCTGCGCGCCCTCGGCGAAAGCCTGAGCGTCCCGCCGACCTTGCTGGCGCCGCGCGGCGACGTCGAGGCGGTGCTGCGCCTGGGCACGGCCGCCGACGTGCCGCTGCTGCGCGGCTGGCGCCGCGAGGTGGCGGGAGAGGAACTGCTGCGGCTGCTTTGAAAGCAGCAGTCAGTGGTTGGTTCCCAGTTGTCAGTAGCCGCCATGCGGCCACCGACAACCAACAACTGACAACCGGAAACTGCTTCAGGCCAGCGCGTCGACGATGCGCTGGAAGATCTCGTCCACCGTGCCGACGCCCTGCAGCGTGGTCAGCTTGCCCTGCGCCTCGTAGTAGTCGAGCAGGGGGTGGGTTTCGTCGTTGTAGACCTCGATGCGGTGGCGGATCACTTCCGGCTTGTCGTCGTGACGGCCTTCCTTGACCGCGCGATCGTGCAGGCGGTGGATGATCTCCTCGTCGTCGACGGCGAGGTGGACGGCCTTGTCGATCGGGTGCTGGCCATGGCCTTCCAGCAGCTTGTCCAGCACCTGGGCCTGGGCGGTGTTGCGCGGGAAGCCGTCGAGGATGAAGCCCGGCTGCGCATCCGGCTGCTCCAGGCGCTCGTCGACGATGCCGATGACGATGTCGTTGGCAACCAGCTTGCCGGCGTCCATCGCCGCCTTGGCCTTCTTGCCCAGCTCGGTGCCCGCCGCCACGGCCGCGCGCAGCGCGTCGCCGGTGGAAATCTTCGGGATGCCGTAGTGCGCGACCAGC
>CAYWPB010000462.1:0-3026 GCA_964458725.1 uncultured Nevskia sp. | reverse complement strand
GTATTCCCCGACGCGGCTCTCGGTCACCTGCGTGGCGATGACAGGAATGTATTCCGGACGCCGGGCCATGATGCCGATATTGCTGATGTCGCCTTTATCGCCGCTGCGTCCGTAGGCGATCTTAATCAGTGGCACCTCGATGGCGTCGTCTTCCGGCGCGCCGCTGGTGGGAGCGGCAACATATCTGGGATCACGCGGCAGCGGCTCTGGTTGCGATGCAGGCAGGGCCGGAACCGTCTGCGGCGGGAACACCGTGTCGAGCGGCCGATCGAGCTTGGGCTTGATCTGCTCGATGGTGTAGTTGCGCACCGCCACCGCAGACTGCATCAGCAGGCCGGCTTCCTCACGTACCTCTGCCACGGCATTGCGCTGCAGCATGCGATACAGCGTCAGCCAGCACACTGCCAGGGCGATCGACACCACCAGCAGCATCCCCAGATTGAACTTGAGTCGCAAAGACATGGATCCATCCGACCATGAAGTGATCGCGGGTCTTGCGCCCGCAATGACATCACCCTCGCCGCCAGCCGGCATCTGCGCCGGACGGACGGGCGAGCTCCCGTACACTGGTACTGCCGAATCCCACCATCCGATTCCCGCCCTCGTCTCCCCCCGGAAATCGAGAGGCGGTTGAGCCCACCGCAATGCGGTCCATCCCAGTACGGCCATCACGGCCGAACGGTTGCGCGCACCTGCAGGGCGGCCCAGCTTAGCACCCGCTCGCGGTGCCGATTCCGCCACCGGTCGGGCCAAGCTGAGGCCCGATGCAGCCTTCGCCAGGACTGCGTCCCGCGGCGTATCATGTCGCCCTTTTTCCTCGCCCCGCCGTGTCCACGCCCCTGCACACCGAGTTCGACCAGGTCCGCGCGCAGCTGCTGTTGCGCGATGCGGCGCGGCTCGGCCGGCAGCTGGCCGGCGCGCGGCACAATCCGCGCTTCGACGTCGAGCGTTTCCGCCGCGATCTGCAGAAGGCCAAACTCGCCGCGGCCAGCCACGCCGCCCTGCGTCCCGCCGCCATCGCCTATCCCGGCGGGCTGCCGGTGGTGCAGGCCAAGGACGAGCTGCTGCAGGCGATCCGCGACCACCAGGTGGTGATCGTCTGCGGCGAGACCGGCTCGGGCAAGACCACCCAGCTGCCCAAGCTGTGCCTGGAGCTGAGGCGGGGGCTGCGCGGCCTGATCGGCCACACCCAGCCGCGGCGGCTGGCGGCGCGCAGCGTGGCGCGGCGCATCGCCCAGGAGCTGGACAGCCCGCTGGGCGAGCTGGTCGGCTTCGAGACGCGCTTCGACCGGCGCGTGTCGGAGCGCTCGCTGGTCAAGCTGATGACCGACGGCATTCTGCTGGCCGAGCTGCAGCGCGACCGCGAGCTGCGCGCCTACGACACCCTGATCATCGACGAGGCGCACGAGCGCAGCCTCAACATCGACTTCCTGCTCGGCTGGCTCAAGCGCCTGCTGCCGCGCCGGCCGGAGCTGAAGCTGATCATCACCTCCGCCACGCTCGATCCGGACAAGCTGGCGCGGCACTTCGCGTCGGCCGACGGCACGCCGGCGCCGATCCTGCTGGTCGAGGGCCGCACCTACCCGGTGGAGCTGCGCTACCGCGCGCCGGACGAGGACAACGACCTGGAGCAGCGGGTCGGCGACGGCATCGAAGAGCTGTGGCGCGGCGGGCGGGTGGGGGACACCCTGGTGTTCCTGCCCGGCGAGCGCGAGATCAACGAGCTGGCGCGCTCGCTGCCCGGCCGCTTCCCGCGCGCCGAAGTGCTGCCGCTGTACTCGCGCCTGCCGGCGGAAAAGCAGGATCGCGTCTTCTCCTCGCGCGGGGCGCCGCGCATCGTGCTGTCGACCAATGTCGCCGAGACCTCGGTGACGGTGCCCGGCATCCGCTACGTCGTCGACACCGGCACCGCGCGCATCAACCGCTACTCGCCGCGCCTGGGCGGGCAGCAGCTGCACAGCGAGCCGATCGCCCAGGCGGCGGCCAACCAGCGCTCCGGCCGCTGCGGCCGCGTCGGTCCCGGCGTGGCGCTGCGTCTCTACGCGGAGGACGACTTCGCCCAGCGCGCGCCGTTCTCCGATCCGGAGATCCTGCGCGCCAACCTCGCCGGCGTGATCCTGCAGATGGCGGCGCTGAACCTGGGCGACGTCGACGACTTCCCCTGGCTCGATGCGCCGGAAGGCCGCCACGTCGCCGAGGGCTACCGCCTGCTGCAGACCCTGGGCGCGCTCGACGAGGAACGCCGGCTGACCCCGCTGGGGCGCGAGCTGGGGCGGCTGCCGCTGGACCCGCGCATCGCGCGCATTGCCCTGGCCGGCCGCGACGCGGGCATTTGCGCCGAGCAGGTCTGGGTGCTGGCGGCGGCGCTGTCGGTGCAGGACCCGCACGAGGTGCCGCCCGACGCGCAGGCCGCGGCGCGGGCCAGGCACGCGGAGTGGACCCACCCCAAGTCCGATTTCCTCAGCTTGCTGCTGCTGTGGCGGCCCCGGCAGCCGTGGAACCAATAGCTTTCCAACTGCAAGGCGCCGCCCAAAGGCCAGAACTGCGAGCCCATACCCCCCCGCGCCGCACACCAGGGCGATGGCGAAGGCCGTCACATCGGAATATGCGGCGCCGGGGCCGATCAGCGCATGGCCCAAGCGAGCGCCGGTGAAGAAGCCGATTGCCGCCGCCACCGATGCGGCGCCAACCGGCAGGATGGCGCGCTTGAGCTCGGGCGTGGCGACAAGCACCTTGCGCCGCCGCGCGAGAAAGGCGAGCACCGCGAAATTCACCCATGCCCCGAAGGACGTTCCGAGCGCCAGACCTACGACGCCAAAGCCCAGACCCCACACCAGCGCGATCTTCTTCGCGAGGTTGGCGGCGACCGAAAAAAGCGTCGCCCGCACCGGGGTCGCCGTATCGCCACGCGCATAGAAAGAAGGCACTACGCAACGCAGCAGCACGAAGGCGGGGAGCCCGATGCCATAGGCCACGAGCGCGGCCGCGGAGATATCGGCCGCCGTGAGATTGAACGCGCCACGCGC
>CAYWPB010000461.1:0-3029 GCA_964458725.1 uncultured Nevskia sp. | reverse complement strand
GCCTACTGGACCCCGGCGGCGATCCGCGACCGCGCCGCCTTCGACGCCGCGCTGGAGCGGCGCGGCGAGTTCGGCCGCGAGGCGGCGGCGCGGCTCGACGAGGTCTGCAACCGGCTCAACGCGGCGATGGAGCTGCGCAAGCGCCTCGGCCCGATCGAGAAGAGCTGGCCGCAGGCCGGCGCCGACCTGCGCGCGCAGCTGCAGGGGCTGTTCGCGCCCGGGTTCGTCGAGGGGATTCCCGAGGCGCAATGGCGTCGCGTCGCTTTGTACCTCAAGGCCGCCGCGATCCGCCTCGACCGCCTACCGCACAAGCCGCAGCGCGACGCCGATGCGACGAAGCAGATCGCGGCGCTGGTGGCGCGCCTGCCCGGGCCGTTCCATCCGGCGCGCTGGCTCATCGAGGAATGGCGCATCGCGCAGTTCGCGCAGGAGCTGCGCGCGGAGGGATCACCGACGCCGGCGAAGATCGAAGCGGCGCTCGCCGGTTAAGTCTTGTTGCAGGCCCTGTGCCGCCGAAGGTGCCGGGTTCCCGCCCGTACCGATTAGGCAATTCCTACCCCTGGTTTCGTCACGAAGCGGTGACCGGCAGCCGTTATAGTCGGCTGTAGTACAACGACTTCCGCCTCAGGGATTCTCACCATGATCGACAGCATCAAGCGCCGCACCCTGTTGCAGGGTTCGGCCGCCGCCGCCGTGCTCGCCGCCACCCGCGGCCTCAGCGCCTGCACCGGCAGCGAGCCGGTGGATGCCGGCTTCAGCGCCGGGCCGGCAGCTTCCTCGCGCGGGCCGAATTCGCTGCCCGATCCGACCAAGGCCGCTGGCACCGTCAACACCGCGCTGCCGTTCGATCATGTGATCGTGGTGATGATGGAGAACCACTCCTTCGACAACTACTTCGGCATGCTGCCGCTGCGCGGCCAGCCCAGGGCCGAGGGTTTCCGCTTCGACGGCAAGGGCGTGCCGACCAATTCCAATCCGCTGCAGGGTGGCTACCAGCACGCCTTCCATCTGCAGGGCACCTGCCAGCCCGGCAGCGTGACGCAGAACTGGAACAGCACCCACAAGCAGATCGACGGCAACCGCATGGACGGCTTCGCCGCGACCGCAACCAGCGCCATGGGCTACTGGGACGAGAGCGACCTGCCGTTCTACTACTCGCTGGCCAAGACCTTCTGCCTCGGCAACCGCTGCTTCGCCTCGGCGCCGTGCCAGACCTATCCCAATCGCCGCTTCCTCTACACAGGCACGGCGCAGGGCATGATCTCCACCGACTCCTCGACTTTCTCGATGCCGCCGCCGGCCAACGGCACCCTGATGGATATGCTGAGCAAGTACGGCGTGAGCTGGAAGAGCTACTTCACCGACCTGCCGGCGCTGGCGATCGTGCCGCAGACCCTGGAGAACCACCCGCTCAACTTCGCCACCATCGCCCAGTTCTACCTCGACTGCCTCGCCGGCACCCTGCCGGCGGTGTCCTTCGTCGATCCGGAATTCAACATCGTCAGCACGGTGGGCTCGCCGCTGTTCGACGCGCTCAACGGCGTGGTCGACAAGATTCCCGGACTTCCCGCAGACGTGGTGACGCTGATCCAGAGCCTTAACACCAAGGTCAATGCCCAGGGCGCCTCCGAGGAGAACCCGGACGACGTGGCGATCGGCGAAGCCTTCGTCGCCAGCGTGGTGCAGGCGGTGATGGCCTCGCCCAACTGGGCGCGCACCCTGCTGGTGTGGACCTACGACGAGCACGGCGGCTACTACGACCACGTGCCGCCGGCGCGGGTGGCCAAGCCCGACGGGATTCCGCCGACGCTCGGCAGCACCGACATCCCCGGCGGCTACGACATCACCGGCCTGCGCGTGCCGACAGTGGTGGTCTCGCCCTACAGCAAGCCCAACGCGGTGACCGAGGTGATGCACGACCACACCTCGATCATCGCCACCATCGCGGAAAAGTGGAACCTGCCGGCGCTGACCTACCGCGACGCCCAGGCCAACACCCTGCTCGACTTCCTCGACCTCGCTTCGCCGCCGGCCTTCCTGACGCCGCCGACGCTCGCCGCGCCGGCGATGGCCACGCTCGGCCTCGGCGCCTGCCAGGGCACGCCGCCGGATCCGGTGATTTCGCCGACGCCTTGAGACAAAGGTAGGCCATCGCGACTCGTCATTCCCGCGAAAGCGGGAATCCACGCGCAACTTCAAGTTGCGATGCAACGCCATCGCTGCGCTGGATTCCCGCTTTCGCGGGAATGACGAATCAAGTGGCTGATTCATCATGCGCAGACGCAAGAAGCGCATGAAGGCTTCCTCGAGCTTTTCTTTGCGGCCTTTTCGCCTTTGCGTGAGATCGCTTTTGCCTTCTCCGGCAAGCGTGACGACTTCCTGCATGACGCAACCGATGCGGAAGGGGAATAATGCGGCATCCCCCAACAGGAGTCCCCCATGGAACACCGTCAGCTCGGCCGCTCCGGCCTCATGGTCCCGGTGTTGAGCCTGGGCACCGGCACCTTCGGCGGCAGCAACGAGTTCTTCCAGAAGTGGGGCCAGACCCAGGCCGACGAGGCCACGCGCCTGGTCGACGTCTGCCTCGACCACGGCCTCAACTTCTTCGACACCGCCGACATCTATTCCGAAGGCGCTTCCGAGGAAATCCTCGGCAAGGCGATCAAGGGCCGGCGCGACCAGCTGCTGATCGCCACCAAGGCGACTTTCCCTTCTGGTCGCGGCCCGAACGACATGGGCTCTTCGCGCCATCACCTGGTGCGCGCCTGCGAGGCCAGCCTCAAGCGCCTCGGCACCGATTACATCGACCTCTACTTCATGCATGGCTTCGACGCGCTGACGCCGGTGGAGGAAACCTTGCGCGCGCTTGATGATCTCATCAGCGCCGGCAAGATCGGCTACATCGGCGCTTCCAACTTCTCTGGCTGGCATCTGATGAAGGCACTCGCCACCTCGGAGAAATACGGCCTGGCGCGCTACGTCGCCTACCAGGGCTATTACTCGCTGGTCGGCCGCGACTACGAGTGGGA
>CAYWPB010000460.1:0-3079 GCA_964458725.1 uncultured Nevskia sp. | reverse complement strand
GCGAAGTCATCGCCTTCCCCAAGACCCAGACCGCGCACGATCCGCTGACCAATGCTCCAGGCACGGTCGACGCGCGGCAGCTGCGCGAGCTGTCGATCCGCAGCACCGTCCAGCAGCAGCCCCCGCCGGCCGCACCCGCGGCCTGAGTCCCGGCTCTCATCGAGGCTAGTGAATGAACCTGTCGTCGCGCGGCTCCGGCCGCTCCCTGACCCGCATCCTGCTGTTCGGCCTGTGCCTCGGCGCCGCGGCCGGCCTGGCCGCCTGCGGCGGCGCGGTCGGCTCGGGCAATGCGCCGCGCAACCTGGTGATCACGGCGCCGTCTACGGCAGCCGCGCTGCCCGGGCTGAAGATGTACCAGTGCCTGACCAGCGGCCTGCGCGCCCTGCTTTATTTCGACGACGGCTCGGTGGGCGACTTCACCAACCGCGTGGTCTGGACCAGCTCCAACCCGGGCGCGGTCAAGGTCAGCAACGGCGATGTCCCGGCCGGTAACGGATTTTTTTACGGTCACGGCGCCCTGATCCCCGACGGCACCGGCACCGCCGTCATCACCGCCGAGTACTTCGGCCTGATCTCGCAGACCGCGGTTTCCGTGGGGCCGTTGGTCAACCCGCAGCTGAAGGCGGTGATCGACGGCAACTACGTCCCGCTGTGGCATATCAACACCAACAACACGAGTTCGACCCAGGCCGTCAGCATGGGGCAGGGAACCCAGGTGCAGATCGCTGTGACGGCGATGCTGGACCACGCCGAGACCGATGTCACCAACTTCGCCACGATCGGGTTCCAGACCCCGAACAACGGCGTGGCGACGGTATCGGAGAGCGCCGCTACGGGCGCCACGCTGAATGCAGTCAATTTCGGTGGTCCGGTGGTACCGATGGCAAGCTTCCCCACCTGCGACCTGACCACCATCACCGACGCCAACAACATCGTCAACCTGTCGGTATCGCCGGTGCAGAGCATCGCCATGCAGCCGGAATTTCCGCAGCCGGATCAGACGCAGCCGGTGTCGGCCAGCAACCCGCTGCCGCAGCTGATCGTCGGCAACTCGGAGCGCTTCCGCGTCATCGGCTCGCTGGCGGACGGCAACTCGCAGGACGTCAGCACGCAGTCCACCCTGAGCGTGGCTCAGGGTGGAAGCTTCGCGCAGTTCGGCGGCACCTCAGGGGTCAACAACCTGTTGTTCGCTTCGGCTCCCGGCGGCATCGTGCTGCAGGCGACCTTCAACAAGGGCGGCGCCACGCTCACCGCGCCGTCGATCGTCACCAGCACGGCGACCCGCGTGCTGCAGACTTTCACGGTCTGCTGGACCGATATCTTCACCACGATCCAGAACTGCCCGGCCAGCCAGTCCGCGCCGACGGTCCAGGCGGGTGTGCTGACGCCGCTGCAGTTCCACGCCATCGGAAACTATGGCATCGATCCCACCACGCGCCAGACGATTCTGCAGGAAGTGACCCGCAGCACCAGCTGGAGCGTCGATCAGGCGACGGTGGCGGGCATCGGCAACGGCGGCAACGCCGCCGGCCAGGCCAAGGGCATCAGCGAGGGAAGCACCAGGGTGCAGGCCTCCAACACCAGCGCTGTCAACATCCCGCAGGTTTACACCCAACTCCAGGTTACGGCGCCGCCATGAGGCGGTTTGCGGCCGGGGCCGGCAACCGGGCGTGATCGGGTAAAATACCGCTCCCCTGCCGCTGCCGGCGCCCCCGCGCCAGGAGCTTGAGGCGATGTCCGCCGCCCTGAAGATCGACCAATTCAACCTGCTCGCCGACGAGGACTGCGACGCCCGCATCCGCGCCGCCCGCAAACTGCTGGGCTCGCGCCTGGCCATCCTCGGTCACCACTATCAGCGTGACGAGGTATTCAAACACGCTGATTTCACTGGTGATTCCCTCAAGCTGTCGCAGCTGGCGGCGAAGACCGAAGCCGAGTTCATCATCTTCTGCGGCGTGCATTTCATGGCCGAGGTGGCCGACATCGTCACCGACGGCAAGCGCTCGGTGATCCTGCCCGACCTCGCCGCTGGCTGCTCGATGGCCGACATGGCCAACCTCGTCAAGGTGAGAAAGTGCTGGAGCGAAATCTCGGAAGTTCTTGATCCGGATGAGAAAGTAACTCCGGTCACCTATATCAACTCGGCTGCCGACCTGAAGGCCTTCTGTGGCAATCACGGCGGCATCGTCTGCACCTCCTCCAACGCCCGCGGCGTGCTGGAGTGGGCGTTTTCGCGGCGCGAGAAAGTCCTGTTTTTCCCCGACCAGCACCTGGGCCGCAACACCGGCCATCGCATGGGCATCCCGCTGGACGAGATGGTGCTGTGGGACTTCACCAAGCCGATGGGCGGCCTGAGCCCGGAGCAGATCCGCAAGGCGAAGATCATCCTGTGGAAGGGGTTCTGCTCGGTGCACCAGATGTTCCACCCGGCGCAGATCGAGAAGTTCCGCCGCGAGGTGCCGCAGGGCAAGGTGATCAGCCACCCGGAGAACGCCTTCGAGGTGTGCGAGGCCTCCGACCACGTCGGCTCCACCGAATACATCCTGCGCACGGTGCGCGCATCCGAGGCCGGCAGCCACTGGCTGGTCGGCACCGAGCTCAATCTGGTGAACCGCCTCAGGGACGAGATGAAGCCCAAGGGCGTCACGGTGCAGTTCATGTCGCCGATGGTGTGCATGTGCTCCACCATGTTCCGCACCGACCCGCAGCACCTGGCCTGGACCCTGGACAACCTGGTCGCCGGGCAGGTCGTGAACCAGATCCGCGTGCCGGCGGAAATCGCCAGGCCGGCCCGCGCGGCCCTGGACTTGATGTTGGAAGTGGTGGACTGAACAAGCTGTGGCGGTGTCCGGATTGCCGGCGCCGCGGATGTTTCCGGTGCCCGCGCAGTGTCGTGCGGGCCGCTCTTTAGGATGACGAACGAGACCATGTGGACCAACGCCAAGAGCCTTGCCCAAGCCGACCCTGAGCTGAACCGCGCCATCGAGGCGGCGCTCGCCCGCCAGGAGGCCCACATCGAGCTTCACCCGTCCGAAAACTACCCCACCCCGGCGGCGTAGGCCAACCCGGGCCCGGTCCC
>CAYWPB010000459.1:0-3105 GCA_964458725.1 uncultured Nevskia sp. | reverse complement strand
ACGGATTCCTCGGCGAGGTCAGCGTTGCGGAACGCAACCTGCTCGGCCGCGGGCAGCAGACCCAGCCGCCGCCGCACCGCCGCATGCAGGCGCCGCGGCCGCAGTTTCTGCAGCAGGTCGGAATAGCTGAGGGTCACGCGCCGTTTCGCTTCAGTTGCAGCGGTGTTCCATGCGCAGACGCCGGTCCGGCTGGGAGAAGCGATGAAGGTGCAGAAGCTGCTCCTGTCAGGACGGGCTCGCCGGAACCGGCAGCGGCGGCAGCTGCAGCAGCACCGGCACCTTGACGTCGAAGCTGAGGTCGCCGACGCGCAGCGGGCTGTTGCGGCTGGCGACGAAGATGAACTGGCCGGCATCGACAACGACGCCGCCGGTGTCGTTGCTCACCGTGACCGAGCCGCTGTAAACGATCACCAGCAGGCCGTTGGCCACCTGCAGGGCGAAATCGGTGCCGTGCGGCTTCACGTCCGCCTCGGGCGCGGTCATCAGGTAGCTGTCGCCGCTCTGCTTGCCGAGCGTGCCGGTGACGGTGCGCAGCTCGCCGCGATCCAGCTGGTACTTGGCGACCGCCGGGGCGCGCGCCTCGCCGACCGTGCCGGAACCGTTGTAGCTGTAATTGGCGATGCGGAAATCGGTGCCGCTGCCCAGCTCGAACATGGCATTGTCGGCCATGCGCAGCTGCGCGTTGGCCTTGTCGCCGACGTGCACGACGTCGCCCGAGGCGACGGCGCTGCCGGCGGCGGCATCCTGCGGCTGGCCGCCGCGCTGGATCTGGACGGTACCGTCGGCGTTGGCAATGCTGCCCGCCTGCGCCGCGGTGTTGCCGACGGCGACACTGTCGCCCGCGGCGACCGCGCCGCCGGCCTGTGCCGCGGTGTTGTCGGCGCCGGCCACGGTGACCGCGCCGGCGATCGCCAGAGCCACCAGGACCTTCATGCTCGCGTGATTCATGGTCTCCCCCGCCCGGCGTCACCCTGAGACTCCGGTGTGTCCCAAGGATACCCCGATCCGGTCCCGGATGCACCCGCCGGCGCGGCCGCCTGCAAGGTGCGCCGGTCGCCGCGCTGAGAACAGGACAAAACCAGCCCCATCAAGGCGATATAGCTGGCCGCCACGGCAGGGATTTGGAAGCTGAATTCCACCGTGGCATGGATCGCCAGGGCCAGGGAAGCCATCACGAAACCGACACAAATCCCCTGCGGCAGGCGGTCCCGCCGCTTCCAGATCACCCGCAAAGCGTGCAACAGGTGCACCCCCGCCAGCAGCAGCAGCAAAGCCAGGCCCGGAATGCCGGTCTCGACCAGGAATTCCATGTAGTCGTTGTGGGCGTGGTCGTAGTAGCCGCGCACCTGCGGCGGCCGGTACGGCATGAACGCCTGGGCGAAGCTGCCCAGGCCCGAACCGGTGGCGCGGTAGGCCGGCAACATCCGCGGCAGGGCCTGGTAGACCAGCGGCCGCTCCTCCTGTTCGATCCGGGTCGCCTCGATGCGCTCCACCACCTGGCTCAGCCCGAACCAGTGGCTGACGATCAGGGTGTCGACCAGCAGCAGGCTGGCGAACAGCAGCACCGCCCGCATCAGCAGCTGCCGCTCGCGCAGGGCGATATAGGCCAGGCCGGTGACGCACAACGCGACGAAAAAGGCCGTGTTGCCCATGCGCGAACGGGTCAGGACCAGGCCCACCACCATCATCGCCATGGCGATGCGCACCCGCGCCTTGGTGCTGAACGCCAGCTCGATCCAGCTGGAAAGGCGCAGGCGCCAGCTGCCCCCCGCCCCGGCCTTCAGCTCCGACAGAATGAGGCCCAGGCCCACGGCACTGGTCAGCTCGAGGTAGGCGGCCAGGTGGTTGCGGTTGACGAAGGTGCCGGTGGCGAAGCCCAGGTAAAAAGCCTTGCGAGCCAGGAAGCCGAATTCCGCACCTGACAGCGTCATCAGGCTGCCGTAGATCGCCTGCACCAGGCCACCGAAAACCAGCACGGCCGCCACCTGCCGCCGGCGCTCGCGTTCGCGGCAGGTCAGTGCCGCCACCAGGTACAGGGCGAAATAGCCAAGCGACAGCAGCAGGGCGTCGAGCGTGGTACCGGGCATGACGCTGAGACTGTCCAGCGGCGGCCCGCCGCCCAGCGGGGCCACGGCGGCGTGCAGCGACGCCGCCTGCGGCGACCAGTCGGCAAGCCGCTGCGGTTTCAGGGCCGTGGTCTGCAAGGCGATCCAGGCCAGCCAGCACAGCCACAGCGCCGCCGACCAGCGGTAGCGGCTGGGCAAGGGCTCGGGCGCGTCGGCGACGACGCGCGCCAGACAGGCCAGGGCCAGCAGCAGGCCCGCCCACAGCACCAGCAGGTGCTCCGCCCAGGGGCGGTGGCTGCCCCACGGTAGCGGCAGCCACAGCAGCAGCAGCAGCAGTCCATAGAACGCGGCGCGATCGAAACCGGCGCCGCTCCTCTGTCGCGGTCGCCGGCGCTTCACGGCTGCCCCCCGACATGCGGCACGATGCCCCACTGCTGGCACTGCTGCGCCTGCGCCGGGTTGAGCTGGCCGCGACTGCAATACAGCCGCGCCGCGGCGGCGTAGCTGCACCACTGTTCCAGCTTCAGCTCGGGAGCGGCCAGGCACAGGTTGCTCTCGCCGCCGCGGCGGAAGCTGCGCACCAGGAAGGCGTCGCGGTCCTGGGCCAGCACGTAGCGCAGGCTGGGCAGCCAGGCCTGGCGCACCGGCGGCCCGACACGATGCCAGCTCGCCACCGCCAGGTCGGCCTGCGCCAGCTGCAGCTCGGGCTGCGCCGGAGCCAGTTCATCGACTTGCGCGATGGCGTGCAGCAGCAGCGGGTCCCGCGCCGCGTTCATGGCCAGCTGGTATTCGTACTGCAGCCACAGCGCGGCATCGGCCGGGGCGTAGCGCAGCGCCACGGCGAGCTGCTGCTTCGCCGCCTCGGCGCTGCCGCGATCCCACAGGTCGGCGGCGTAGTCGCGGCGGTAGTCGGCCCGCCACGGCGCCAGCCGTACCGCTTCGGCGGCCTGCTGGCTGCGCAGCTCGGCCGGCTGGTTCAGATCGTCGGCGCGCAGCGCGTTGAGGTCCGCCACCAGCGCGGTGCTGCCGCTGGCGGCCA
>CAYWPB010000458.1:0-3110 GCA_964458725.1 uncultured Nevskia sp. | reverse complement strand
TGGTCGGCGGCCTGTCGCGCGACCGCCGGCGCGTATTGATCGACCGCCGCATGCCGCACCAGCTGTGGATCCCGCCGCACTGCGGCCAGGACGGCCGCCATGCGCCGGGCCACTGGGAAGCGGTGGACGATGAGATCGTCGCCCACGAGGATGCCGAGAACGCGCCGCCCGACAATCTCGACATAAAGGGTTATCGGCGCGCGCACGACGAGGACGGCAACGCCGGCACGCGCCGCCATCTGGCGCGCAGCAACACCGACCCGGTGGTCTACTCCAATGTGTTCCGGCCGTATGCGGAGGCGATCCGCGAGGCGGTGGCGAAGGATCCTTCGCGGGTGCACTCAGAGCTGGATCCGCGGCCGTATCTGGGCGGAGAGGATGAGGAGCTGTTGCCGGTGGGGCACGGCGGCCAGATGCCGATGGAAGCGGCGAACGACCCGGAGGGTGGCCCATCAGGGCCGGGAGAGAAGCTGTTGGACGGCTTCACGGCCCCTCTCCCCAGCCCCACTTCCAGTAACGGGAGAGGAGAACAGCCCGACTCCGACGCCATCCCCATGCGCCTGCTCGATGCCATTCCGGTGCTGAGTCTGCGCCATCCCGAGGGCGGCTACGCCGTAGTCGATCCGCGCAGCGGCACCATGCTCGCGCACGAGGCGACGCGTCCGCGCGCCGACGCAGCCGCGCAGGCGCTGGCACGCCGCCTCGGCCGGCGGCGGCTGCAAGCGGCGCTGGATCTGGCGCTGCTCGGCGCGGCGGGGCGCGACGATGGCTGAAGCGGCGATCCTGATCCCGAGCGGGCTGGCCAGGGTCCATCCGCAGCTAGAAACCTCGATCAAGTCAATTGCCGGCGCCATCCGCGCGCTGCAGTCCGCAAGCGGCGGCCGCGCCGCGGCGCAGGGCGCGCCGTTCTCGCTGGTGTCGGAAGTTGCGGCGCTGCAATCGCAGCTTGCCGCCCTGCAGGCTCAGGTCAACGCGCTCGGCGGCAGTACCGTCAGCTACACCGCGGCGCAGGGCTTGCCGGCGTACTGCGCGGTTTACGAATCGACGCTCGGCATGCTGTCGGTGGCGGACTGCGCCGCGCTGGCGAGCTGTGCGCCGCTGGTCGGCGTGACCCGCGCCGTCACCGCCGTCGGCCGCAGCGTGTCGCTGGCGCGCAACGGCGAGGAGCTGAGCAGCGCCACCTGGAGCTGGACGCCGCGCCAGCCGGTCTACCTCGGCAGCAGCGGCGCCCTGACGCAGCAGCCGCCGGCTGCGGGCTATCCACTGATCGTCGGCTGGGCTATCGCGACGCAGGCGTTGCGCGTCGGCGTGTCCGGCGCCGGCGGCGACGGCCCGCACACCTGCGTGTTCCAGCAACAGAGCCCGGCGACGAGCTGGAGCATCAGCCATGACCTCAACCGCTATCCCGCGGTGACCATCCTCGACTCCTCCGGCAACGAGGTCGAGGCCGACGTGAACTACCTCTCGCCCGGCAGCATCCGCATCGACTTTGCCTATCCGTTGTCGGGGCAGGTGTTTTTGAACTAGCGACACCGCCTTCAGTCCTCCGCGAGCTGTATTCCCCTCCCCTTGCGGGAGGGGTAGGGGAGGGGTGGGTGTCAATGCTGTACCCAGCCGAGTCACGAACCCAACCCCTCCCCCCAACCCCCTCCCGCAGGGGGAGGGGGAGAAAATCATCAAGGAGCCTTCATGAGCAAGAAGTTCTACACCCCGATCGATCTGCAACTGCAGCAGGCCCTGAATCTTTTGCTGCAAAACCTGGCCAGCGATCCTTCCGCCAAGGAATCGCAGATCTACTACAACACCGCCAGCCACACCGTGCACTTCCACAACGGCACGGCCTGGGTGCAGCTCGGCACCCTGGACCAGATCAGCGCGGCGCTGGCGGCGGTGAGCCTCAACAACCAGAACATCACCAACCTCGCCGACCCGGTCAACGCGCAGGACGCGGTCAACCTGCGCACCCTGCTCAACTACATGAGCGGCCTGTCCGACCGCGCCGAGGTGGCCTATGCCACCACCGCGGCGCTGCCGGCCAACACCTACAGCAACGGCAGTGCCGGCACCGGCGCCACGCTCACCGCCACCGGCAACGGCGCGCTGTCCATCGACAGCGTCGCGGTGGTGGCCGGCCAACGCGTGCTGGTGAAGAACGAGGCCGCCGCCGCGAACAACGGCATCTACGTCGTCACCAACGCCGGTTCCGGCGCCACGGCCTACGTGCTGACCCGCGCCACCGACATGGACGCGGCCAACGAGTTCGGGCCCGGCATCATCGTGCCGGTGAAAGCGCCCACCGGCTCCACCGGCGGCAGCGTCAACGACCAGAAGGTGTTCCTGTCCACCGCGCCGACGCCGTTCACGGTCGGCAGCTCGGCGCTCAACTTCACCCTGGTCGGCTCCAGCTATACCGCCGACGAGACCACCCTGCATCTGTCCGGCACCGTGTTCTCGCTGATCACGCCGGTGAGCCTGGCCAACGGCGGCACCGGCCAGACTTCGCTCGCCGCGGTGCAGTCCTCGTTCAACTTCCCGCAGATCTATACCGCCACCATCGGCGACGGCTCCAGCACCGCCATCGCGGTCAACCACAACCTCGGCCGCCAGTTCGTGCTGGCGCAGGCCTATGACGCCAGCAGCGGCGCCCAGGTCGAGTGCGACATCACCCTCACCGACAGCGCCCACACCAGCTTCGGCTTCGCCGTGGCCCCGGCGAGCAACGCCATCCGCGTCGTGATCCACGGCTGATGGCCAAGACCTTCAAGGTGCCGGTGAGCCTGCCCAGCCTCGCCGCCGACCCGTCGGCGTTCAACAACGGCGACACCTTCGCCGGCAGCGCCAACGGCCGCCTGCGCACCAAGCTCGGCGGAGTTGCGCAGGACCTGGCGCCGGTGGTCGACGTGCAGGAGTTCACGGCCGGCGGCACCTGGACCAAGCCGGCCTGGGCCAACAACAACTCCCTGGTCGAGGTGATCCTGTTCGGCGCGGGCGGCGGCGGTGGCGGCGGCTGCACCACCGCCGCGCTGACCAACTGCAGCGGCGGCGCGGGTGGGGGCGGCGGCTCGCGCTTTCGCAACCTGGTCAAGGCCAGCAGCCTCGCCGCCACCGTG
>CAYWPB010000457.1:0-3133 GCA_964458725.1 uncultured Nevskia sp. | reverse complement strand
GGCCCGGGGCGAGCGGGTCTTCGAAGTGCAGGCCGCCGGCGCCGGCGCGGATCATCGCCTTACTCAGCCCGTAGGCGTTCAGCACGCCGCCGAAGCCGGCTTCGGCGTCGGCCACGATCGGAGCGAAGTAGTCGACGTAACCCTTGTCGCCCGGGCCGATGCCCTTGGACCACTGGATCTCGTCGGCGCGCTTGAAGCTGTTGTTGATGCGCTCAACCACCTTCGGCACGGAGTCGACCGGGTACAGCGACTGGTCCGGGTACATGGCCGCGTAGCTGTTGTTGTCGGCGGCAACCTGCCAGCCGGACAGGTAGATGGCCTTGATGCCGGCCTTCACCTGCTGCATCGCCTGGCCGCCGGTCAGCGCGCCGAGGCAGTTGACGTACGGCTCGGTGTTGACCAGCTTCCACAGCTTCTCGGCGCCGTTGCGGGCCAGGGTGTGCTCGACCTGGACCGAACCGCGCAGGCGGACCACGTCGGCGGCGGTGTAACCGCGCTTGACGTTCTTCCAGCGGGGGTTGGTGGCCCATTCCTTCTCAAGGGCCTTGATTTGCTCGTCGCGGGTCATTGCAGCATCCTCTTGGGCCTTTAGCCCGGGTGGTCAAAAGCGTTGGGGGAACATGCACGCGGCGTGCCGGGGCCTGCGCATGGCTACCCCGGCGGCGCGCCTCAATCCAGGTACTCGTAAGCCGGCAGGGTCAGGAATTCGACGCAGTCGCTGGCCGTGCTCATGCGCGCGAAGATGCCGGCGGCCTCGGCGAAGCGGCCCTTGTAGAAGCGCTCGTCACCGAGCTGCTTGCGGTAGGACTCCAGCTCCTCGTCGACGGTCTTCAGCACCAGCTCGCGGCTCACCTTGCGGCCATCGGCCATGGTGGCGCCGAGCTTGAGCCACTGCCACACCTGGGTGCGGGAGATCTCGGCGGTGGCCGCGTCCTCCATCAGGTTGTGCAGCGGCACGCAGCCGTTGCCGTTGAGCCAGGCCTCGGTGTAGCCGATGCCGACGTTGACGTTGTTGCGCAGGCCGGCCTCGGTGATCTGCCCTTCCGGACGGGTCAGCAGGTCGGCGGCCTTGATGCCGTACTTGAACTTCTTGTGGACCTGGTTCGGCTCCGGCATGTGCTCGTTGAACACGTCCATCGCCAGCTGCACCAGGCCCGGATGCGCCACCCAGGTGCCGTCGTGGCCGTTCTTCACCTCGCGCAGCTTGTCGGCGCGGACCTTGGCGAAGATCTGCTGGTTCAACTCCTCGTTGTTCTTCACCGGGATGAAGGCGGCCATGCCGCCCATCGCCTGCGCCCCGCGCTTGTGCGTGGTCTCGCACAGCAGCTTGGAGTAGGAATCGAGGAAGTGCTTGTCCATCGACACCTGCAGGCGGTCCGGCACGATCCAGTCGGTGCGGTTCTTCAGGGTCTTGATGCAGGAGAAGATGTAATCCCAGCGGCCGCAGTTCAGCGCCACGATATGGTCGCGCAGCTCGTACAGGATCTCGTCCATCTCGAAGGTGCCCCAGATGGTCTCGATCAGCACGGTGGCCTTGATCGTGCCCTTGGGGATGCCCAGCTCCTTCTGCGCATCGACGAAGATGCTGTTCCACAGCCGCGCCTCGAGGTGCGACTGCATCTTCGGCAGATAGAAGTAGGGGCCGGTGCCGCGCTTGAGCAGTTCCTTGGCGTTGTGGAAGAAGTACAGCGCGAAGTCGACGATGCCGCCGGGGGCGGGCTTGCCGTCGACCAGGATGTGCTTCTCCCCCAGGTGCCAGCCGCGCGGCCGCACGATCAGGGTGGCGATCTGCTCGTTGAGCTTGTATTCCTTGCCTTCCGGCGAGGAGAAGCTGATGTTGCGGCGGACCGCGTCCATCAGGTTGATGTGACCCTGGATCATCAGCTCCCAGGTCGGCGCCGCCGAATCCTCGAAGTCCGCCATGAAGCACTTGGCGCCCGAGTTCAGCGCGTTGATGATCATCTTGCGGTCCACCGGACCGGTGATCTCGACGCGGCGATCCTGCAGGTCCGCCGGGATGCCGCGGATCTGCCACTTGCCGGAGCGGACCTTGCGGGTTTCGGGAAGGAAGCCAGGCAGCTTGCCGGCGTCAATGCGGGCCTGCCGCTCTTCGCGCAGCGCCAGTAGCTGCTGGCGCCTGGGGGCGTGCTTGCGCACCAGCTTGGCGACGAACTTCAGCGCCTCTGGCGTCAATACCTTACGGAAAGCCGGGCTCACAGGCCCGGTGACCTCGATACCACGCGTAACGCTCATCCTAAACTCCTGCCTGTTCTTGGGCGTGCGTTATTGGCACCGCCCTTTATGAGGTTGGGGGGCGGCACAAAAGCGCGCGACTATAGCATGGGAAAAGCGAAGAAATCGAATGCCGGCCCGACCGGCGCGTACTTTCAGCCGCCCGAATGGATCGGTTTGTCGGCAACCACGACGCCGTCGGCGTCGGCGTAAAGCCAGGCACCGTCGCGGAAAACGACGCCGGCAAACTCCACCGGCCGGCCGGCGTGGCCGCTGTGCAGGCCCTTTTCGCTCTTGCGCGGATGCGCGGCGAGGGCCTTGACGCCGATGTCGGCCGCTGCCAGTTCCTCGGAATCGCGCACGCAGCCATACACCAGGATCCCGGCCCAGCCGTTGTTGACGCCGAGCTGGGCCAGGTTGCCGCCGACCAGGGCGCAGCGCAGCGAACCGCCGCCGTCCACCACCAGCACGCGCCCGGCGCCCGGCGTCTCCAGCTCGGCGCGCACCAGGGCATTGTCCTCGAACACTTTCAGCGTGCGGATCGCGCCGTGAAACGCCAGGCGCCCGCCGTAGTCGCCGAACAACGGCTCGCAGACCTGCACGTCTGCGTACGCATCGGCCAGGTCGGTAGTGGCAAGGCTCATCAGGGGTCCTTCGGTTAACGGGTTCGTACGGGGGATTCAGCGCGGACTGTAACGGCGCGGCCGCGGCGCCAGCAGTGCGGTGCCCCACACGAAGACGATGAAGCCCAGGAAGGCGATCAGCGTCCAGGCCGGCAGGGTGATGCCGAGCCATTGCGCGTCGATCTTGGCGCAGCTGCCGTCGCCCTTGAGCACCATGGTCACCACCTTGCTCACCGGCAGCATGTGCAGCAGGTATTGCAACGTCGGCCCGCAGGCCG
>CAYWPB010000456.1:0-3144 GCA_964458725.1 uncultured Nevskia sp. | reverse complement strand
CCGGCTGCATCGACTGGCCGCCGGTCAGGCTTTGTTCAAACAGTTCCGCAAAACTCTCGGTCATTCAGCACACTCTTAAGTTGGGTGACACATCCTCGACGGCGTCCTGCTGCCGGGGTCTGATTGAAACGGGCCGCATCCTTGCCGCCCTTCCTTGCAAACTGCTGCTGCAATGCCTTACTTTCCGAACTCAGGGCGAAATGCCGCGATCTCGCAGCAAACGTCCGATTTCGGCCTGCACCTCGACCGGGTTCATCTCCGTGGAATCCAGCACCACGGCGTCTGAAGCGGGGGCCAGCGGAGCCACAGATCGCTTGCGATCGCGCTCGTCACGTGCCCGAACTTCAGCACAGAGGTCGATTAGTCTAGCAGTTACACCAGCTTGGCTCAACTGACGCCAGCGTCGCTCGGCCCGCGCCTCGGGGCTCGCATCCAGGAAAATCTTCAGCTGCGCGTCGGGGAACACCACGGTCCCCATGTCACGGCCGTCCGCCACCAGTCCCGGCGCCAGGCGGAAGTCGCGCTGGCGCTGCAGCAGGGCCGCCCGCACCGGGGGCGCCGAGGCAATGCGCGAGGCCAGGGTGCCGGTCGATTCGGCGCGGATTTCAGCGGTGCGGTCGCGGCCGCCGACCAGGATCGCTTCGTCCTGCTCGGTGGTGCCGGCGAAGCGGATCTCAAGGCCCGGCGCCAGACTGGCCACCGCCGCGGCCTCATCCAGGGAAATGCCGGCCTCCTGCGCCGCCAGGGCCAGGATGCGGTACAGCGCGCCGCTGTCCAGGCGGTGCCAGCCCAGGGTTTCCGCCAGCCAGCGGGTCACCATGCCCTTGCCGACCCCGCTGGGGCCGTCGACGGCGATGACCGGCGCCAGGCTCATCAGGAACGGACCTGGATGCCGAGCCCGGCCCCGGCCGCGAGCGCGGCGAAGCCGGGGAATGAGGTGTTGACGTTGGCGCAGTCGAGGATGCGGATCGGCTGTGCCGCGCGCAGCGCCGCGATGGCGAAGGACATGGCCACGCGGTGGTCGCCCTTGGAGTCGACCGTGCCCCCCCGCAGACCGCCGCCGACGATGCGGGCGCCGTCCGGCCGCCCTTCCGCGGTGATGCCCAGCAAGTTGAGCCCGTCGCACATGGCCTGAATGCGGTCGCTTTCCTTGACCCGCAGCTCCTCCGCGCCGCTGACCACGGTCTCGCCCTCGGCGCAGGCCGCGGCGATGAACACGGCAGGGAACTCGTCGATGGCGGCGGCCACCAGGGCCTTGTCCACGGCAATGCCGCGCAGCGGCCGGCCGCGCACCAGCAGGTCGGCCACCGGCTCGCCGCCGAACTGGCGCGGATTGCGCAGCTCGATCTCGGCGCCCATGCGGCGCAGGATCTCGATAACCCCGGTGCGGGTCGGATTGATGCCGACGTCGCTCAGCAGCAACTCCGAGCCCGGCACGATGGCGGCGCCGAGCATGAAGAAGGTGGCGGAGGAGATATCGGCCGGCACGTCGATGTCGGCGGCCTTGAGAGCCTGGCCGCCGCGCAGCGCCGCCCGCCCGGTCGCCGCCTCCACTTCGACGCCGAAGGCGCGCAGCATCCGCTCGGTGTGGTCACGCGAGGCCTCCGGTTCGGTCACCTCGGTGCGGCCCGCGGCGTAGAGGCCGGCCAGCAGGATGCCGGACTTGACCTGGGCGCTGGCCACCGGCGAGGCATATTGAATGGCCTTCAGGCCATTGGGCGCGGGATGAATGTGTAGCGGCGCGGTGTTTTTTTCCGTCGTGTCGATGCGCGCGCCCATCTGCCGCAGCGGCTCGACGATGCGGCGCATCGGCCGCCGCGACAGCGATTCGTCGCCGACCAGAGTGGTCGGGAAGCGCTGCGCCGCCAGCAGGCCGGACATCAGTCGCATCGAGGTGCCGGAGTTGCCCAGATCCAGCGCCTGGGCCGGCTGGCGCAGACCGTGCAGGCCGACGCCGTGCACGCGCAGGCGCGTCGGCTCGGGCTGCTCGATCCGCACGCCCATGGCGCGGAACGCGTTCATGGTGCACAGGCAGTCCTCGCCGGTGAGGAAACCGCGCACCTCCGAGCTGCCGTCGGCCAGCGAGGCCAGCATCACCGCGCGGTGGGAAATGGACTTGTCGCCGGGCACGCGCAGCGTGCCGGAGAGGGCGCCGCCGGGCTGGACTTCGAAGCTGAGGCTGGAATGGGACATTGCGGTGATGCGGTGGGAAATCGGGATGCGGTGCGCGGCGGGCTGCTGCGGCAACCCTACTCTATCCGCGCCAGATGACGCTCACGCGCCGCCCGGGCGCGCTCGAACACCTCGTGCAGCGCCTCCCAGCGGCCCTGCTCGATCATGCCGTGCAGTTCCTGCAGCTCGGCGATCTGCCGGCGCAGCAGGGCGGCCACCGGCTCGGCATTGGCGCGCAGGATGTCGTGCCACATCCGCGGGCTGCTGGAAGCGATGCGGGTGAAGTCGCGGAAACCGCCGCCGGCGTTGGGGAAGATATCGGCTTCGGCCCCTTCCAGGCGGCTGAGCATGTCGACGAAGCTGTAGGCCAGCAGGTGCGGCAGGTGCGAGGTGGCGGCGAAGATCTGGTCGTGGCGCTCGGGGTCCATGCTCACCACCCGCGCCCCGGCGGCCTGCCACAGCCAGGCGACCTGCTCCTGCGCCGCCTGGTCCTGCCGCGCGTGCGGCGTGAGGATCACGCGGTGGCCGCGGAACAGCTCGGCGCGCGAGTTCACCACCCCGCTCTTCTCGGTGCCGGCGATGGGATGGCCGGGCACGAACCGCGCCGGCACCTCGCCGAACACCTCGCGCGCCGCCGCCAGCACCGAGCGCTTGGTGCTGCCGACGTCGGTCAGGATCATCTCCGGCCTCAGCGCCGGGGCGCAGGCGCGCAGCGCCGCCGCGGTGGCCAGCACCGGCACCGCCAGCAGCACCACGTCGGCGTCGTGCACCGCCTGCGCGGCCTCGGCGGCGCCGTTGTCGATGACGCCGTGCGACAGCGCCTGGCGCACCTGCTCCGGGTCGCTGTCGTAGCCGGTGATCGAGCCGACCCCGCCGGCGCCGCGCAGGGCGCGCGCCAGCGAGCCGCCGATCAGGCCCAGGCCGGTGACGCCGACCAGGCGCAGCGGCGCGGGCGTGCCCCCTTCTTTTCTC
>CAYWPB010000455.1:0-3156 GCA_964458725.1 uncultured Nevskia sp. | reverse complement strand
CTTGTAGAACTCGTTGCCGAGGTCGTAGTGGTGCTCGATGTTCTTGCGCGCGGTCCGCCTGGTGTTGGCGCGGCGCTTGTGCTGCCACCAGCCGTAGACCCGGCCGAGCCAGTTCTTCTCGAACGGGCCCTTGTAGTGGGGCTCGTTCAGGTGCAGCACCAGCAGCAGGCTGGCAAGGTCGGGCGACTCCCAGCAGTCGTCGAGGTAGGAATCGCCGATGCCGACTTCGCCCGAGGCCAGCACGTGGCGGATCAGGCGGTCGCTCTTGATGTGCCAGACGCCGTGCGGGCCGGCCCGGTCGCCGGCGTAGTGGCGGGTGCTGCCATCGGGCAGGGTGACGTCGACCGAGCCGATGCGCAGGCCCGACAGCATGTACATCAGCAGGCGCAGGCCCAGCGAGATGCCGTTTTTGCGCAGTACTGTCGGCAGGTCCGGCGAAAAGCCGTCGCGCCCCATGATGCGGCCGAAGGCCTCACCGTCCTGGTATCCCCGATCTTTCATCTTCGGCAGCCCCGTTTTCAGGGCGGCTCCGGAGCGGCGCCGCCATGACCCCAATACGCATCATTGAATCGTCCGGATGCCGCGCCCACCCCCTGTTTCGGGGGCGCCAAGCGGTTCATTGTGACGCCGCGCAAGTACTAGACCCCCCTCTCCCACCGGGAGAGGGGCAGGGGTGAGGGGCGCACCATCCGCTTGCGTTGCCCCACGATGAACCCGCGTCCCTCATCCGGCCCTTCGGGCCACCTTCTCCCGCAGGGAGAGAAGGAAGCAGCGGGGTCAGCTCACACCCACCGCCGGCGGCTGCGGCTTGCGGTGGAACCTGCCGCCGCGCAGCCAGATCTTCAGTGCCTCCCAATGGATGCCTGCCACCACCTTCAAGGTCATGAACGGCATCAGCGCCGCCAGCCCGAGGACGCTGGCATCGCGCAGCGGACGGCGCTCTCCGGCCATGGTGGCGTCGAGGATGCCCTGGCCCTCGCGCGTCTCGTGAATCGCCAGGCGCACCCGCGCGCCCGGCTCGGTCAGGCTGAAGCGGTAGCGGCCGGACAGATCGAAGAACGGCGAGACGTGAAAGCACTTGTCTTTCTCATGGCGCGCGTCCCAGCTCATTGCCGCGCCGTCGGCGCCGAGCAGGTAGCAGTGCTTCTCGCCGAAGGTGTTGCGCACTTCGGCGATCACCGCGCGCAGCGAGCCGTCGCGGTGCTCGCAGTACCACAGGCTGATCGGATTGAAGGCATGGCCGAGCAGGCGCGGCAGCGCCAGCAGGCGGATGCGGCCGCCATCGAGCGCGATACCGGCCTGCGCCAGCACGCCTTCCGTCCAGGCGCGCAGCTGACCGCTGCCGTCGCCGTGGTCGCGGTCGTGGAAGGCCAGCAGGTTGAAGCGGTTGTGCGAAAAAAGGCGCGTGCCGCGCGCGGCCTCGCCGGCACGGTCGACGTCGAGCAGCAGGTAGAACACGCGGTAGATGAAGCGGTAATGCGGGGCCACCAGCCGCCGGTGCATGACGCGGCAGGAATACAGGCAGGCAGGCTCCGGCCCGTTCAGACTTCGGTCCATGGGATTTCCGGGCTTAGTACCCGGGTTTCGTAATAAGCCCATGCCGCCGCCAGGGCTGCATCTAGTGTGACGATGTAGTGCGCTGGATAGTTGCCTCGCTGACCACCTACAACGAGGTCGACCATGGACGTCCCTTCGTCTTTGCTCACAAGCGCTTGAAAGCGCTTGCCACGAGTGGAGCACGAGCCGATGTACTTCCCTGCGCCTCCCCCAATGCACAGGTAGGTCTCCGCTTCGGAACCGAGTGGATTAAGGTACAAATCGTTCAGGTTCTGCCCGTTCAGAGCTCTGATCGCAGCCTCGATGTCTGACCACGAAGGGGACAGAACCACCCGTTTGTGCATGGCTCCGCCAACCCACTCGCAAATCAGCAAGCTGTCGATCGACACAACAAACTACTCCTAGTGCATCAACCCGATTATGCAGCGGTCGGCTGCGGCAGCAAGTCCGACACAGGCGCGGCGCCGGCGCGCGCCGGGAGCGGGTCACCATCCAGGCCGTTGGCCCAGGGCGGCAGGCAGCCGGGATCGATCCCCGCCACCGCGCGCAGCCCGGACTTGAAGCCGTCCTCGTGAAAGCCGTACGCGGTCCAGGCGCCGGCCCACCAGATGCGGTTGCGGCCCTGCACTTCTCCCAGCCGCTTCTGCGCGGCGATGGTGGCCGGGGTGTAGAGCGGGTGCTCGTAGCGGGTCTGGTACAGCACCGTGTCCGCCCGTGGCGGCCGCGGCGGGTTGAGCGAGACGAAGTACTGCCGCTCGCAGTCCAGGTTCTGCAGCTGGTTCATCCAGTAGCTGACCCCGATCGGCTCGTCGCCGAGAGCGTCGCGACTGAGGATCGCGTTCCAGCTCGACCAGGCCCGCCGGCGTTTCGGCATCAGACTGGTGTCGGTGTGCAGGTAGGCGGTATTGGCGGTATAGGGCACGCTGGCCAGAAGGCTGCACTCAGCCTCGCAGGCGTCCGGCAGCATCTGCAGGGCCTGGTCGGAATGGGTGGCGCAGACCACGGCGTCGTAGCGTTCCTCGCCCTGCGGCGTGCACAGCATGACGGCGCCGGCCTCGCGGCGCAGGCAGCTGACTCGCGTCTCCAGCCGCAGCTGGCCGGGGAAGCGCTCCAATACCTTGTCGACATAGCTCTTCGAGCCGCCGGCCACGGTCTGCCATTGCGGCCGCTGGTAGACATTGAGCAGGCCATGCGCGTCGAAGAAGCGGGCGAAGGCGGGGAAGGGGAAGTCCATCACGCCGCGGGTCGAAGTGCTCCAGATCGGCCCGGCCATGGCGGCGACGTAGCGCACGCGCAGCGCCATCGGGTAGCGGTTGCGCTCGAGGAACTCGCCCAGGGTGATGTCCGGCAGGCGGTTAACGGCGAGCAGGCTTTTTACCTGCTTGTTGAAGCGCATCACCGCCAGCAGCATGCCGATGTGGGTGGGAGAAAACATCAGCGAGGGCTGGGCGAAGATCTTCGCCAGGTTCTCGTCGCCGGCCCACTCGATCCGGCCGTCCTCCACCGACACCCCCAGCGACATGTCGGTGTCCTGGCGCAGCACTCCCAGCTCGTCGAGGAAGGGGTAGAAGTTGGGGTAGTTGACCGGATTGCAGACGA
>CAYWPB010000454.1:0-3158 GCA_964458725.1 uncultured Nevskia sp. | reverse complement strand
GCTGGTGCGCGTACTCGTGCAGGACGAAGCGGTTGATGCCGACGGCGAGGTGCTGGTCCCCGCGCGCCTTGAGCCCGTACGGGCCGTTGCCCCAGGGCCGGAATCCGGGCCCCTGCTGCATCTCCGGCAACAGGTAGTAAGCGCGGGCCAGGGTGTCCTGCACGATGTCCTCGCCGTCGGCGACCGAGCCGGTCATGCGCGCGCAGTAGCGATGCAGCTCCGGGCGCAGGTCTGCCACCAGCTCGAGGAAGCGGCGGCGCCCCTCGTGCTGGGCGGCCAGCAATCCGTCGTCGCTCATTCAAGCGGCCAGCGCGGCGATGCCCTGCTCGCCCTTGATGCCGAAGGCCGGCGCTTCCAGGTACTGCGGCTCGGTCAGAATCCGCGCGACATGCTCGCCATACTCGCGGGCCGACAGCGGCTTGCCGAAACCGGCCAGGAACTGCTCCGGCGTCACGCCCTTGCGCCGCGCGTAGGCCTCGGCGCCGGTGCGGCCGACGCCGCCGGCCGCCGTCATCTGCTGCAGCACCAGGGCCTGGAAGCGGATGCCGAGGTCGGCCTCGCTGGACACCACGTTGGCGTAATTGGCCATGAGCCACAGCATACGCTTGGCACCGGCGTAGCCGCCGGACATGGGCGAGCCGGCCACGGCGGCGCCGCTGGAGGTGATCAGCACCCGGCTGCCGCGCTCCAGCGGCAGGCGCAGGGCCTGCTGCACCCAGTGGAAGCCGGCCTTCACATCGCCGTTCCAGGGCGCGCTGAAACTGTCCCAGCTCAGCTCGTGCAGCGGCCCCATCGGCGGCCGCACGCCGGCGTTGAGCACCAGCACCGCAGGGCGGAACTCGCGCAGCAGGGTCGCGGCCAGGGCGGGATCGGCGGCGTCGCCGAGCGCGCCGGTCACGCCGAGCCGGCTCTCCACTTCGGCCAGGCGCTGCGCGTCGCGCGCCACCACCATGATCCGCGCACCGCGCTCGGCCAGGGCCTCAACCACGCCCAGGCCGAGGCCGCCGCTGCCACCAGTAACCAGTACGCGTTGATTTTTCAGGCTTTGCATCGCTGTTTCTCCAGGGGAAGGCCCGCGGATGCGGGCGAGTACCCCTGTAACGATTCAGCCTGGGCAAAGGATGCGGTGCCGGCGCGATCTCCGGCTCAAGACAAAGGCCGCATCACTGCGACCGCCCCTCCCCTTCCCGCAAGGGAGGGGAGTTTAGGACAGGAGATTTAGGACGCCGCCAGCTTCTGCACCGCCTCGCGCGGCAAATCTTCCAGCCCTTCTCCGCCCTCCTGGAGATGCTGGACGATCTTCTGCCGCATGCGCGGCGTCCAGTAGCGCTTGATGTGGCCAGCGATGCCGTTGACGGCGTCCTCGCGCCGCGGCTCGGCGTGGAAGTAGGCGCCGATGTCGTTGGCCATCTGGGTCAGGTGTTCGACCGTGCCGCTCATGTTGGATGTCCTTCGCCGGCGCTGCGCAGGACCGCGTCCTGCACCCGCGCCGGACAGGCATAGATGACGAAGCTGTCGCCGCGGGTGAAGCCGATCAGGCTCAGGCCGGCCTCCTCCGCGACGCGGATGGCGTAGTCGGTCGGCGCCGAGATCGCGGCCAGCAGCGGGATGCCGGCCATCGCCGCCTTCAGCGCCATCTCGTAGCTGGCGCGGCTGGTGACCAGGACGAAGCCGCGCGCGGGATCGCGCTGGCCGCGCAGCATCGCGCCGATCAGCTTGTCGAGGGCGTTGTGGCGGCCCACGTCCTCGCGCACCAGCTGCACCGCGCCGTCCGGCGCGCACCAGGCGGCGGCGTGGGTGGCGCCGGTGAGGCTGTTGAGCGCCTGGCGCCGGCGCAGCTCATCCTGGGCGCGGCGCAGCGCGGCGGTGCCGATGGTCACACCGGCACCGACCCGGCGCGGACTGCGGATCGCATCGGCAATGGTCTCGGCGCCGCACAGGCCGCAGCCGGTGCGGCCGTGCAGGTTGCGGCGGCGCTGCAGCAGGGCGTCGTGGCTGCGCGAGGGGATGCGCATGCGGATCTCGTGGCTACGGCCGCCCTCGTGATGGAACAACTCCAGCGACTCCAGCTCGTCCGCGCTCTCGATCACGCCCTCGCTGAAGGAGAAGCCGAGGGCGAAGTCCTCCAGGTCCAGCGGCGTCGCCATCATCACCACGTGCGGCTCACCGTTGTAGACCAGGGCCACCGGCGCCTCTTCGGCGACACAGTCCTCCAGGGTGCGCAGGCGCCCCTCGCGCCAGGCGCGCACCGGCAGGCGGGCATAGCCGCGCGCCGCGTCGTCCGGCGGTGGCGCCTTATTTGACGGCAGTGACATCGCTGCTCGCCTTCAGCAGTTCCTGCTGGCGCTCGGAGAACTGACGGTAGCGCTGCTGCCAGTCGGAGGGCTGGCTGACCCGCGTCACCTGCACCGCCGTCACCTTGTACTCCGGGCAGTTGGTGGCCCAGTCCGAGTTCTCGGTGGTGATGACGTTGGCGCCGGAGAACGGGAAGTGGAAAGTGGTATAGACCACGCCCGGCTGCATCCGCGCGCTGACCTGGGCGCGCATCACCGTCTCGCCGGCGCGGCTCTGCACGCCGACCCAGTCGCCGTCCTTGACGCCGCGGTCCTCGGCGTCCACCGGATGCAGCTCAAGCCGGTCCTCCTCGTGCCACAGGTTGTTGAAGGTGCGGCGGGTCTGCGCACCGACGTTGTACTGCGACAGGATGCGGCCGGTGGTGAGGATCAGCGGATACTTCATGTTGACCTTCTCGCGCGTCGGCACGTACTCGGTGAGCATGCAGCGGCCCTTGCGGCGCACGAATTCCTCGATGTGCATGATCGGCGTGCCTTCCGGCGCCTGCTCGTTGCACGGCCATTGCACGCTGCCGAGACGGTCGATCTTGTCGTAGCTGACGCCGTGGAAGGTCGGAGTGAGCCGCGCAATCTCGTCCATGATCTCGGATGGATGGCCGTAGTCCATGCGGTAGCCCAGGGCGTTGGACAACAGCTGCGTGATCTCCCAGTCGGCATGGCCACCCGGCGCGTTGCGAACCTTGCGCACGCGCGCGATGCGGCGCTCGGCGTTGGTGAAGGTGCCGTCCTTCTCCAGGAACGAGGAGCCGGGCAGGAACACGTGGGCGAACTTGGCGGTTTCGTTGAGGAACAGGTCCTGCACCA
>CAYWPB010000453.1:0-3158 GCA_964458725.1 uncultured Nevskia sp. | reverse complement strand
TGCGCGAAAATAGACCCCGTCCCGAAGGGTTGCCCCCAAAATCGCGCCAGGCTGCGTTATCGGCCTGGCCCATAGAGTCTATGGGCGGGCGGCCGACGCCTTGCCTGACACGATTTTGGGGGCAACGCAGCGGCAAAATAATGATCGATAGACCCCTGATCCGGGAGATTTTTACGGCTGGCGCGGGCTTGTCAGGGGCGCGCTGCGCCCGGATACTAGCGGCATGGCCGATGAAAGCTATCTGAGCAATCAATTCCTGGTGGCCATGCCGGGGCTGGAAGACTCGAATTTCAGCCATTCCGTCACCCTTTTGTGCGAGCACTCGGACAAGGGCGCCCTCGGCCTGATCATCAACCGACCGACCGACCTGCACCTGACCGAGATGCTCGACCAGATGGGGGTCGAGCACGGCCAGTTGCCGGGCGATCCGATCGTCTACTGGGGCGGGCCGGTGCAACCGGAACGCGGCTTCGTCGTGCACTGCGGCCCGGGCACCTGGGACTCCACCCTGAAGCTCGACGAGGACCTCTACATCACCACCTCGCGCGACGTGCTCGGCGCCATCGGCCGCGGCGAGGGCCCGGAGCGCTACATGGTAGCCCTGGGTTACGCCGGCTGGGGCGAAGGCCAATTGGAAAGCGAGATCATGAGCAACTCCTGGCTCAACACGCCGGTGGACGGCAGCGTGCTGTTCGGCACCCCGGCGCCGGAACGCTGGATCGCCGCCACCCGCCTGCTCGGCGTGGACGTCAGCCACCTCGCCAGCGTGGCCGGGCACGCATGAGCCCCATGGAGTCCGCTAGCAGCCGAGGGTGCGCAGGGCTCATGCTGGCGCCGACTCGCGACGCTAGGCTCCCCATGCTCCGCATGGGGCCCCTCCACGCTGCTCGCGTCGCGATCATGAGCCCCATGGAGCCCGATAGCAGCCGAGTGTGCACCGGGTTCATGCTGGCGCCGACTCGCGACGCTAGGTTCCCCATGCTGCGCATGGGGCCCCTCCACGCTGCTCGCGTCGCGATCGTGAGACTCACAGAACCCGCTGCGGACGCACGGGGCCCCTCCATGCTGCTCGCGTCGCGTTCATGACCGGCGCGGCCTCCAAGGGCACGACTTATCTAGGATTCGATTACGGCGCCAAGCGCATTGGCCTGGCGGTGGGCGATGCCCTGACCGGCTCGGCGCGGCCGCTGCCGGCAGTCGTCAACGGTCGCCAGCCGGACTGGGACAACCTGTCGAAAACGCTGAAGGAATGGCATCCGGCCGGCTGCGTGGTCGGCCTGCCGGTGGATCTGGACGGCAAGGACCAGGCCGTCACCGTTCAGGCCCGCGCCTTCGCCGAGCAGCTGCGCCAGCGTTACGGCGTGGCGGTGTACCTGTGCGACGAACGCCTGTCCTCGCGCGCCGCCGACGACGAGCTGCGCAGCGCCCGCGCCGACGGCCGCCTCAACCGCCGCGTCCGCAAGGGCGACCGCGATGGCGTCGCGGCACGGCTGATCCTGGAACAATGGCTGGCCGACGGCGGCCACCGCACTACAACAACGAACGCATGAGTACCAATCTGCAGATCGGGCGCGACGGGCGCCTGCGGCATTTGCTGACCATGGAGGGGCTGCCGCGCGAGCTGCTGCTGCGCATCCTCGATGAGGCGGAAGCCTATGCCGCCGACCGCCAGCGCGACGGCGCCCATGGCGACAAGAAGCGGCCGCTGCTGCACGGCAAGACCGTGGTCAACCTGTTCTTCGAGGCTTCCACCCGCACCCGCACCACCTTCGAGCTGGCCGCCAAGCGCCTGGCCGCCGACGTAGTCAACCTGCAGGTCTCGGCCAGCAGCACATCCAAGGGCGAAACCCTGCTCGACACGCTCAAGACCATCGAGGCGATGCAGGTGGACATGTTCGTGATCCGCCACGAGGCCTCGGGCGCTGCGCACTTCTTCGCCCAGCACGCCGCGCCGGGTGTGGCGATCCTCAACGCCGGCGATGGCCGTCACGCCCACCCGACTCAGGCGCTGCTGGACATGTTCACCATCCGCCGCCACTTCGCCGACTTCGCGCAACTGCGCGTCGCCATCGTCGGCGACGCCCTGCACTCGCGGGTGGCGCGCTCCGACATCCACGCCCTGCGCACGCTCGGCGCGCGCGAGATCCGCATCGTCGCGCCGCGGCCGCTGGTGCCCACCGGCATCGAGCAGCTGGGCGTCAAGGTGTTCCACGAGCTGGAGCCGGGCCTCGACGGCGTCGACGTGGTGATCCTGCTGCGGCTGCAGAAGGAGCGCATGCTCGGCGCCTTCCTGCCTTCCACCGGCGAGTTCCACCGCGACTTCGGCCTGACCCGCGAGCGCCTGGCCCGGCTCAAGCCGGAGGTGCTGGTGATGCATCCCGGCCCGATCAACCGCGGCGTGGAGATCGAGGGCGACGTCGCCTACGGCGAGCGCTCGGTGATCCTGGAGCAGGTGGCGCATGGCGTGGCGGTGCGCATGGCGGTGATGGCGATGATCCTCGGAGGTGAGCCGGATCAAGACTTGAGTCCAGTGGACTCAAGTCCCGGCGAACGACCGGCCACGGAAGGCCGGGCCGTGGGTGGGCAAGGTGCGAAGTCGCGCCAGGGACGGCAGGGATAACTCTCATGACAAGTACCCTGATCAAGAACGCCCGCCTGCTTGACCCTGCGGCCGGCGTCGACAGCGTCGGCTGTCTTGGCTTCCGCGATGGCCGCATCGACTATCGCGGCGTGCGCACGCCCAAGGGCCAGTACCAGGAGACGATCGAGGCCAAGGGCCTGTGGCTGATGCCCGGCGTGATCGACCTGTGCGCGCGCATGCGCGAGCCGGGCCACACGCAGAAGGCGACGATGCGCTCCGAGGCGCGCGCGGCGCTGGCGGCCGGCATCACCGCCGTGTGCCTGCCGCCGGACACCAAGCCGGTGATCGACAACACCGCAGTGGTGAACCGGGTCAACCGCATCGCCAAGGCCGCGGCCGGCACCTACGTCTACATGCTCGGCGCATTGACCCGCGGCCTGGAGGGCCAGGCGCTGTCGGAAATGAGCGCGCTGAAGCAGGCCGGCTGCGTCGGCGTCGGCAACGGGCTGGCACCGGTCGCCAACACCCTGATCGCGCGGCGCGCGCTGGAGTACGCCAGCAGCCTCGGCATCACCGT
>CAYWPB010000452.1:0-3160 GCA_964458725.1 uncultured Nevskia sp. | reverse complement strand
GCAACACCGTCACCGCGCTGTGGAACTACGCCCAGCATTTCGCGATGAGCGACAATTCCTTCAGCACCAACTTCGGTCCGTCGACGCCGGGTGCGATCAACCTGATTTCCGGCCAGACCAACGGCGCGGTCATCGCCAGCGGCGAGTCGCTGGGCGCCGACGGCGCCTTCGATGAGTACACCGACGGCAACGGCATCGTCAACGCCACCCTGGTGCCGGACGGCAACGGCGGCCTGACCGATACCGACGACGACGATCCCATCGGCGACGTCTGCTCGAGCAGCACCACTTTCCAGATGACCGGCAAGAATGTCGGCGACCTGCTCAACACCGCCAACATCAGCTGGGGCTTCTTCGAGGCCGGCTTCGATCTGAGCCAAGTCAACGGCAACGGCTCGGTCGCCTGCAGCCGCAGCACCACCTCGGCCATCACCAAGGTGACCAAGAAGGACTACATCCCGCACCATCAGCCGTTCCAGTACTACGCCTCCACCTGCAATCCGACCCACACCCGGCCGGCTTCGGTGTCGGTCATCGGCCTGCCGGCGGATACCGCGGCGGCCGGCAGCACCAAGGGCTGCACGGTGGCCACCGCCACCGCCAACCATCAGTACGACCTGCACGACTTCTTCGACGCGCTGGCCGCGGGCAACATGCCGGCGGTGAGCTTCCTCAAAGCGCCGGGCTACCAGGACGGCCACGCCGGCTACTCCGATCCGCTGGACGAGCAGACCTTCATCACCGAGGTCATCAACAACCTGCAGGAGCGTCCGGAATGGCCGACCACCGCCGTGGTCATCCTGTATGACGACTCCGACGGCTGGTACGACCATGTCAACAAGATCGTCAACGGCTCCAAGGCTGTGGCCGGCGCGAACAGCTTCGACGCGCTGACCGCCTGCACCGGCGGCACCACCGTGCTGCCCGGCGCCGACGGCGGCAAGGCGGCGCAGGGCCGCTGCGGCTACGGCCCGCGCCAGCCGCTGCTGGCGATCTCGCCCTACGCCAAGTCGAACTTCGTCGACCACACCCTGACCGACCAGACCTCGGTGCTCAAGTTCATCGAAGACAACTGGCTCAGCAGCACCCGCATCGCCGGTTCGTTCGACACCCAGGCTGGAACGCTGAACAGCATGTTCGATTTCAGCGGCACGCCGAACGTGACGCCGTACCTGCTCAACCCGACCACGGGTGAGCCGGTGCCCTGAGCGGCAGGCTGATCCAGCGCTGTAGTCGCTAGAACGTCGGCGACCGGACCGGAAAGGTCCGGTCGCCGACATGCTATTTTTCCCCGCAGGCTCCTCCGAATTCCCGATGTCCATGAGCAACAGTTTCCGGCGCATGGCGTCGGTCGCGGCTGGCCTGGTTCTCGGCGTGACGCTCACCGCCTGCCACGGCCGTTCCTCGTCCGCACCGTCGCCGGTCGCCGGCGCACCGGTTGCTCCCAAACCACTGAGCGTAGTGGCGCAACTCGGTCGCAAGCTGTTCTACGATCCCTCGCTGTCCATCTCCGGCAAGCAGTCCTGCGCCAGCTGCCACAGTCCGGAGCATGCCTACGGGCCGGCCAATGCCCTGCCGGCGCAGCTGGGCGGCCCGGACCTGCGGCAGCAGGGGCTGCGCGCAGTGCCGAGCCTGAGGTACCTCTCGGGCACGCCCAATTTCTCGGTCGGGCCGGACAACAGCCCTGGCGACGATCCACACCTACCGGCCACGGCCATCACGACGGTGCACCCCACCGCCACCGGCCAGTCGCAGCCACTCGATCCGGCGCGCCTGGCGGCGCGGCCCTCGGGCCAGGCCAAGGTGGCGACCACGGTGAACCTGGTGCCGCAGGGCGGGTTCTTCTGGGACGGTCGCGCCGACACGCTGCAGGGGCAGGCGCTGGGGCCGCTGCTCAATCCCATGGAAATGGGCAATCCCGACGTCGCGGCCCTGGTGCAGAAGCTGCAACAGCTCAGCTACCTGGACGACTTCAAGAAGCTCTTCGGCGAGCGCATTGCCGAAAACAAACCATTGCTGCTGTCCGAGGCGCTGTTCGCCATCGCGCGCTACGAGGGTGAGGATCCTTCTTTCCAGCCCTACGACAGCAAGTACGACGCCTACCTGCACGGCGCGGCGCGGCTCAGCGCGGCTGAGATGCGCGGGCTGAAGCTGTTCGAGGACCGCAGCAAGGGCAACTGCGCCGCATGCCATCCCGACAAGCCCGGCGCCGACGGGCGGCCACCGGTATTCACCGACTACCAGTTCGAAGCGCTCGGCGTGCCGCGCAACCATGAGCTCCACGCCAACGCCGATCCCGTCTTCCACGACCTCGCGGTGTGCGGGCCGGTGCGCGGCGACGCCTATTCGAAGCAGGCGCAGAACTGCGGCCTGTTCAAGACTCCTTCGCTGCGCAACGTCGCCACGCGCCAGGCCTTCTTCCACAACGGCATCTACCACAAGCTGGAGGACGTGCTGCGCTTCTATGCCGAGCGCGACCTGCACCCGGAGAAGTTCTATCCGACCAGGGCCGACGGCAGCGTGGACGCGTACGACGACCTGCCGCAGCAGTACCGCGCCAATCTCGATACGGTGGACGCGCCGTTCGACCGCAAGCCGGGACAGGCGCCGGCGCTGGACGAGGCGGAGCAGAGGGACATCATCGCGTTCCTGGGCACGCTCACCGACGGCTATCGCCCGGAGTAGGGGGCAGCCCCTGACTGCCCCTTAAGCAGCAATAGTCAGGCGTTTCTCGCGCCGAACGCCTGCTCGCGCAGCTTGCGCAGCTCGTCGCGCTTCTTCGCCGCCAGCTCGAACTCCAGGTTCTGCGCCGCCTGGTGCATTTCCTTTTCCAGTTTGCCGATGAGCTTGGCCAGCTTCTCCGGCGCCATGTTGCCGTAGGCCGCCTCGCGCTCGGCCACCTTCAGCGCCACGGCGGTGTCGATCGCCTCGTAGCCGTAGCGCATCACGTCGGCGATGCGCTTGCGCACGCCGGTCGGGGTGATCTTGTGCGCCTTGTTGTACTCCAGCTGCTTGTTGCGCCGGCGGTCGGTTTCGTCGAGGGCCTTGCGGATCGAGCCGGTGATCTGATCGGCGTAGAGGATCACCTTGCCGTCGACGTTGCGCGCGGCGCGGCCGATGGTCTGGATCAGCGAGGTCTCGCTGCGCAGGAAGCCTTCCT
>CAYWPB010000451.1:0-3176 GCA_964458725.1 uncultured Nevskia sp. | reverse complement strand
CCTGGTAGAACACGCCCACCATTTGCCGGGGGTCCTGCGCCTTGCGCCCGAATACTCGAAAGGCGAACCAGGCGGTCGGTATCAGCGCCACCAGCCCGCCGTACATCGCGGCGATCGCTTGGGGACGGCCCCACAATCCGCCCGTCAGCAGGGCCGAGAAAACCAGGATTCCCAGTTGCACCAGGCATACCGCCCGTGCGATTGCTGCGCCACGCAATTGGGTCCGCATTGTTTTCCGCCCCGGGTGACGATTTGATTACCTCGCGTACCGCGAAGCCACCAGCGGGATTGCGATTTTAACGTTTCAGCACAAACGGGGTCAAACTTTGTCCTGTGTGCCGAAAATGCACATCCCGCTGGGCCAAAACCGCTACGGGGACAGGAGATTTCTGGGACTTTCTCTAGGGCTTCATGAACTTCTCGACCGCCCGCGCCAGCAGCGGACGCGGCGCCAGGCGGGTGAATACCGAGCTGGCGTAACTGAGATTTCCGGGCACCACCAGGCGCTTGCGCCCCAGCAAGCCCTTGAGCGCCTCGTTCACCACCAGCTGCGGGCTGACCACGCTGGCGTTGGGCACCGTGTCGCGCAGCCCCTCCACGCCGGTGGCCTCGAAGAACGGTGTCTCCACCGGCCCAGGGCACACCGCCATGACGTGCACGCCGCGGCCGCGCGTCTCGGCCCACAGGGCGTCGGTGAAGGACCAGACGAAGACCTTGCTGGCGCCGTATACCGCCATGTAGGGCAGCGGCTGGAACGCGGCCATCGAAGCCAGGTTGACGATGGCGCCGCGGCCGGCCGCCAGCATGTCCGGCAGATAGGCGCGCGACAGGTCCACCACGGCGCCGGCGTTGAGCAGCAGCTCCTGCTGCTCGCGCTGCGGGTCAAGCGTCTCAAAGCGGCCCTTGGTGCCGAAGCCGGCGTTGTTGACCAGCAGGTCGATCTTGAGGCCGCGTGTATCGGTGGCTTTCTTCAGCGCGGCGCCAGGCGAGAGCGTGGCCAGGTCGGCCACCAGCACCTCGACGCGGCGGCCGTGTTCGCCAGACAGGCGCTGCGCCAGGGCCTGCAGCTTGTCGGCCGAGCGCGCCACCAGCACCAGGTCGCAACCCTTGGCGGCAAGCGTTTCGGCAAAGGCTTCGCCGATGCCGCTGGAGGCGCCGGTGATGAGGGCGGTTTGATAGGGGAAGGTCATGGCGTGATCCGTAGAAATTTTTGATTCGTCATTCCCGCGGAAGCGGGAATCCAGGAAGACCACCAGCGGCGCGCTGATCCAAGCCGCTGGATTCCCGCTTTCGCGGGAATGACGAGTGGAAAAGTGCGGCTTATCGCAACAGCTTCAGCAGCTTTTCCAGCTCATTCTTGTCGGCAAAGGCCACGGTCAGCTTGCCCCGCCCGCTCTGCGCCTGCTTCACCTGCACCGGCAACCCGACTTTGTCGCTCAGCTCCTGCTCCAGCGCGCTGCGGCCACCGCGCTTGGCCGGGGCCTTGACGGCGGCGGGCTTGTGCAGCACCAGCAGTTCAGTCTGGCGCACCGACAGCTGCTGCGCCACCACCTGCTGCGCCAGCGCCACCTGGCGCGCGCCGGTCACGGCGAGCAGCACCTTGGCGTGGCCGAGCGAGAGCTTGTCGTCGCGCACCAGGGACTGCACTTCCGCTTCGAGGTCGAGCAGGCGCAGCAGGTTGCTGACGGCGGCGCGCGAGCGGCCCACCGCCTCGGCGGTGAGCTCGTGGGTCAGGCCGCATTCGTCGATCAGGCGCTGCAGAGCCTCGGCCTCTTCCAGCGGGTTGAGGTCGGAGCGCTGGATGTTCTCGACCAGGGCCACCGCCATGGCGGTGCGGTCCGGGATCTGCCGCACCACGGCGGGGATGGTTTTGAGGCCGGCCATCTGCGCGGCGCGCCAGCGGCGCTCACCGGCGACGATCTCGTAACGGCCGCCGCCAGCCGGGCGCGCCACGATGGGCTGCACCACGCCCTGGGTGCGGATCGAGCTGGCCAGGGATTCGAGGGCTTCGGGGTCGAACCTGCGGCGCGGCTGGTGGCGGCCGGGGCCAAGCAGCTCAACTTCGATCTCGCGCAGTTCCTCGCCGACCTCGGCCTGGGTGGTCGGCGCGACGCTGCTGAGCAGGGCGTCAAGCCCGCGGCCCAGCCCCCGTTTCTTGGTGTTCATAGACCGCTAGTTTCCAGAATCCGCCGGCGGGTTGCCAGTTTGCGGCAACCGGGCACCGGCCCTGGCTGTTGTAGGTCGCCCTTCAGGGCGACGCTTTGTCGGCCTGAAGGCCGACCTACAGAGCTGGAGCTCAACCCACCGACTGCGCCGCCATGGCCGCGTTGCGGAACTCCAGCGGCCGGGCGATGTTGGGGATCGCCTCGGCGCCGCCGCCGGTGCCGTGGATCACCAGGGTGCCGTAGCCGAGCAGGCGGCCCAGCACGCTCTGGTGCACGGCGATGCTCTCGACCTTCTTGTGCAGCATCTCGGTGGTCTGCCGCCCGATCAGCCCGCGCTTGGCGACCACCCGCTTGGAGGTCACCACCAGCTCGGTCGGCACGCGCGTCAGACGGCCCGGGAAAGCCCAAAACCCACCACCCCCGCCCTGCGGTCGTGATAGAGGCCCCAGGGCGCAATGCCCGCCGATTTCACATGCTGTGCCAGTTCGACCAGGTCGAACAGCGTAAACTCCCCATGCTCGACGCGCTGCGGCAAGCCGGTAATGGCTTCCTCCCCCCAGCCCAACTTGCGCAGATGGTCGGTGCGCACGTACATCATACGAGCCTCGGTGTCCTGTGGAATGCCCCACACCTGGCCACGAAAGCGCACCGCCTGCCACAGAACGGGATAGATATCGGCCAGAGCGGCCTGATGCACCGCCAGGAACTCGTCCAGAGGCCGGATATAGCCCCCCAGAGCATAGCGCCCGATAAACTCATGCCCATTCAGCACAATGTCTGGGATATCCCCCGACTGAAACGCCAGCAGGACCCGCTGCACATACTGCTGGGCCTGCCCGGTCCAAAAGTCAGTCTCCACCCTGATGCGTTCCGGCGCCCCAGCCCGGGCGAGTTCAGCGTTGAGGGCTTCAGCTGCGGTGTGCAAATTGGTAGCACGGTACACGGATGCAGCGTATGGCCCAAGGGACACGGCCTTTAACACGATCTCCGTGGCCATCCCGGTCCCACCAA
>CAYWPB010000450.1:0-3178 GCA_964458725.1 uncultured Nevskia sp. | reverse complement strand
CACTTCTCCATGCTGGTCTCGGAGTCGCCACGGGCCGTGGGGCGGCCGGGCGAAACGAATCCGACCTTGGGCGCGGCGGCGGCCTGGGGCTTGCGGGAGGCGGGGGCCGGCTTGTTGCGGCGGGAGGGTGCGGCGGGGGCGGGCATGGCAGCGGTACAGCGGCTCTAAAGGCTTATTTTACCGTGCCTGGCCGGTCCCTGCGTGCATCCGCCGGGTTGGTCCGCCGCATCCAAGCCCTGCTGGTGCCCGGCACCGCCCGGCCGGCGCCGCTAGACTAGGTTCCGTTCGCCCGCTCAAGCCTCAAGAAGGACGACTCATGCGCATTTTCCTGTGGGCAGTCGCTGCCCTGGTCACCGGCGTCGTCCTGCTGCTGGTTGCGGCGGCGCTGCTGTTCGATCCCAATAATTTCCGCGGCCGGATCAGCGCGGAGGTGGGCGAAAAGATCCACCGCAAGCTCGACATCGGCGAGATTCACCTGAGCCTGTTCCCGACCCTCGGCGCGCGGGTCAAGGACGTCAAGCTGAGCAATGCCGAAGGCTTCGGCGAGGACCCGATGGCCCAGGTGGGCGAGGCCAGGATCGGCGTGCGCCTGTTGCCGCTGCTGCTGCGCCATCGCGCCGAGGTCTCCAGCATCACCCTGCACGACCTGCGCCTGAACCTGCTCAAGCACGCGGACGGCAAGAGCAACTGGGACGACCTGGTCGAGTCCGAACACGAGAAGCAACCGTCGTCGAAGCCTCCCGCGCCCAGGCCGGCGCCGCAGCCGCAGCGTGGCCACGGCGGCGAGCTGGACCGGATCGCCGGCATCGACATCGACAACGCCAACATCAGCTACGTCGACCAGCAGGCGAGGAAGTCCTACGCCCTCAACAAGTTCAGCCTCAGCACTGGCACCATCGCCACCGGCCGGTCCTTCGACGTCAAGCTGGCTTTCAACGCCGCGGTGGCCGACCCGGCGGTGAACGCCGACGTGCAGGCTTCGGCCAAGCTGGAATTCGACCGCGACAGCTTCGACGCCCAGGACCTCGACGCCAAGGTCGACGCCAGCGGCACCGGGGTCCCCGGCGGCAAGCAGCAGCTCGCGCTGACCGGCGCGGTGCACGCGGACACCGACAAGGGCACGCTCCAGCTCAGCAAGGCCCGGCTCAAGCTGGCCAACGTCGTCGTCGACGCCAGCCTCGAGGGCACCGGGCTGGATGGCGGCGGCAGCCACCACTTCACCGGCCCGCTCAGCGTCGAGCCGTTCGATCCGCGCGAGACTTTCAAGTCCCTGGGGGTGGCGCTGGAGACCGCGGACGCCACCGCGCTGAAGCAGGCCAGCCTCAAGGGCACGCTGGAGATCGGCTCGGGCAGCGCCAGCCTCGAAGGCCTGGAGCTCAAGCTCGACCAGAGCACCCTGAGCGGTAGTGCCGGGCTTGCCGGCTTCGGCGGCGGCGCCCCCATCCGCTTTGCGCTCAAGCTCGACCAGATCGACGCCGATCGCTACCTGGCGCCGCCGGCCAAGCGCAATCCGGTGGCGCCGTCCGCCGGCGGCAAGCCGGGCGAGGGCGACAACGCGCCGCTGCCGCTGGACAAGCTCGACGGCGTCAATGCCAGCGGCACCTTGGAGATTGGCAAGCTCAAGCTGAAGAACCTCAACCTCGCCAACGTGCAGCTCAAGCTCGCCGCCGCCAAGGGCGCGCAGAAGACCATCGACCTTGGCGCCGCGCTGTATGGCGGCACGCTGAGCTCCGCGACGCACCTCGGCCCCGGCGCGCGGCCGGCGCTGGGCGAGACGCTCAAGCTCGGCTCGATCAACGCCGGCCCGCTGCTGCAGGACTTCATGGGCAAGGACTACGTCACCGGCACCGGCAATTTCAGCCTCGACGTGAGCAGCGCCGGCAACACCATGGCCGAGCTTAAGCGCGGCCTCGCCGGCACTACCGCGGTGGCGCTGCAGAACGGCGCGGTCAAGGGCTTCAATCTGGCGCAGATCATCCGCCAGGGCGAGTCCCTGTACCGCGGCCAGCAGCTGCAGGACGACAGCGCGCAGCAGACCGATTTCAGCACTCTCAGCGCGACCGGCAAGATCAGCAACGGCGTGCTGCGTTCCGACGACCTCAACGGCGCCAGCCCTCTGCTGCGCCTGTCCGGTGCCGGCCAGGTCGATCTTGCCAACAACACCCTGGACTACGTCGCCAAGCCGACCCTGGTGAACACCGCCACCGGCCAGGGCGGCAAGGAGCTGGTGAACCTGCAGGGCATCGTCATCCCGGTGCGGGTCTACGGTCCGTTCAGCGGGCCGAAGTACCAGCTCGATGTGGGCGAGGCGCTGAAGCAGCAGGCGGTGCAGAAACTGACCGACAAGCTCGGCAAGGGCAAGAATGGGGATCTGGTGAATACCTTGCAGAATCTGTTCAACAAGAAGTAGCGGCCATCTCAAAAAAGCCGTCGCCATCTCCGCGCAAGCGCGAATTCATGCGCGCCTGGACCAGGCGACTCGCCAGCCTGGTTTGCCTCGCCGCGTGCGCGCCCACACCCGCCGCCGAAATCCAGTCCCTGCAAGTCCAGCACGACGGCAAGCGCTACCGCGTCGAGATGCAGGTGAAATTGCAGGCCCCGGCGGCCGCGGCCTATTCCGCCTTCGCCGCGCCGGGCAGCCTGCCGGCCATCAACCCCGCGGTGCAGAAGGTGCAGGTGCTGCAGCGCGCGGACGACGAGCATGCGCGCATCTACACCGAGGTGCGGGTCTGCGCGGTGCTGTACTGCAAGACCCTGCACCAGGTGCAAGACATGCGCTATGCGCCGCGCCCGGACGGCGGCGACCTGCATGCCGAGGTGCTGCCGGGATCGAGCGACTTCAGCTACGGCCGCGCCGACTGGGGTTTCCGCCCCGCCGGCAGCGCTACCCTGCTGCATTTCAGTGCCGAGCTGGAGCCGGCCTTCTGGATCCCACCTTTGCTGGGCCCCTGGCTGGTGGAGCGCTCGCTGCGCGAGGAGGCGCAACGGACCTCGGCCGGCATCGAGCGGCTGGCGCGCCCGCCAGCGCCGTTCGCCGACAGCACGGCGGTGCGCGAAGAGCGACAATAGCGGCCGCATGACGGCCCCCTTCAGTCAACGCCTGCTGGCCTGGTTCCACCCGCACGGCCGCCACCACCTGCCCCGGCCCACCACCCGCACCCCCCATCCCGCGTGGCCC
>CAYWPB010000449.1:0-3207 GCA_964458725.1 uncultured Nevskia sp. | reverse complement strand
AGAGCCAGATCGAGAACCGGATCTTCCCGCTCCACATGTCCTTGTACATGACGAAATCGCCGGCCAGGCTGTAGAACGGATACTTGAAGGTGGCCGGCTTGTTCTTCTCGAAATAGAAGTGGCCGACCCAGGCAAAGCCGTAGCCGACCACCGGCAGCAGCCCCAGCAGGGCGTAGCGGCCGCTGGCGAGCGCCGCGACGGCGGTCAGGATGACCAGGCTGGTGCCGACGAAATGCAGCCGCCTACAGGTACGGTCGGCGTGCTCGCTCAGGTAATAGGGATAGAACTCGCGGAAGGAGCTGAAGCCCGCGGTGTTTTCCATGGCAGCGCTCCGGTGCTGGAGGTCTGCGAGCAGTATAAGCCCGGCCGGTTCAGGCGGCGGGCAGGTTCTTGTTGAGCCAGTCGATCAGGTCGGCCAGGATGCGGCCGGACTGCTCGGCCGAGGGCGTGTGGGTGGCGGTGGGCAGCTCCGGCGTCATCACCGGCAGCCGCAGGAACAGGCCGCCGTAGCCGCCGAGCGAACCGGGATAGGTACCGATCGGCGCCAGCCGCAGATAGCCCAGCCTGGCCGGCGGCGTATAGGGGCCGTCGAAGTCCAGTACGTTGAGCGGGGCGTGCAGGGAGACGATGGCGTCGGGCTTGTAGGCTGCGATCTGCTCGATCACCCAGCGGGTCTCCGGCTCGGAAGCCGCCAGCTTGCCGGGGAAACGGCGCGGGTCCTTGCGGGTCTTGTTCCTCCAGTAAAGCTGAGCCTGTGCGTTCCAGTCCGGAGTCGGGAAGTTGCGGTTGAGGTCGACGCCGTTGGCGTTGGTGCGGGTCGAGGGCTGGGCCAGCAGGCCGTCCGGGTTGACGCAGGGCAGGAAGCGCCACTGGAAGCGCTGGAAGCGGTCGCCGTTGAGGCGTTCCATCCACTGGAACGCCACCACCACCGCCGAGTACTCGTCGCCATGGATGCCGCCCAGCACCAGCACCTTGCGCGGCGCCTGTGCGTCCGGCGTTGCCGGCTGCACGTCGCGCACCAGCAGCGGCCGGCCGCGACTGCTGGTAACCGTGGCGGAATGCAGACCGGCGAGGCGGCACTGGTCGGAACTGAAGCCGTTGATGCGGCCGGCGAACTGCGTGCACATCGCGGAAACCTGCGGCGGCACCACCGAGACCGGCTGGGTCCCGGCGCCGGCGGAACCGGCTGTCAGGAACAGGCCTGCGACCAGCAGGTTCAGCGCCGCACGCATCGTCGTCGCCGGGCCGGTGGGCCTACTTGCGTTCCTTGCGAACCTTGGTGATGACGGCGTCGACCACCTTGAGCACGTCGTTCTGCGCATCGACGACGTACTTGCCGCCGACCACGAAGGTCGGCGTCCCGGTGATGCCGTAGCTCACGGCCAGGTCGTCGGCGCGGCGCATGTTGTTTTCCACCACGAAGCTGTGGGCGTCGGCGTCGAATTGCTCGGGCTTGATGCCGCCCTTTTCCACGTAGAGGTCGCGGATCGACTCCAGGGTGCTCATCGGGAAGCCCTGGGCGTGGATCGCGTCGAACAGCGGCTTGTGGGTCTTGTCGAGGATGCCGAGCGCGTCGGCGATGTAGAAGGCGCGCTCGTGCAGCTCGCCGATCGGGCGGCCCAGGGTGTTGGGCACGCGCACGAAATCGACGTCGGCCGGCTTGTGCTTGAGCCAGGCCTCCACCTCGGGCTCGAGGTGATAGCAGTGCGGGCAGCCGTACCAGAAGAATTCCTCGACGGTGATGCGCTTGGGATTGTCCTGCTTCACCGGCGTGCCGACCACCCGGTAGTTCTTGCCCTGGACGTAGGCGTCGGCCGGGTCGGCGGCGTGGCAGGCGGCGGCCAACAGGCCGAGGGCGGCAAACAGCCCGTGTTTCAGCAGGCGCATCGTGACATTCCTTTAACGGCTGGCCTTTCGACGGCTGGCGGACGTCTTACTGCAGGCCCGAGAGGTAGGAGGCGAGCGCCTGGATTTCCTGGTCGGTCAGCTTGGAAGCGATCGCAGCCATCATCTGACCCTTGCCCTCGGCACCGCGTTCCCCTGCCTTGTAGCTCTTCAGCTGGGCGGCGGCGTAGCCGCTGTTCTGGCCGCCGATGCGCGGGAACTGGCCGGCCGCGTTACCGGCGCCGGTGGGGCCGTGGCAGGCCGCGCAGGCGGGGATGGCGCGGCTGGCGTCACCGGCGCGATACAGCTTCTGCGCCACGGCGACGGCGTCCTTGCTGGCCACGCCCGGCACCGGCTTCTGCGCCGCGAAATAGGCGGCGAGATTCTTCATATCGTCCGCAGACAGGCCGGCGGCCTGGCCCAGCATCACCGGGTTCTTGCGCTTGGCCGATTTGAAGTCAGCCAGCTGTTCGGCGATGTAGGAGGAATGCTGGCCGGCCAGCTTGGGCCAGTCCGGGTTGATCGCACCGTTGCCGCCGGGGCCGTGGCAGGCGAAGCAGGCGGCGGCCCGGGTCTGCCCGGCCGCGGCATCGCCTTGCGTAAACACGTCCTTCTGGGCGTCTTTGGCGGCGGCAGCCGGGGCCGCTTCGTCGGCCACTGCGGCGAACAGGGGCGCAGACAAAGCGAGGGCGATCAGGACGCGCTTCATTCGGAACTCCAATGCTGTTTTTTGGCGGCTGGCTGATGCGCGCTGAATGTTATGGTGCGCGCTTATCGGACAACTTTACGGCGTGGGATATTACACCATGGCTGCACCGCCAAACACTACGAGCCCGGCCCCCAACCTCTTCGCCCAGGCGCGCTTCCTGCTATCGGCGGCCCGGCTCAACCAGCTGCCGCAGGACACCCTGCCGGAAGTGGCCTTCGCCGGCCGCTCCAACGCCGGCAAGTCCAGCGCGCTGAACCTGATCTGCCAGCAGAAGGCGCTGGCGCGGGTCAGCCGCACGCCGGGCCGCACCCAGCTGCTCAACCTGTTCGACCTGCCGGACGGCGACGGCCTGCGCGGACGGTTGATGGACCTGCCGGGCTACGGCTTCGCCCAGGTGCCGCTGGAGGTTCGCTACGACTGGGGCAAGCTGGTCGGCGGCTACGTCGAGAAGCGGCCGAACCTGCGCGGCCTGGTGGTGGTGATGGACATCCGGCACCCGCTGACCGACCTCGACCGGCAGATGCTCGGCTGGTGCGAATCGCGCGGCCTGGCCACCCATGTGCTGCTGACCAAGGCCGACAAGCTCGGCCACGGCGCCGCCAAGAGCACCCTGC
>CAYWPB010000448.1:0-3237 GCA_964458725.1 uncultured Nevskia sp. | reverse complement strand
CCCTCGGCCCCAGGACCGTCGGGCAGGGCGCCGGCTTCCGGCGCATCCCCCGCGGCGCCGAGCCGCTGGAGGCCTCATCCGTCCACCCGGAGGCCTACAACCTCGCCGCGAAGATCGTCGCCGCCGCCGGCCGCGACGTGCGCGCTCTGATGGGCGACAGCGCCGTGCTGAAGAAGCTCGATCCGCGCCAGTTCGTCGACGACAAGTTCGGCCTGCCCACGGTCCAGGACATCCTCGCCGAGCTGGAGAAGCCGGGCCGCGATCCGCGTCCCGAGTTCCGCACCGCGACCTTCGCCGAAGGCGTCCACGAGATCAGCGACCTCAAGCCGGGTATGGTGCTGGAAGGCACGGTGACCAACGTTGCCGCGTTCGGCGCCTTCGTCGATATCGGCGTGCACCAGGACGGCCTGGTCCACGTTTCGCAGCTCGCCGACCGCTTCGTCAAGAACCCGCAGGACGTGGTCAAGGCCGGCGACGTGGTCAAGGTACGGGTGGTCGAAGTGGACCCCCAGCGCAAGCGCATCGCGCTGTCGATGAAGAAGGACGACGGCAGCGCCTCGCCGCCGCCGGCGCGCAACCGAGACGCGCGGCCCGATCCGCGCGCGCACAAGCCGAAGGAAAAGCCGGCCGCATTGGGCTCGCTTGGCGCCGCGCTGTCGGAGGCGTTGCGGTCGAAGTAATTGCTGTCATCCTGAGCGTAGCGAAGGATCTGGTGCCATCAGGCGCCCATTGCATACGGCACCAGATTCTTCGCTACGCTCAGAATGACAAGAGGGGTTGTCGCGCAGCTCTATCTACTCACCAGCTTCCCGACTTCCTCCACCAGCCGCGCCATATCCGACGCGCTCACCGCGCCCATGGTCGAAATGCGGAACAGGCTTGCCACCAGCGCGCCCTGGCCGGCATAGATGACGAAGCCCTGGGTCTTCAGCCGGTCGTGCAGGCGCGCGTATTCCAATCCCTTCGGCAGCATGTAAGCGCGCAGCACCACCGAGGACTCCTCTCGCGGCAGCAGGGTCTCGATTCCCAGGGCGGCGAATCCGTCGGCCACCTGGTTGGCGAGCGCGGTGTAGCGGGCGTGGCGCGCGGCGAAGCCGCCTTCGTCGGCGTATTCGCGCAGCGCCTCGCGGAACGCGTAGTAGCCGTGTACCGAAGGCGTAAACGGTGTGCCGCGCGCATCCTGCGCCTTGTTCCAGGCGGCGAGATCAAGGTACAAGGTTCGCGGGGGCGTGCGGGCGGCCGCGTCCTTCAGCGCCGCACGGCGCGCGACGACGAAGCAGGCGCCGGGCACGCCGTGCAGGCACTTGTTGGCGCCGGCGGCGGCGGCGGCCAGGCCGGGCTGGTTGAAGTCGATGGCTTCGGCGCCGAAGCTGGAGACGGTGTCGGCGAGCAGCGCCACGCCGGCTTCGGAGCACAGCTGCGCCAGCTCGCTCAGCGCGTTGAGGCGGCCGGTGGTGGTCTCGTGATGCACGGCCGCGACGTGGGTGATCTTCGGCAGCGTCTGCAGCCGTTCGCGCACCGCCGCCAGGTCCATCGGCGCGGTCCAGTCGTGCCGCACCGTCTCGCAGGCGATGCCGTGGCGCCCGGCGATATGGGTCATGCGCTCGCCGTAGACGCCGTTCTCCACCACCAGCAGGCGGCCCTCGGCGGGCACCAGGCTGGAGACCATGGCTTCCACCGCGGCGGTGCCGGAGCCGGTCAGCAGCACGGCGGTCCACACCGCCGGATCGAGGCCGTAGACGGCGAGCAGGCGCTGGCGGATCTCGTCCTGCAGGTCGAAGAACTCGTCCTCGCGGTGGCACAGGTCGGGCAGCAGCAGGCTGTTGCGGACCCGCTCGCTCAGGGTCACGGGGCCGGGATTGAGCAGCAGCGGGCGCTTCATGCACGGGCTCCGATGTGCGCGGCAAGGCGGGCGCCGACCTGCTCCGGCGTCACCGCGGGGCGCGGCAGGTTGGGGGAGGCGCCGGGGCGGGTGCGCAGGTGGGCGAAGCGCGGGCCCGGCACGTTGCCGGCCTCGAACAGCTGGTCGACCACCTCGAGGCCATCGGACTCCAGCGCCAGCGGATAGCCGCAGGCGGCGGCGATGGCGGCGAAGGACACGCCGGCCGAGACCGTGGCCTGGCCGCCGGTGGAGTCGTGCACGCCGTTGTCGAGCAGCAGGTGCACCAGGTTGGCGGGCCCATAGGCGCCGAGCGTGGCGAACAGGCCCATGCGCATCAGCGCCGCGCCGTCGCCGTCGACCGCGACCACGCGCAGGTCCGGGCGCGCCAGGGCCAGGCCCAGGGCCATGCCGCCGACGCAGCCCATCGAACCGACCATGTAGAGCTGGTTGGGCCGGTCGTCGATGGCATAGAGCTCACGGCCGCTGAAGCCGGTGGTGGCGAGCACCACGCTGCCGTTCAAGGGTGTGTGCTGGATCACCCGGCGCAGCGCGTCGGCGCGGCTGGGGCGCTGGCCGGCATCGGCCAGGCCGGTCACGACCTTGCCGGTGCCGCGCGGCGCCGGCGCGCCGGATCCGCGCAGCGGGTATTCGGCGACCGTGCCTTTCTTCATCAGCAGCGCATAGGGCCGCTGCTCGCGGTCCATGTATTCCAGGGCGCGGTTCAGGGCGGCGTCGATCTGGTCCGGCTGCTGCGGGAAGACTTCCCAGGGGATCTCCATGGTGTCGAGCACCCGCGGCGTGATCGGGCCCATCAGCTGGTGCTGCGGCTCGTCGTGCACGCCGGGCTCGCCGCGCCAGGTGATGATCAGCAGCTGCGGCAGGCGGAAGGTCCAGGTCAGCGAAGTCAGCGGACTGACCGCGTTGCCCAGCCCGGAGTTCTGCATCATGGCGATGCCGCGCGCGCCGGCCGCGGCCTGGCCGGCCACCACCGCCACCGCGTCGCCCTCGTTGGCGCAGGACAGGTAGCGCAGCGCCGGATCCTGGATCACGTAGTTGATGAAGGGCGTGAGGAACGAGCAGGGCACGCCCGCGTAGAAGGAAAAGCCGCGCTGGCGCGCGGCTTCGACGAAGGTGGCTGCCTCGATCACTTGCGACTCCCGAATGCGGCATCGGCATGGGCGAAGTCGCTCGCCTGCTGCAGTCCGTCATGGTCGTTCACGTCCAGCCAGTGACCGTGAACGTAGAGCACCTTGACGCGATGGCCGGCGGCGATCAGCGCGTTGAGCAGGTCCGGCACGCCGAGCTTCGCGAAGTCGGCGCTCGCGCGCAACTGCTCCAGCGCCGCCATCAGGTGT
>CAYWPB010000447.1:0-3246 GCA_964458725.1 uncultured Nevskia sp. | reverse complement strand
GTCGTGCCGACCTTGGCGGCGGAGCCCGAGACGAACGCGACAACGCCGGCGCCGGGGCCGAACAGCGCCGCCATCTCGCCGGCGCGCTGCCGCAGGATGCCCAGCTCGGTGCGCGTCGGGTAGTACTCCGGCAACTCGCAGATACGGTCGAACAGGGTCGAGCCGGCCGCGTCGTAGAAGAACTTGCAGGGCAGGCTCTTGTGCGGCTGCGACAAACCGGCGAACACCGCCTGTTCGAACTCGCCGATCGTGGGTTCGAGATCGTGCAAGCTGTGCAACTGTTCCGCTGTGGCGCTCATAGATCCTCCGCGAGCCGGAACCCGCTGAACTGCCAGCGCGCGGCCGGCCCGAAGAAATTGCGGTAGCTGGGGCGCGAGTGGCCCGGCGGCGTGGCGCAGGAGCGGCCGCGCAGCACCATCTGGTTCACCATGAACTTGCCGTTGTACTCGCCCACCGCGCCGGCGGCGGGGCGGAAGCCGGGATAGGGCAGGTAGGCGCTGCCAGTCCATTCCCACACGTCCTGCACAAAGCCCTGGCGCAGCGCGGCCGGGTGCGGGCGTGCCGGCTCCACGGGCGTGGAATCACTGCCCAGGCGCAGCGCCGCGATTTCCCATTCCTGCTCGGTTGGCAGGCGTTTGCCGGCCCAGGCGGCGTAGGCGCAGGCCTCGTAATAGCTGAGGTGGCACACCGGCTCGTCGGCGTGCAGCGAACGCGGGCCGTGCAGGGTGTAGCTGGTCCAGGCTTCGCCGGCGCGCTCCCAGTACAGCGGCGCGCTCCAGCCCTCCTCGCACACTTTGGCCCAGCCGTCGGACAGCCACAGTCCGGCGCGGCGGTAGCCGCCATCGGCGACGAACTCCAGGTATTCGCCGACGCTGACCGGGCGGCTGGCGATGCGGCAGCCGGACAGAAGCACTTCGTGCGCCGGGCCCTCGTTGTCGAAGTGGAAGCCGGGACCGCGATGGCCGATCTCGTAGACGCCGCGCGGAATCTCGTGCCAGCGTAGCGGCGGCGCGGCGCTGGCGATTGGTTCCGGCGCGGCAAGGTAAACCGGCCGCAGCGGATTGCCGGAGAACGCGTGCTTGATGTCGGTGAGCAGCAATTCCTGGTGCTGCTGCTCGTGGTTCAGGCCGAGCTCGACCAGAACCTGCGCCTCGGGGGCGCAGCACTCCAGCAATTGCAGCATCGCCGTGTCGACGTGGGCGCGATAGGCCGCGATCTCGTCGCACGACGGCCGGCTGAGCATGCCGCGGCGCGGCCGCGCCACGCGCTCGCCGATGGCTTCGTAGTAGGAGTTGAACAGGTAGCCGTAGCCGGCGTGGAACAATTTGTAGCCGGGCAGCAGCGGTTGCAGCAGGAAGGTCTCGAAGAACCAGCTGGTGTGGGCGCGATGCCATTTGGCGGGGCTGGCGTCGGGCATCGACTGCAGCACCTGGTCTTCGGGCGACAGCGGGGCGGCCAGCGCTTCGGTCTGGGCGCGCACTTCCCGGTAGCGTCCACGCAGCTCGCCCGACACCACGGCCGGCGGCACTACCGGACGGCCGGACGTCACCTAGGTCACCTGCACGCCGCGCCAGAAGGCGACGCGGTCCTTGATCTGCCGGGCGGCGGACTTGGGCTCGGGGTAGTACCAGGCGGCGTTGGCGTTGCGCTCGCCGTTGGCGATGACGTGGTAGTAGTGCGCCTCGCCCTTCCAGGGGCAGTGGGTGGTGGTGGCGCTGGGTTCCAGCAGTTCGCGGCGCACCGACTGCGGCGGGAAATAGTGATTGCCTTCGACGACGACGGTGTCGTCGGACTCGGCCAGCACCACGCCGTTCCATGTCGCTTTGACCATCGTCATCCCCTGTTGATGCCGGTCAATCCCATTGGGACCAGCCGCGGCCGGGTCGGGTTCGGGCGGATCATAGGTCCGGCCGGATGACACCACCATGTCCGGCCGTACTATCGATATGCCCCTGCGTACTGGGACATGCGGGCGGTTATCATGGTTTCAATGGAAGACTGGGTACATCGCGCGCTGGCGCGCTGGCCGAACGTGCCGGCCCTGTTCGGCTGGCTCGGACTGGACCGGCGCGGCCGCTGGCTGATCCGCGGCGAGATCATCAGCCGGCCGCAGATTATCGAGACCATCAACCGCAACTATGCCGCCGATGCGCAGGGGCGCTGGTATTTCCAGAACGGCCCGCAGCGCGGCTATGTGACGCTCGGTCACACCCCGCTGGTGCTGCGCGCGCCGGGCGAGGGCGACACGCTCACGGCCCACACCGAGACACCGGTGCGCGCCGTGTCGTCCGCCTGGCTCGACGAGGACGGCGGCCTGCTGCTGCAAACCGACCTGGGGCCCGGCGCGCTGGCCGATACCGACCTGGACTGGGCGCTGCAGCGGTTGCAGACGGAGCGGGGCGCCGTCGACGAGGCGCAGCTGGCCGCGGCGCTGGCGCAGCCTTCGGGCAGCGCCACCGCGCTGTACCTGCGCCTCGCTGACAGACTGCTGCCATTGACGCGGCTGGACCGCGTCGAGGCGCCGGCGCGCCTGGGTTTCGTGCGCGAACCGCAGCCACTGACCGAGGAGCGCGGCGGCGCAGCGCCCGGGTAAGCCTGGGATGAAGCGTGCTGACTTTTGCGCAAGCGGCGGCTAGGCTGACGTCATACCAATAGCCCCGCCTCCTCATGACCATTGCCCGTTTTGCCCGGCGCCTGCCGGGCTTGCTGCTCGCGTGCTCCGCCCTGGCCCAGGCCGACGCGCTTCCGGCTACCCTCACCACCCTGGCCGAGCAGACCGGCTACCACCAGACTGGACGTTATGCCGAGGTCGAGCGCCTGTGCCAGGCCTACCAGCAGGCCTGGCCCGAGGCGGTGCGCTGCTTCGAGTTCGGCCGTTCGCCGGAAGGCCGGCCGCTGCTGGCGCTGAGCGTCAGCCGCAGCGGCGCGCTGACCGCCGAGGTGGCGCGCCGGCGCGGGCTGCCGGTGCTCCTGATGCAGGGCGGCATCCACGCCGGCGAGATCGACGGCAAGGATGCCGGCTTCCTGGCGCTGCGCGAGATGCTACAGGGCACGGTGGCGCCGAAGGCACTGGAGAAAGAAGTGATCGTGTTCGTGCCGGTGTTCAACGCCGACGGCCACGAGCGCTTCGGCCACTGGAACCGGCCCAACCAGGTCGGGCCGGAGGAGATGGGCTGGCGCACCACCGCGCAGAACCTCAACCTCAACCGCGACTACATGAAGGCCGACGCGCCGGAGATGCAGGCG
>CAYWPB010000446.1:0-3250 GCA_964458725.1 uncultured Nevskia sp. | reverse complement strand
GACCGCGGCGACGATGTAGCCCTCCGCCGCCAGTTGCTCGAACGCGTCCAGGACCACGATGCGCGACACGCCGAGGTCGCGCGCCAGGCTGCGGCTGCCGGGCAGGCGCGCGCCGGCCTTCAGCTCGCCATCGAGCATGGCCTGGCGCAGCGCCTGGTAGACGCGCCGGTACAGGGGGCCGCTGTCGCCGAGCCGGAGCAGCATCAAGTGGTCATAGCATTTTGTCCGAAAGTGGACATTTACTTATACCACTGCGAGCCCGAGCATGACGCATCCCGAGAACGGAGAACAAGACGATGAGGATCCTGGTTGCGGCGGCGGTGCTGGTAGCGCTGGTCATGGGCCTGCACACCGGGCCGGCGCGCGCCGACGCCGCGGCAGCCGCGCCGTGCAGCGCGCCGGAGTACCACCAGCTCGACTTCTGGGTCGGCGACTGGGACGTGTACGAGCCCGGCGGCAAGCTGCAGGGCCACAACAAGGTGGAGAAGGTCTACGACGGCTGCGTGCTGCAGGAGCACTGGGTCGGCACCGAGGGCGACACCGGCAGCAGCTTCAACATCTACGACGCCTCGCGCCAGGTGTGGAACGAGACCTGGGTCAGCAACCACGGCTACCTGCTGTCCTTCGACGGCCGCCTGCACGGCAAGGACATGGTGCTGATCGGCCAGCACCTCGACCCGCACGGCCTGCCGGAACTGCACCGCGGCGTGTGGACACCGACCGACTACGGCGTGCACCAGACCTGGGAAGTCTCCACCGACGGCGGCCGCACCTGGACCATGCGCTTCGAAGGCATCCTGCGTCGCGCCGGGCAGAGCGCGGCGCGCTGAGCCCCCTGTTGTCATGGACTTCGGCCGCGCCGCGACGATCTCGCGGCGCGGTCGCCTCGTTCAGGCAGCGCCGATGCCGAAGGCCTGCGCCAGCAATTCGTAGGAGCGCAGGCGCTCGGCGTGGCCATGCACGTTGGTCACCACCATCACCTCGTCGGCGCCGGTCTCGCGCGCCTTGGCCTCGATCTGCGTCCGCACCGCGTCCGGCGCGCCGACGATGCTCAGGGCCCGGTACTGGCGCAGCGCCTCGCGCTCGCCCTCGGTGTAGGGATACGCCAGCGCCTCCTCCGGGCTCGGCAGCGGCAGGAACTCGCCGCGGTTGATGCGCAGCCGCGCCAGCTCCATGGTCGCGGCGAGATGGCGCGCCTGCTCCTCGGTCTCGCCGCAGACCACCGCCACGCCGAGGATGGCGTGCGGCCGCGGGAACCGCGGCGAGGGCCGGAAGCTGTCGCGGTAAGCGGCGAAAGCCGGACCGGCCGGCGTCGGGCTGAAATGACTGGCGAAGCTGTAGCCCATGCCGGCCTCGCCGGCCATGCGCGCGCTGGCGCCGCTGGAGCCGAGCAGCCAGACCGGCGGCAAGGCCGGCACTTCCGGCATCACCCGCACACGGCGGAACGGATGCCCCGCCGGCAGTTCGCCGCGCGACAGCGCCAGCAGTTCGGCGAGGTGGCTGGGGAACTGCTCGCCGTCGAAGGCGCGCAGCGCCCGGCCCGCCGCCGGCTCCGAGCCTGGCGCCCGGCCGAGGCCGAGGTCGATGCGTCCCGGGTGCAGCGCTTCCAGGGTATGAAAGGCCTCGGCCACGCGCAGCGGCGCGTGGTTCGGCAGCATGATGCCGCCCGAGCCGACCCGGATCCGCTGCGTCGCCGCCGCGACATGGGCGATCAGGATCTCCGGATACGAGCTGGCGACGCTGGCCATGCTGTGGTGCTCGGCGAACCAGTAGCGCGCATAGCCGAGCCGGTCGGCCAGCCGCGCCAGGTCCACCGTGCGGCGCGCCGCCTCGGCGGCAGTGGTGCCGGTGGGCACCGGCGCAAGGTCGAGAACCGAGAGGGAAATGTTCATGTCCCCCTGCATTGGGGCGCCGCGCCGCGTTTCAACGCGCCGCCCGAGGCGCTAAGCTTGCCCGCCATGAGCGAGCTGCCCGACACTCTCCCGCCCAAGCCCGAACCGCCGGTCGGCTACGACTGCTGCGGCGGCGGCTGCGCCGACTGCGAGCTGCGCATCTATCAGCGGGAGCTGGCGCGGTGGAAGAAGCTGGAGGCGGCGATGACGGCGGCGGGGAAGCTGGGAGCGCCGGCAGCCGGCTGAATCAAGATGGCTTGCCCCTCCCCGCGGGGAAGGGGAACTAAAAGCACCGTTCGCGGGAATGATGAATCACCGCGCTAGCGCTTGAAGCTCCGCGCATGCTCCCGCAACGCCACCATCAAGTCTCCCAGATGCTTGCGTGTCGCCTCATGCGTCAGCTTGCCGCTCGCATCGAAGCGCTCGTGCGCGGCGCCGATCATCACTTCCGGCTTGTTGAGGATGCGCATGTCCAGGTACACGCCGGTCTGCCGCAGGTGGTACTGCGCCCGCGCCGTGCCGAGCGCGCCCATGCTGGCGCCGCAGATCGCCACCGGCTTGCCGGCGAAGGGCTGGTCCTTGAGGCGCGAGAGCCAGTCGATGGCGTTCTTCATCACGCCGGACATGGAGTAGTTGTATTCCGGCGTCACCAGCAGCACGCCGTCGGCGGCGCGGATCTGGGCGCCGAGCTGCTGCACCGCCTCGGGGATGCCCTGGGCCTGCACATCGGCGTTGTAGAGCGGGAATTGCGAGATGTCGCCGATCTCGATCTGCAGGTCGGGCGGCGCCAGCTCCTGCGCGGCGCGCAGGGTGGCGGTGTTGTAGGAGCTCTGGCGCAGGCTGCCGGAGATGCCGAGGATGCGGACGACGTCGTTCATGCGGGCGGTTCCTGGCTCAGGCCTTCAAGGTGGCCATGTCGATGACGAAGCGGTATTTGACGTCGCTCTTGAGCATGCGCTCGTAGGCCTCGTCGATCTTCTGCACCGGGATCATTTCGATGTCGGAGACGATGCCGTGCTCGGCGCAGTAGTCGAGCATCTCCTGCGTCTCCCTGATGCCGCCGATCAGCGAGCCGCCGATCTGGCGGCGCTGGAAGATCAGGTTGCCGACGCGCAGGCCGGGGTCGGCCGGCGGGATGCCGACCAGGGTCAGGGTGCCCTCGCGCTTGAGCAGGGCGGTGAACGCGTTGAGGTCGTGCGCGGCGGAAACGGTGTCGAGGATGAAGTCGAAGCTGCGCGCGTGGCGCTTCATCTCGTCGCGGTTCTTCGACACCACCACCTCGTGCGCGCCCAGGCGCAGCGCGTCCTCGGCCTTGCCCGGCGAGGTGGTGAACAGCACCACCTTGGCGCCGAAGGAGT
>CAYWPB010000445.1:0-3256 GCA_964458725.1 uncultured Nevskia sp. | reverse complement strand
GTCGACCAGGTTCAGCAGGGTGTCGCCGATCTGTCCCGCTAGGCGCGGCGCCCGCTCGTGCGGCAGCTTGAGGAACTCGTCGAGCAGGCCGAGCTCGTGCATCAGCTCCAGGGTCGACGGATGGATGGTGTCGCCGCGGAAGTCGCGGAAGAAGTCGCGGTGCTTCTCCAGCACCAGCACCGGCACCCCGGCGCGGGCCAGCAGGAAGCCCAGCATCATCCCGGCCGGCCCGCCGCCGACGATGCAGCAGCGGCTTTCCAGGCGCCGGGCCGGACCCGCTTCGCGCTCCTGATTCATGCGAAATTCCTCGTGGAATCAGAGGTGTATACGGCAAAGCCCGGCTTCGCCGCAGCTCCGGCCAGGGCCAGAATCCGCAGAAAAGCGGAATAAGCTTATGCCTTTTATGGCATGAGGCGCCTTGACCATTGTTCCAGCGGGAAGCCGAAATTACACTGCGCCCCGCAAATTCGATGCACCGCTTGATGCGGAAGGCTTGAAACGTGTTCGATGCAGCACCCGGCAGCGCGGCGCCCGTAGGCCCGGCCAGCATTCTGGACGAGGCCGGGCTGGCCGCGTTGAACGAGAAATACCTGCCGCTGGACTTCGAGGCGCGCATCCGCACCCTGTACGAAGACTTCGCGCCCGACAAGGTGCTGGTCACCTCCTCGTTCGCCGCGACCTCGGCCTATTTCCTGCACATCGTCTCGCGCATCCGGCCGCAGCAGAAGATCCATTTCATCGACACCGGCTTCCACTTCCCGGAAACGCTGGAATACCGCCGCTACCTCACCAGCCTGTTCGGCCTGACGGTGGAGGACGTGCGCGCGGAGGACTGGCAGCACCAGTTCACCGCCGACGACAAGACCTACGAGCGCGATCCCGACTATTGCTGCTCGATCAACAAGATCCAGCCGCTGGAAGCGGTGAAGCTGAACTACCACGTTTGGGTCTCCAGCCTGATGCGCTGGCAGACCGACCACCGCGCCGGCCTGCCGGTGTTCGAGCTGCGCCGCGGCATCCTCAAGTTCAACCCGATGATCGACGTCACGCGCGAAGAGCGCGACCGCTACATCGCCGAACACCAGCTGCCGTTCCATCCGCTGGTGGCGCGCGGCTATTCCTCGATCGGCTGCACTCATTGCACGGCGGCGGGCGAGGGACGCACCGGCCGCTGGGTCGGCAAGCCCAAGACCGAGTGCGGCCTGCACCTGTAGACCCACTTCGTTTGATCCGCCTGGCCGGCGGCTCTCTCTCTGCCTGACCCATCTCGCACCCTGCGAACACGCTGTCGCTGCGGTCAATCCGACGAAATATCCACGCCGCAGCATCTGCGGTACCGGCGGGTTCATGTTATTTTGCCGGTGCATCAGGACACCGCGAGGCCGCGGTGAAAATATTCGCCACTGCGCCATAGGCGCAGGGAGCGGGAGAAGCAGGCTTGGAGACCGACGCAGGGACGGCGCGGGCGAGGTTGCCCGTGCGCGACTACGCGACGCAGCGCGATCCGGCGCTGGACGGGGTGCGCGGGCTGGCCATGCTGATGGTCGTCCTGATCCACGGCTTCACCCCGGTACCTGAGGGCTTGTTCACCCGGCTGGTGCACAACGGCTTCGAATCGCTGTTCATCGCCGTCGACCTGTTCTTCGTGCTGTCCGGCTTCCTGATCAGCAGCATCCTGATCCGCACCCGCGGCACCGAAGGCTACCTGCGCCACTTCTATTGGCGGCGCATCCTGCGCATCGCCCCGGCCTACGTCATGGCCATGCTGGTCTGCTTCGTGGTGTTGCCGCTCTTCTCCGATCCGCAGGCGGCCAGCGCCCTGCGCGCCGCCACCCTGCCGCACCTGCTCTACTTGCAGAATCTGTTCGCCGCGATTCGCGGGCCCATGCCCAGCGAGCTGTCGCATTTCTGGTCGCTGGCGATCGAGGAGCAGTTCTACCTGATCTGGCCCCTGACCATCCTGGCGGTGCCGCCGAAATACCTGGCCCGGGTCTGCGGCACGCTGTACCTGCTGGCCTGCCTGTGCAAGCTGGCGTTCTACCTCAGCGGCGCCTCCTGGCTGACGCTCTATGTCAGCACGCCCTGCCACATGGAAGGCCTGCTGGCCGGCGCCTGGATCGCAGCCAGGCGCGAGATCGGCGGCGAGCTGGAGATGCCGCGCTGGCTGCGCGTGGCAGGCGTCACCGCGCTGGCCGCGCTGCTGGTGATCTCGTTCGGCGACCCGGAAAAGAAGCTGTTCCAGCCGGCGCAGGTGGTGGCGCACACCTTCCTGGCCAGCGTGGTGTTCAGCTGGATGATGTACGTGGTGATCTCGGCCGAGCCGGGCTACTGGCTGCGCCGGGTTTTCGAGCAGCGCTGGATGCGTTTCCTCGGCACTTATTCCTACGGCATTTACCTGATGGGCTGGGGCCTGGTGCTGCACATCCAGTACCCGCTGTCGCGCCACCTGGCGGCCCACATGGACCAGAACCTGGCCCTGGTGCTGAGCGGGCTGGCGGTAACGGCGCTGAACCTCGCCCTGGCGGTGCTCATGTACCACACCATCGAAAAGCCGGTGCTCGGCTACAAGGACCGCGGGTTGGGCCGGCGCCGGCCAGCCGTAGCCGCGGCGGGCACGCCGGGAATCGCGCGCCCCTGAGAAGGGCTGCGGCGGCGGTTCCCGCCGTCGGAATCGCGGCAGAAGCTGCCGAAACAGCTTAGAATTCGCCGCCCCACGGGGCTTGTCAGTGGACGGGCCCTCGGGCCGCTTTTTCCCCCATCCGACCGACGAGCGCTCCCCACCGATGACCAAGACCTCCTTCCCCAAAGAGGACCTGAAGATCCTGCTGCTGGAGGGCGTGAGCCAGACCGCCGTGCAGCGCTTCCGCGAGGCCGGCTACAGCAACATCGAGTATCACGAGAAGTCCCTGCCGGAGGCGCAGCTGGCCAAGGCCGTGGCCGAGGCGCACATCGTCGGCATCCGCTCGCGCAGCCACCTGACGGCGGAGATGTTCAACAATTCGCGGCGCCTGTTCGCCGTGGGCTGCTTCTGCATCGGCACCAACCAGGTCGACCTGGAGGCTGCGCAGCTGCGTGGCGTGCCGGTGTTCAACGCGCCGTATTCCAACACCCGCAGCGTGGCGGAGTTGGTGATCGCCGAGGCGATCCTGATGATGCGGCGGATTCCGGAAAAGAGCATGGAGTGCCACCGTTGCGGCCGGGCCAAGTCCGCCAGCGGCAGCTTCGAGGTGCGTGGCAAAAACCTCGGCCCAGCCGG
>CAYWPB010000444.1:0-3270 GCA_964458725.1 uncultured Nevskia sp. | reverse complement strand
GAACAGGTCGGAGGTGCGCAGGGTGTAGTTGTCGTAGTACAGGCCGGCGACGAAGGTGGCGTCGTGGCCGAAGCCGAACACGTCCGGCGCGGTGGCGGTGACGCGCAGCTCCTGGGTGAACTGGCGCTCGGGCTCCGGCTCGGCCAGGCCGTCGTGGATGAACGGCACCGGACTGAAGTCGGCGTCGATGTCGCGCGCGCCGATGATGTTCGAGGCGTAGCTGGTGGTGGACACCAGGTGCAGCGACTTCATGCCGTTGGGATGGCCGAGGTCGCCGTCGAAGGTGATGTAGCCGCCGTGGGTGGTGGCGTTCTCCACCGCCGGCACGTTCTCCGAGACCTGGTTGTTGATCACCGTCTTGAACTGCGGATCGTAGGAGCGGTCCAGCGCCTGCATGTTCGGGCCGACGATGTACAGCTGCTGCTTGTTGAAGTTCTCCTCGTGGTAGGCCGCGAACAGGCCCAGATCCATGGTCCAGCCTTGATGCGAGTCGTAGCGCAGGCGGACGCGGCCGGAATCCTGCTGCGCGTTCTGTTCGCCGCGATTGAGTAGCGTGTTCCACAGCGCGCCGCGGTCGCCATGCTCGAAGTTGCCGGTGGCGCGGAGGGCGAAGCCGCCGCCCAGGGGCAGGTTGACCACCGGCCGGAACGCGCGGCTGCCGTAGCTGCGCCAGTCGGTATCGAGTCGGAACAGGGTTTCCTTTTCGTCCGGCGCATTGGTGGTGATGTTGAGAATGCCGGCGGTGACGTTCTTGCCGAACAGGGTGCCCTGCGGCCCGCGCAGCACCTCGTAGCGGTCGAGGTCGCCGAAGAAGGCGGTGAGGTATTCGGGATAGGTGTAGACCACGCCGTCCACCACCACGCCGACCGAAGGGTCGAGGCCGGGCACGTCGTTGAGCGTGCCGAAGCCGCGCACCAGCAGCTGGGTCGAGGAGGAGGAAACCTGGAGGTTGGTGTTGGCGGTGTAGTCGGACAGCTCCTGGAAGTCGCGCACGCCGCTGTTGCGGATCTGCTCGCCGCCGATCGAGGTCACCGAGGCCGGCACCTGCTCGAGCGTCTGCTTGATCTTCTGCGCCGTGACCACCACTTCCTTCAGCTGCTGCGGCGCGTCATCGGCAAAAGCCGCGCCGGCGCCCCCCGCCAGGACGATCCCGAACAACGCCACCCAAGGCTTCAAGCTCCGCTGAACGCGAAGTGCCATGCCTCCCCCACCTTTTCTGGTTTCTTATATGAAACAGCCCCTGCCAGTGTGGGGCAGCGCTACCTCAATCGCAATTGCTCAATCGCAGTTGGCGCGCATCTTTTTGTTCTGATCCGCCAGCCAGGCCATCAGGCCGTCGAAGCCTTTCTGCTCGAACAGGCGGCTGTACTGGGTGGAGCGCAGCGCCAGGTCGCTGACGCCATCGGCGATGACGTTGATGATGTGGTAGTTGCCGTCCTTGCCGCGCAGGATGTAGTCGAAAGCCACCGTATCGCCGTTGCCCGGCTTGAGCCGGGCGTGCACCAGCTGGTCGCCGTTGGGCAGGGCGTCGGTATCCTGGGTGGTGAATTCCTCGCCGCCGAAGCTGTTGAACTGGCTGGCGTAGGTGACCAGGGTGGTCTCCCGGAACGCGGCGATCAGCTGGTTGCGCTGGGTTTCGCTCAACTCGCCCCAGTGCCGGCGCATCACGGTCTGTGCGATGAGCGGCACGTCGAACGAGGCGTCCACCACCGGCTGCAGGTGCTTGACCCGGCCGTCGCAGCCGTATTCCTTGGCGTGCTTCATGTTGTTGAGCAGGGCCGCATGGACGGTATTGACCACGTCCGCCGGAGTACCCGCGGCAAACGCCGCCGGCGTGAAAAGCAGCCCGGAAACAAGCGACAATAGAGTGATTCGCAAGAGGCGCAAAGCGGTCTCCGACACGGAAGGAACTGAGTTGACCGGCGGCTTCAAGCCGCACCCACAGCTTTGACGGCTGTCGTAAAGACAAGTTTACACGAGTCACCTGAGCCGCCCCTGAATGGTGCGGCGGCGGGGACTTTTGATTGGCCCCAATGCGGGCGAAGGCAGAAAACTGAAGTGAATCAAACCGCCTCCGGAACCGCCCTGACCCGCGCCCTGCGCGGCTGGGTCGGTCTGATGCAGCGTCATCCGCTGTGGGTGCTGGGCCTGGCCCTGCTGCTGGGACTGGGCCTGGGCCGCTACGCCTGGACCCACCTGAGCGTGGACACCGACCCCGAGAACATGCTCTCGGCGCAGCTGCCCTGGCGCCAGGCCGAGCAGCGCATGGACCGGCTGTTCCCGGACCTCGACGAGGGCCTGGTGGCGGTGGTCGACGGCGCCTCGCCGGAAGTGGCGGACGAGGCGCAGCGGCGCCTGGTGGAGGCGCTGAAGGCGCAGCCGGAGCAGTTCCTCGAAGTCTATGCCGCGGAAACCGACCCGTACTTCCGCCACAACGGCTTCCTCTACCTCGACACGCCGGACCTGCAGAAGCTGGCCGATGGCCTCAACCAGGCCCAGCCCTTCCTCGGCGCGCTGACCCACGATCCCAGCCTGCACGGGCTGTTCACCCTGCTCGACCGCGCCGCCACCAATCCGGCGGCTGGCGATTTCGACCTGTCGCCGGCCTTCGGCGGCATCGCCGACGGCATCGACGCGGCCGCGGCCGGCCGTTTCAGCGCGCTGTCCTGGCAGGGCCTGATGGGCACCGGATTGCAGGAGGGCGATGCCAGCCGCCGTTTCATCGAGATCAAGCCCAAGCTGGATTTCAGCCAGCTGTTCCCCACTGAAGGAGCGATCGCCGCGTTCCGCGCCACCGTGGCGAAGCTGAACCTGAAGCCCGCCGAGGGTGTGACGGTGCGCCTGTCCGGCTCCAAGGCGATGGAGCACGAGGAGCTGAAGCAGGCCTTCGGCGGCGGCACCAAGGCATTCGCCGTGGGCCTGCTGATGGTGATGGTGCTGCTGTACCTGGCGCTGCGCTCCGGCCGGCTGGTGGTGGCCGCGGTCATCACCCTGCTCTACGGCCTGCTGCTCACCGCCGGCTTCGCCGCGATCGCGGTCGGCCACCTCAACCTGATCTCGATCGCCTTCTCGGTGCTCTACGTCGGCCTCGGCATCGATTACGCGCTGTACCTGTGCATGCAGTACCGCGAGCTGCTGGGCGAGGGCCTGCCGCAGCAGGAGGCGCTGCCGCGCGCCGCCGGCGATGTCGGCGGCTTCATGATGGTCTGCGCCGCCACCACCTCGCTCGGCTTCTTCGCCTTCATCCCCACGCCGTTCACCGGCATCGCC
>CAYWPB010000443.1:0-3275 GCA_964458725.1 uncultured Nevskia sp. | reverse complement strand
GCGATCGAAACCGGCCTCGACGCCAGTACCGGGGAAGTCGAAGTCCACCACGTTGCCGGTGAGGATGCGCAGGTTCGGCAAGCCGCGCTCAGCGGCTTGCTTGACGATGTACTCGCGCTGGCCGTGGGAATTGGACAGGCCGATGATCGAAGACCCGGGGTATTTCTGCGCCAGCCACAGCGACAGTGAACCCCAGCCGCAGCCCAGGTCGAGGATGCGCAGGCCATCGTGCAACTCCGCACGCTCGGCGTAGAGCGCAAACATCTTTTCCTCGGCCTCGGCCAGAGTTTCGCGCCCCTCGGGATAGTAGGCGCATTAGTATTTCAGCTGCGGGCCGAGGTGCAGACGGAAAAATCCCCCCGGCACCTGGTGTGGCTGCTCGTTGGCCGCGCCGGTGTCGACCGCGATCGGGCTGGCGCGCGGCTGGTCGAGGAAGCGGTTGTAGCGCTGCATGCGCAGTTCGCCGTCGCCGCTGGCTTCGTCGCGCAGGCGCTCGCGCATCAGGCCGCGCATGCCGGCACGTGCCAGGACGTCGGGGATGTAGCCGCGTTCGCACAGATCGATGACGTTCATGCAGCAGTTCTCAGTTGACAATCAGTCATTGCTTCTTCGGCGGCCAGGGAATCAGCATGCTGGTGGTGCGCATGTATTCGGCGTAGCCGGCGCGGCTGCGCGCGCTCTGCGCCTCGACCAGCGGCACCCCGGAGAGCTTGAGCAGCAGCCAGGCCATCACCAGCGGCGAGGCCAGGCTCAGCCACCACCAGGCGTTGCCGGCGGCGAGCAGCGGATAAACCAGCCAGTGCAGGCACTCGAAGAAGTAGTTGGGGTGGCGCGAATAGCGCCACAGCCCGTTGCGGCAAACCTGGCCGCGGTTGGCCGGGTCCTTCTTGAACTGCTCCAGCTGCCAGTCGGCCAGGCCCTCGCCGCCCACCGACAGCAGCCATACCAGCACCGCCGCCACGGTAAACAGGCTGCCGGGCTCGGCCGGGCTCCAGGCGACCACGGCGAAGCTCACCGATAGCAGCATCGAGAACACCACCTGGAACTGGAACATCCAGAACATCCTGCGGTTCGCCTCCGCCCCCCACTTCTGGCGCATACGCGCATAGCGGCCGTCTTCCGGCTTGCCGTGGTTGCGCAGCAGCAGGTGGGTGCCCAGGCGCAAGCCCCAGGCGGCGCCGAGCAGGCCCAGCAGCAGGCGCAGCTGCGCCGGCGCCGAGCCGCACCAGGCGTACCAGGCGGCGAGCAGGCCCAGGCTCCAGGACCAGACCGAATCGACCAGGCCGGCGTTGCGGGTGCCGAGTTGCACCAGCCAGGTCAGAGCGAACAGCAGCACCAACCCCAACAGGCCGAGCGCGGCGGCGGCGATCACCGACATGGGCGGACCCCGACGGATATGAGGGTAACGTCAGGAACTGGCGGCGGACTGTGCATGCTTGCCTTCCTTTACGGACGAGCCGGCGATCCGGATGAGGCGAGGTCCGCCCCGCACTTGACTTTAGCGCACCCGGCGCGGTCTGCTACTACTCAAATCAGGGGCCCGGATCGGCGGCCAGGATCAGGGCCCAGCCAGGGAGCAAGGCGTTGCCGGCGCCGGGCACATCACCGACAAGAAAACCGGAGGAAGCCGGTATGAAGACATCACAAGCCGTGCGGCGCCTGGGCGCCTGCGCCACCTTGGCGCTGTGCGCCTGCGCCAGCGCGCCGCAGCCCTCGACCGACGCCGTCCGCGACGCCGGCAATCAGATCGCGCAGGCCGAGGACGCCCGCGCCTCGGACTACGCGCCGCAGGAGATGCGCGCGGCGCGCGAGAAGCTGCAGGCGGCGCTGGAGCTCTCGCGTCAGGCACGCAACAACAACGACAACGCCGCGCTGGTGCGCTCTCGCTGGCTGGCCGAGGAGGCCGCGGCGGATGCCAGGCTGGCCGAGGCCCGGGCCCAGGCCAGCCGCATGAACGGCCTGCTGCGCGCGCGGCAGCGCGAGCTGGCGCCCCCGGCACCGGCGCCGAGCGAGGGGAACCAGCCATGAAGCACGCATTGTTGATGGTTGCGGCGGCCCTGTGCCTGCCGCTGTCCGCCTGCTTCTTCCACGGCGCGGTGAAGGACCCGGGCGCCGACAAGGCGCGCGCCGAGCTGAGCCGGCTGGAAGCCGATCCGCAGCTCGCCGGCCGGGTGCCGGTGGCGATCCGTGAGGCCGAGGAGGCGGTGACGGCCGCGGAGGCGCCACAGAAGGACGCGGAGCTGTCCGGCTACCTGGTCTATATCGCCGACCGCAAGGTGCAGACCGCCCGCGCCCTGGCCGAGGCGCGTATCGCCGAGGACCAACTCAAGGGCCTCAGCGGGCCCTGAGTCCCTAGGTGAAGCCGTGCAGCGCCAGCAGGCGCTGTGCGCTCTGGCGCAGGTTGTCGCGCCAGGGCAGGCCAACGATGGGCTGGCCGGTGAGCGAATCGCGGAACGGCATCTCCTCGCCGCTGCCGATCACCAGGCGGTAGTCGATGGTCAGCTCGGTGCCGGCCGGCAGGTCGTCCTGGGCGAAGATGAAGCCGAGGTGCCACAGGCCGGTGGGCGTAAAGGAGTGGTTGGCGTAGCACTCGTCGCTCCACTCCGGCGTCAGCGAGAACCAGTCCTCGAACCAGCGCACGCTGGATTCCACCTCGATCGAATCCGGCGGATAGCGGCGCAGCTCGCGCTCCGGAAGCACCGTGTGCACCCGGGCCGGGGCGGTGATCACCCGCCCGGGGGCAACCGCCTCGTCGAGCAGCGTGCCCTTGCCGGCGCCGGGGATGCGGGAAGCAGCGACGTGGTAGCGGGGGATGATCATGCGGCTTAGTGTCTGGTGTTGGAGGGCACGCTGCCGGCAGCAGCGAAGAGTTCCCCCGCCTCCGCCTTGCTGAATCCATATTCCTTGCCGCAGAACTCGCAGGTCACGACGATGCGTCCCTGCTCGGCGATGATGGAGTCGCATTCCTCCCTTCCCAAGGACAGCAGCAGGCGCGAGATGCCGGCGCGCGAGCAGCGGCAGCTGACCTTGACCGGGCGCGGCTCGAACAGGCGCAGCTCTTCCTCGGCGAACAGGCGGCGCAGCACGGTGGGCGCATCGACCTGCAGCAGTTCCTCGCGACCGAGGGTGGCGGCGAGGATAGCGAGCCGCTCCCAGTCCTCCTCGCTGCCGCGTGCGTCCTCCAGCGGCAGGCGCTGCAGCATGAAGCCGCGCAGGCGCTGACCGTCGGCGGCGAGGCGGATCAGCGTCGGCAGCTGCTCGGACTGGCTGAAATA
>CAYWPB010000442.1:0-3284 GCA_964458725.1 uncultured Nevskia sp. | reverse complement strand
GCGCATCGTCGAGGTCAGCAAGCGCCACAACATCACCTCCATCGCCGACTTCATCGCCGCCCGCTACGGCCGCCACCAGCAGCTCGGCAGCCTGGTGGCACTGATCGCCCTGGTCGGGGTGCTGCCCTACATCGCGCTGCAACTGAAGGCGGTCAGCGCCAGCTTCGCCGTGCTGGCGCGGCCGGCCGCCGGCGCGCTGCCCGACACCGCCCTGCTGATGGCGCTGCTGCTGGCCCTGTTCGCGATCCTGTTCGGCACCCGCCAGGTGGTGAGCAGCGAGAACCACCACGGCATGGTGCTGGCCATCGCCTTCGAGTCGGTGGTCAAGCTGGTGGCCTTCGTCGCCGTCGGCCTCTACGTCACCTACGGCCTGTTCCACGGCTTCGGCGACGCCTATGGCAAGGCCCTGGTCCTGCCCCAGGTCAGCGGCGTGCTCGGCGACGGCGGCTGGCAGCTCGGCTTCCTGACCCAGACCGTGCTGGCGATGTCGGCGGTGCTGTGCCTGCCGCGCCAGTTCCATGTCGCGGTGGTGGAAAGCACCGCTCCCGCCGATCTGCGGAGCGCGCGCTGGCTGTTCCCGGCCTACCTCGCCTTGATCAGCCTGTTCGTGCTGCCGATCGCCGCCGCCGGCCTGCAGGCCTTTCCGCATGAGGAGGTGATCGGCGACAGCTTCGTCCTGGCCCTGCCGCTGGCCGGCGGCCACGGCGGCCTCGCGCTGATGGCCTACCTGGGTGGCTTCTCGGCCGCGACCAGCATGGTGATCGTCGCCACCATCGCCCTGGCGACGATGCTGTGCAACGAGGTGGTGATGCCGCTGCTGCTGCGCGCGCCGGGCCTGGGCTTGGCGCGCCGGCCGGACCTGTCCGCACTGCTCAAGACCATCCGCCGCGTCGCCATCGTGCTGATCGTGGCGCTGGCCTATCTCTACTACCGCCTGTTCATCGGCCCCGGCACCCTGGCGCACATCGGCCTGCTGTCGTTTTCGGCGGTGCTGCTGTTCGCGCCGGGCCTGGTCGGCGGCGTGCTGTGGCGGCGCGGCAGCTACGCCGGCACCGTGGCCGGCCTCGCCGCGGGCTTCGCCGTGTGGCTCTACACCCTGCTGCTGCCGACCCTGCTCGGCAGCAGCGATTCGACCCTGTTGCGCGACGGCCCCTTCGGCGTCGGCTGGCTGCGGCCGCAGGCCCTGTTCGGCGTGCAGGGCCTGGACCTGCTGACCCACGGCACTCTGTGGAGCCTGGCGGTGAACCTGGCCTGCTACATCGGCGTGCCGCTGCTGGCGGCGCCGCGGCTGCGCGAGCGGCTGCAGGCGGTGCGTTTCCTCGACGGGGAAGTGCCGCAGCCGGCCGAGACCGGCCGCGCCCTGCCGCGCATCAATGCCACCGTCGGCGATCTGCGCGAGCTACTGGAGCGTTTCTTCGAACCGGGCCGGGTGCAGCAGTTCTTCCGCGAGTACACCGAGACCATGGGGGGCGCGCCGCTGGTGCACAACGAGCGCGCCGAGCCGGGGCTGGCGCGCTACACCGAGCGCCTGCTGGTCGGCGCGCTCGGCGCCGCCTCGGCGCGCCTGATCATGGCCTCGACCCTGCGCGGCCGCGACATGCAGCCCGAGGACGTGGTGCGCCTGCTCGACGAGACCTCGCACGCCATCCAGTTCAACCGTGAGCTGCTGCGCGCCGCGCTCGAACATCTGCCGCAGGGCATTTCGGTGGTCGACCAGGACCTGCGCCTGGTGGCCTGGAACCGGCGCTACGTCGAACTGCTCGACTATCCCGAAGACCTGATCAGCATGGGCCGGCCGATCGAAGAGGTGTTCCGCTACAACGGCCAGCGCGGCCTGCTCGGCGGCGGCGAGGGAGGCGACACCGAGGAGATGATCGCGCGGCGCCTGGCGCACATGCGCAATGGTGACGCCTACACCCGCGAGCGCACCCTGCCGGACGGCACCGTCATCGAGACCCGCGGCAACCCCATGCCCGGCGGCGGCTTCGTCACCAGCTACTTCGACGTCACCGCCTACAAGCGCGCCCAGGATGGCCTGCGCGAGATCAACGAGACCCTGGAGACGCGCGTCGCCGAGCGCACCCGCGAGCTGACCGCGCTCAACGCCGCCCTGGCCGAGGCCGGCTTCGCCGCCGAGCGCGCCAACCAGGCCAAGACCAGATTCCTCGCCGCCGCCTCGCACGACCTGGTGCAGCCGATGAACGCCGCGCGCCTGTTCGTCTCCTCGCTCGACCGGCGCGGCCTGCCGCAGTCCACCGCCGCGCTAATCGGCCAGGTCGAGAACTCGCTGACCGCCGCCGAGGCCCTGCTCGCCAGCCTGCTCGACATCTCGCGCCTCGACGCCGGCGCGCAAGAGACGCATCCTGAGCACTTCGAGCTGGCGCGCGTGCTCGAGCCGCTGGCGGCAGAGTTCCGCGTGCTGGCCAAGGCGCGCGGTCTTGAGCTGCGCACCGTCGCCAGCTGCGCCGTGGTACTGAGCGACCCGCGCCTGCTGCGCCGCGTGTTGCAAAACTTCCTGTCCAACGCCGTGCGCTACACCCGCCGCGGCCGCATCGTCCTCGGCTGCCGCCGCGTCAACGGCGCCCTGCGCATCGAAGTGTGGGACTCCGGCCCCGGCATCCCCGCCGACAAGCAGCGCGAAATCTTCGAGGAGTTCCGCCGCCTCGACGCCCAGGACGCCGGCGGCGAACGCGGCCTGGGCCTGGGCCTGGCCATCGCCGAGCGCATTGCCCAGCGCCTGGGCCACCGCCTCGGCCTGCGCTCCTGGCCCGGCCGCGGCAGCGTCTTCGCCATCACCGTGCCGCTGGGCGAGCGCGCCCGCATCGCCCCGCCGCCGCGCCAGGAATTCCGCCGCAGCAGCGACCGCGTAGCCGGCGCCCTGGTGCTATGCCTCGACAACGAGCCCTCGGTGCTGGCTGGCATGGAAGCCCTGCTCGGCAACTGGGGCTGCCGCGTCATCGGCGTGCGCGACCGCGCCGCCGCCCTGGCCGCGGTGGAGCAGCACGAAGTGCCCGACCTGCTGCTGATGGACTACCACCTCGATGGCGGCATCAACGGCATCGAGGTGGCGGAGGAACTGCGGCAGCTGTGGCATGCCGAGCTGCCGGTGCTGGTGCTCACCGCCGACCACACGCAGCAGGCACGCGAGGCCGCCGCGGCGCGCGGCTTCACCCTGCTGCCCAAGCCGGTCAAGCCGGCGGCGCTGCGGGCGCTGATGGGGCGGCTGTTGTCGGCGCGGGGCCGGGCGGGGCGGCGGGCGTGCTAGGGCCCAGCCGCCGATCACC
>CAYWPB010000441.1:0-3304 GCA_964458725.1 uncultured Nevskia sp. | reverse complement strand
TCTCCGAGTTGAAAGTGGGTATGGACCTGACCCTGCCCCTGATCCGCGTGATGGTGCCGCTGGCGCCGCTGCTTGGCCTGCTCGGCACGGTGACCGGCATGCTGGAGGTGTTCGACGCCATGACCTCGGCGGGGCAGTCCGACGTGCGCGCCATGGCCTACGGCGTGTCGCACGCCATGATCTCGACCCTGGCGGGGCTGATGGTGAGCCTGCTCGGCCTGTTCTTCTCGGTGCAGCTCAGCTCGCGGGTGCGCCACGAGTCCGAGCGCCTTCCCGACCTGCTGCTTCCCGAGTAAAGGAGAAGCGAACTTGAAGATTCGCCGGCACACCCAGCAGCAGGAGGAAGTGCACATCGACCTGGCGCCGATGCTCGATTTCTTCCTCAACCTGCTGATCTTCTTCATCATCAGCACCGCCTTCGTCACCGAGGCCGGGATCAAGGTCAACCGGCCCAGCGCCAAGACCGCGACCAAGGTCGACAACAGCAGCATCTTCGTCGCCATCTCGGCGCAGGGCGAGATTTACGTCGATCGCCAGCACGTCGACGTGCGCCTGTTGCGCACCACGCTGGAGCGGCTGCGCAGCCAGAAGCCGCAGGCGCCGGTGGTGATCCAGGCCGACCGCGACGCGCGCACCGGCCTGGTGGTGGACGCGATGGACCAGGCCAAGCTGGCCGGCGTGCAGGACGTGGCGATCGCCGCGACGCCGGCGAACGGGCCGGGCGGGAAGTAGTGGCTGCTTGGGTGGCGCCTGGGCTTGCCCCCCTCTCCCTCCGGGAGAGGGGTAGGGGTGAGGGGCGCGCTCGCGCTCTGCGGCGCCCTACATTGATGTCGCAGTCCCTCACCCTAATCCCTCTCCCGGGGGGAGAGGGACTGGGAAGCGCATACGAATGAGCATGGCAGTTGCTACCGGCAGTGTGCGCCGCTCCGCGTTCGACCGGCTGCGCTGGGTGCTGGCGCCGCTGGCGGCGCTGGCGCTGGTGCTGCTGCTGGTGATCCTGATGCGCTGGATGATCCGCGCGCCGGAGGGCAGCGGTACGCAACCGACTCAGGACGAGATCGGCGTGCAGATGGTCAAGCTGGAGAAGGACCAGGACAAGCCACCGGACCAGGCTGCGCTGGACGCCGCGCCACCCCCGCCGCCAGCCGCGCCGCCATCCTTGGCACGTGCCGACCTGCCACCGATCGCCGCGCCTTCGATCTCGATCACGCCGACGCCGGTGGAGATCGCTGTCGGTGGTGGCCCGGTCAACCTCGGCGCCGGCATGAGCCTGGGCGCCTCAGGTGTGTTTGGCGGTTTCAGCAAGGGCTTCGGCAACGGCAATGGCGGCGGCGGAGGGGGCGGCGGCGGTGGCGGCTTCGGTACCGGCGAGGGTTTCAGCGGCAAGGAGCTGATCCCGCTGTCGACGGCGCGGCCGCAGATGCCGGAGTGGGCCTGCAAGCAGAACATCAAGGGCTGGGTTGAAGCGGTGTTCACGGTGATGCCCAACGGCCGCGTACGCGACGTCAAGATCGTCGATGCGCAGCCGCGCGGCGTCTATGAGGCCGCGGCGATCGAGAGTATCTCCAACTGGATCTACAACGAGACCAAGCAGGCGCGCCAGGTGGACCAGCGTGTCGAGATGGATCCGGCCGACTGCCAGTACAACTGGCACTAAGGAAAACAGTTGTCAGTTGTCAGTGATCAGTTGTCAGTGAAAATCACCAGGCGCGCGCCTTCGCGCCGTGTCTGTTTTGCTTTTACTGACAACTGGCAACTGACAACTGACAACTTCCTCACTTTACTGACCGCGCTGCTGCTCCTGCTCGCCGCTCCCGACGTTCGAGCAGACCAGTACCACAGCCAGGTCCGCGTCGCGCCGAATGAGCCGGCACCGCAACCGCAGGACATCCAGAAGCAGCTGCAGCAGAACACCGACCCCTATGCCAAGGCGATGCTGCTGCGCGAGCTGGCGGCAGGCGCGGCGGAGAAGAAGGACTACGCGGCGGCGGCCAAGTACCTGGAGGAAGCGCTGGCGCAGCACGGCCTGTCCGGTCCGGCCGAGCAGCAGATGCGCCAGCAGTTGTCGCAGCTGCGCATGGGCAGTGGCGATCCCAAGACGGTGATCACCAATATCGAGCCGCGCTACAAGGCCGGCGCCAGCCTCTCACCCGAGGAGCTGGTGGCGCTGGGCGCGGCCTATCTCAAGCAGAACCGCTACCGCGAGGCGCTGTCGCCGTTGCAGAAGGGCGTGGCGGCGACCAAGACGCCGGATGTGAGCTGGCGCCGCGCGCTTTACGCCGCCTACGTCGGCGTGGGCCAGGACAAGGAAGCGGCGCAGGTGCTGGAGACAGTGGTGCGCGACCAGCCCACCGCCAAGGACGACTGGATCCGGCTGTCGGCGCTGTATCTGAAGGGTGGTGACAGGGAGCGGGCGCAGGCGACGATCGAGGTGGCGAACCGCCTCGGCTACATCGACTCGCCGGAGCAGCGCCTGCAGCTGATCGCGCTGACCGCGCAGATCGGTGCGCCGTTCCAGGCCGGCTCGACCCTGAAGCAGTGGCTGGACGCCGGCAAGCTGCCGCGCACGGCCGAGAACCTGCGCAATCTCGCCGCGCTGTGGGTGCAGGCGCGCGAGTCCTCATTGGCGGTGCCGGCCCTGCAGGACGCGGTCAACGCAAAGTCCGGCAGCGAGCTGTACCTGCAGCTCGGTCAGATGCACCTGGACCGCGAGGAGTACCGCGAGGCGGCGCAGGCCCTGCAACAGGGCCTGGCGATGGGCGGCAAGTCCGGGCCAGCCTGGATGGCCTTAGGCATGGCGCAGTACCAGCAGGCCGACGTCGACGCGGCGGTGAAGTCGTTCCGCGAAGCGCAGAACTTCGGAGCGAACAAGGCGCTGGCCGCGCAGTGGATCAAGTACCTGGAGTCCGGTCAGGCGCGCGAGCAGGCGCTGACTGCGGCGGCGCAGCACCACGCCCGCGACAATTCGGTGCAGACCCTGGCCACCGGCATGAACAACGCGCCGGTGGCGGTGAGCGACGCCCAGCCCGACCTGCCGCCGGCGGCCGCGCCGGGCGTGGCCATGGGCAGCGGCGGCTACACGCCGGTCGGCGCGGAGCAGGGCGGCTCGGCCGACGGCAGCATCCCACCCTGGACCGGCGGCCTGCCGCAGAGCCAGTGGCCGGCCGGGGTCAAGCCGGGCCAGCGCCTGGCCGGTCCCATCCCCGACCACAAGCCCCAGTACACCAACCACCCGGCCAACCCGCAGAAATACGGCGACAAAGCGGTCGCAGCCATGCCCGACAACCTGGACGTGCTGGTCTCG
>CAYWPB010000440.1:0-3320 GCA_964458725.1 uncultured Nevskia sp. | reverse complement strand
CCGGGACCGGGTCGCCGGACATGGCGCGGAACATGGTCAGGGTGGTCATCGAGGCGCCGATGCCCAGACCGATGGCGATCACCATCAGCGCCGTCAGCACCGGGTTGCGGCGCAGGCTGCGCACCGCCAGCCACAGGTAGTAGCGGAACATGCTTGCTTCCTTTGTTTCAAAAAGGTCCGATCCGCCCCGAGTGCCCGCGAAGCGGGCGTATCGAGGGCTAGCCCGTCGCCTGCGCCCGCGCGGCGTGCACGCCGTGGAAGCGCGGCTCCTCGGCGAGGTCCACCACCTGGCCGTCGATGATGTGCACATTGCGCTGCGCCCGCACCGCCAGCTCCGGGTCGTGCGTCACCATGACGATGGTGGCGCCGTCGCGATGGATGCCCTCGAGCAGCTCCATCACGCCGCGCGCCATCTGCGTGTCGAGGTTGCCGGTCGGTTCGTCGGCCAGCAGCAGGCGCGGGCTGCCGGCGAGCGCGCGGGCGATGGCCACGCGCTGCTGCTGGCCGCCGGACAGCTCGGCCGGGTAGTGCCGCGCCCGGGCCGACAGGCCGACCCGCTCCAGCGCTTCGCCGATGCGCTTCTTGCGCTCGGCGCCGTTCATGCGGCGGTAGCGCAGCGGCACGTCGACGTTGTCGAACACGTTGAGGTCCGGGATCAGGTTGAAGGCCTGGAAGATGAAGCCGATCTTCTCGTTGCGGATGCGCGAGCGGGCGTCGTCGCCGAGGCGGCTGACATCCTCGCCGTCGAGCAGGTACTGGCCGCTGCTCGGCGTCTCCAGCATGCCGGCGACGTTGAGGAAAGTGGTCTTGCCCGAGCCGGACGGCCCGGTGACGGCGACGAACTCGCCTTCGCGGACGTGGATCGACAGGTCGCGCAGCGCATAGGTCTCCACCACCTCGGTGCGGTAGACCTTGGCCAGATGGATCATCTTCAGCATTCGACCAGCCCCCGCACCAGCGAAACGGGGCGCAGGAAGCGCGCGGCCGGCAGCTCGGCGCCATGCGCCGGCTCCGTGTGCCGTCCGGCCATCTGCACTTCCGCCGCCGGCCGCGGGGCCGGTGGCGCCAGGCGCGCCAGGTATTGTTCCGGCCGCGGCTGCGCCGCCAGCAGGGTGCCAGCGAACAGGGCGTGGGCCACGATTGCGGCCGCCAGCCCGCCGCTGCGGATCAGTAGGGTCTTGCTGCTCATGACAACCTCCTTGCGTAACATGCACTGCAGTCCAGCGTTGATCGGGGACGCCGCGCTCATCGGCTGATGAACACGCGCGGCGCGTTGTTGAAGATGTCGGTGCCGGAAGTGACGATGCGCTCGCCCGGCTGCAGGCCGTCGAGGATCTCCACCTTGTCCAGGCCGCTGGCGCCGGTGCTGACCGGGCGGCGTTCGGCGACGCCGTCGCGGACCACGTAGGCGTAGTGGCCACCCTCGGTATCCACCCAGGAGCCGCGCGCCACCATCAGCACGTCCTTGCGCCGGTCCAGCACCACCTGCACCTGCATGCGCTGGTTCTGGCGCAGGCCCTCCGGCACCGCGCCGCTGAAGCGGACCCGCGCCGACACTTCGCCGTTGACCACCTCGGGCGAGACGGCGCTGATCTGGCCGTCCCAGTCGCGGCCGGCGCCGCTGATCCGCGCCGGCATGCCTACTGCCAGGTCGCGTGCCTGGCTCTCGATCACCTTCAGCTCCAGTTCCAGCGCGCTCAGGTCCACCACCGTCAGCAGCGGTGCGTCGTGGGCGACGCTGGCGCGCTCGGTGGCGATGACCTGGCCGACCTGGCCGGTGACCGGCGAGCGCAGGCTCAGCGCGTCGACCTGGCGCTGCAGGTCGGCGACCAGCAGCTGCTGGCGGTCGCGCGCCAGCTTGTGGCTCTGCACGTCGAAGCGGATCTGCTCGGGTTCCAGGTCGAGCTGCTTGCGCGCATGCTCCAGCTCGAAGCGGGCCTTCTCGGCCGCATCCTTGGCGCGCAGGTAGGCCAGCTCGGAATAGGCACCCTCGTCGTAGGCCTTCTGGCTGCGCCCGACTTCGCGCTCGGCGGTCTGCGCATCGACCTGGGCGCGGGCGTAAGCCTCCTGCACGGTCAGCTGCTGCTTGCGGGCCTGCAGCTGCGCGCCCTGGTAGTCGACCTCGGCGGCGCCGAGGGCGGCCTTTTCCTGGGCCAGGCGGCTGACCAGCTCCGGGCTGTCGAGCGTGGCCAGCACCTGGCCGCGCTGCACCTGGTCGCCGGCGTGGACGGCGAAGCTGACGGTGCCGGCGGAGGATGCATAGAGCGTGGGACTCACCGCCGCCACCACGCGAGCCTCGGCGGTGAGGTCGCGGTTGAAGTCGCCGCGCTCCACCGTGGCGAAGTCCAGTCGCGACGCGCTGACCGAGGACTGTGCCGAGAACAGCCGGCTCAGGCCCGGCACCGCCGCGGCGGCTACCGCGAGTGCGGCGGCTGCGGCGATCCAGGGCGTGCGGCGGCGCCAGTTCTGGCTGCCGCCGAGGGCTACGTCCTGGGCTGAAGTGTCTCGGAACATCGCTGGCCTCCCGGCCACGTCGTGCTGTGTACGGGAGTGAAGGCGCAAGCCTCGTGCCGGCGGATTCTGAAATTCAGCTCATTGAATCCGTTGATGATTTTATTGGAGCCGGAGGGAAACAGAGTGTCCGCGGACAGTCTGCGGACACTTCTGGACGCCGCTTCAGCCGGCCACGGCCGCCAGCGCCGCGTTGAAGGTCTTGCTCGGCCGCATCACCGCCCCGAGCTTCTCCGGGTCGGCCATGTAGTAGCCGCCGATTTCGGCCGGCTGGCCCTGCACCGCGGTCAGTTCGGCCAGGATGGTCTGCTCCTGCGCGGCCAGGGTCTTGGCCAGCTTCTCGAACTTCGCCTGCAGGGCCGGGTTCTCGGTCTGCGCCGCCAGCTCCTGCGCCCAGTACAGGGTCAGGTAGAACTGGCTGCCGCGGTTGTCGAGCTGGCCGGTCTTGGGTGAGGGGCTCTTGTTGTTCTCCAGCAGCCGGCCGGTGGCGGCGTCGAGCGTCCGCGCCAGGATCTTGGCCTGGGCGTTGCCGCTCTTGATGCCGAGGTCCTCCAGGCTCACCGCCAGGGCCATGAACTCACCGAGCGAGTCCCAGCGCAGATGGTTCTCTTCGACCAGCTGCTTGACGTGCTTCGGCGCCGAGCCGCCGGCGCCGGTCTCGTACATGCCGCCGCCGGCCATCAGCGGCACGATCGACAGCATCTTGGCGCTGGTGCCCAGCTCCATGATCGGGAACAGGTCGGTCAGGTAGTCGCGCAGCACGTTGCCGGTCACCGAAATGGTGTTCAACCCACGACGGATGCGCTCGA
>CAYWPB010000439.1:0-3324 GCA_964458725.1 uncultured Nevskia sp. | reverse complement strand
GTGGTGACCACCCGCTCCTTCGGCACGCCGATCTTCTCGGCCAGGGTGTTGATGATGCGGATGTTGGCCTGATGGGGCACGAACCAGTCGATCTGCGGCGCGCTGACGCCGGCGGCGTCGAGGGCCTCGCGGCCGCTGTCGTCGAGGGCGCGCACGGCGGTGCGGTAGACGGCCTGGCCGTCCATCTCCAGGAACGGATGGCCGCGGATCTCGCCGTGGGCGATGCCGCCGTCGACGCGCAGGATGTGCGAGAGGCTGCCGTCGGCATGAAGGTTGGCGGTGAGGATGCCGGGCTGGTCGGAGCGGCGCAGCACCACGGCGCCGGCGCCGTCGCCGAACAGCACGCAGGTGCGGCGGTCGTTCCAGTCGAGCAGGCGCGAGAACACCTCGGCGCCGACCACCAGGGCGCACTTGGCCATGCCGCTGGTGACGTAGAGGTTGGCGGTGGACAGCGCGTACATGAAGCCGGTGCACACCGCCTGCACGTCGAACGCGGCGCCCTGCTTCACCCCCAGCTTGGCCTGCAGCAGGCAGGCGGTGGAGGGGAAGATCATGTCGGGCGTGGTGGTGGCGACGATGATCAGGTCGATGTCCTGGGCGCCGACGCCGGCGGACTCGAGCGCGCGGGTGGCGGCGTGGAACGCCAGGTCGCTGGTCATCTCGCCGTCGGCGGCGACGTGGCGCGCCTCGATGCCGGTGCGCGACACGATCCACTCGTCGGAAGTGTCGATCTTCGACTCGAGCTCGCGGTTGGTAACAACGCGTTCCGGCAGGTAGCTGCCGGTGCCGATGATTTTTGCGTATGCCATGCCCCGACTTTACCGTACGGCCGCCTCCATACGCTTTAGAATGGCATTCCAAGTTTCCAACAACACCCAACTCTCGGAGGATTCACCATGAGCATCAGCATGTATCGGGCCTCGGTGCCCGTCTTCATCCGCGCCTTGAACAACCTGCGCAGCGTCCTGGCCAAGGGCGAGGCCTTTGTCGAAGCCAAGAAGATCAAGCCGGAGGTGCTGCTCAACGACCGGCTCTGCGCCGACATGTTTCCGCTGACCCGCCAGGTGCAGATCGCCACCGACATGGCCAAGGGCTGCGCCGCGCGCCTGGCCGGCGCGGACGTGCCGAAGTACGACGACAACGAGGCCAGCTTCGCCGACCTCTACGCGCGCATCGACAAGACCCTGGAATTCCTCAAGTCCTTCAAGGCGGAGCAGATCGACGGCAGCGAAGGCCGCGACATCACCCTGCCCTCGCCGCGCGGGACCATGCAGTTCAAGGGCCTGGACTACCTGCTCGGCTTCGTCACGCCGAACCTGTATTTCCACTGCACCACCGCCTACGCCATCCTGCGCCACAACGGCGTGGAGCTGGGCAAGATGGATTTCATCGGGCAGCCCTGAGCCTGCGTATCCGGAGCCCCTCTCCCACGCGGGAGAGGGGCTTTTTCGTTTCCGGACCTTTTCGGCGGCGCAGTTTGTAGGGCGGCCTGTGGCCGCCGTGAATTCCGCGCCAGCCCCGGCGGCCACAGGCCGCCCTACGAGCTCTTCTTCGCCGGCAGCAGGTTCAGCAACTCAACCTTCACGCCCTTGTCCCCGATCAGCAGTCGCGCGGCACTGACCGGCAGGCTGAAGCGCCGCGGCCCGGCGCTGCCGGGATTGACGTAGAGCACGCCGTCCTTTTCACGCTGCCCCGGGCGATGCGAGTGCCCGGACACCACCACGGCGAAGCCGGCGGCGGCCGGGTCGAGGTCGAGGTCGTTGAGGTCGTGGATCAGGTAGAGCCGCACGCCGCCGGCTTCCAGCACCGCGGTCTCCGGCACCTGCGCATATCCCTCGCCCTGGTCATTGTTGCCGCGCACGGCGGTGAGCGGCGCGATCTGCGCCAGGCGCTCGAGGATGGCCGGGTCGCCGATGTCGCCGGCGTGGACGATGCAGTCGCTGCCCTGCAGCGCCGTCAGCGCTTCCGGCCGCAGCAGGCCATGCGTGTCGGAGATCAGGCCGACGCGCAAGCTTGCGGATTTACCAGATGACGCAGGCATCCGGCTTGGCCAGCGGGCTGCCGGCGGGCACCTTGAAGGCCTCGCGAAACGCGGCGACGTTGGCGAGGATGCCGTTGACGCGGAACTCGGCGATCGGGTGCGGGTTGGACACGGCGTATTCGCGCGCCTGCTCCGGCCGGTCGATATCGGCCCAGGAGTGGCCGTAGCTGATGAACAGCTGCTGCAGCGGCGTGTAGCCGCCGATCACCGGCGCATCGGCGGCGCCGGGCGAGGCCTGGAAGGCGCGCAGCGCCAGCAGCAGGCCGCCGAGGTCGGCGATGGATTCGCCGGTGACGAGCTTGCCCTTGACGTGCAGGCCGCCATCCACGGTGTACTGCGAGAACTGGTCGGCGACGCAGTCCACGCCGGCCTGGAAGCGCTTCTTGTCGGCCGCGGTCCACCAGTCGGCGAGGTTGCCGCGGCCGTCGAACTGGCTGCCCTCGTCGTCGAAGCCGTGGGTGATCTCGTGGCCGATCACCGCGCCGATGGCGCCGTAGTTCACCGCCGCCGGCGCGGCCGGATCGAAGTACGGCGGCTGCAGGATGCCGGCGGGGAAATTGATGTTGTTCATCGAGGCGTCGTAGTAGGCGTTGACCTCCTGCGGCGTCATGTCCCAGTCCTTGCGGTCCACCGGCTTGCCGATCTTAGCCAGCTCGCGCGCGTTGGCGAAGTCGTTGGCGCGCAGCACGTTGAGCACCCAGGGGCCGCGGTCGATGGCCAGGGCACCGTAATCGCGCCAGGCGTCGGGATAGCCGATGCGCTCCTCGATCAGCCGCTCCTTCTCCAGCGCCCGCGTACGGGTCGCCTCGCTCATCCACGGCAGGGTGCGCAGGTCCTCGCGCAGCGCGGCGCGGATGCCGTGCAGGATGTCGAGCACCTGCTGCTTCGCCTCGGGCGGGAATTTCTTCTGCACATAAAGGTGACCGACGGCGAAACCCAGCGCGTGGTCCTCGGCGTTGGCGACGCGGCGCCAGCGCGGCAGCTGTTCCGTGGTGCCATGCAGCACCTGGCTGAGGCGGAAGGCCTCGTCGACGAAGGCCTTGGACAGGCAGGGCGAGAACGCCTCGGCCAGGTGCCAGCGCAGGTAGGTGCGCCAGTCGGCCAGCGGCGCCCGGTGCAGCTCGCGCGCGGCGGCGGCGAAGAAATGCGGCATCGCCAGGTTGAGCCGTTGCAGCTGCGGCAGGCCGGCGGCGTCGAACCACGCGGCCCAGTCCAGCGGCGCGGCGCGGGCCAGGGCGGCGCGGTCCATCGGGTGGTAGACGGCGCGTGGGTCGCGCTGCTGC
>CAYWPB010000438.1:0-3326 GCA_964458725.1 uncultured Nevskia sp. | reverse complement strand
GAGATGATCGGCCGACAGGGCCCCGTAGCCGGCCGCGAGGCCAGCGCCCTCCAGGTCCGAGAGCTGGTCGGCGTGCAGCTTCACCGGCAGGCCAAGGCGGCGCGCCTGGTCGAATACCCGCCGGGTCTGCGCCGGGCTGAAACCGATGCCTTCGCAGAACGCGTCCACCGCGTCGGCCAGGCCTTCGGCGTGGATCGCCGGCAGCATTTCCTCGCACACCAGATCGACATAGTCATCGGGCCGGCCGGCGAACTCCGGCAGCAGCGCGTGCGCGCCGAGAAAGCTGGTACGGACACCAACGGCGCAGCTTTCGCCGGCCAGCCGCGCCGCCTTGAGGATGCGGCGCTCGGTGGCGGTATCGAGGCCGTAGCCGGATTTGATCTCCAGCGTGGTCACGCCCTCGGCCAGCAGCGCGGCGATGCGCGGCGTGCTCTGCCGCAGCAGCTCGCGCTCGTCCGCGGCGCGGGTGGCACGCACGGTCGAGAGGATGCCGCCCCCTGCCCGCGCGATCTCCTCGTAGCTGACGCCTTGAAGGCGCTGCTCGAACTCGCCGGCGCGGTTGCCGGCGTAGACGATATGGGTATGGCAGTCGATCAGCCCCGGCGTCAGCCAGCCACCGCGGCCGTCGTATTCGACCGCGGCGCTCCAGCCGGTGGGCAGTTCGGCCCGCCGTCCGACCCAGACGATGCGCCCGCCCTGCGCCGCCACGGCGGCGTCCTCGATCACGCCGTAGTCCCCGCCTACGGCCGGGTCCATGGTGGCCGCTTTGAGATTGAGCCAGACCGCGTCCCAGCAGGTCATTTGTCGTCCTGAGCGGAGCGAAGGACCTGGTTCCATACCTCTGAGCAAGGTGCGCAGGCCAGATCCTTCGCGATGCTCAGGATGACAGGACCGGAGAGCATTGCTTGCTCAGTGCAGCAGGCGCTTCATCACCGCGCGGTAGCGCTTGAGGCTGGCTTCGCCCTCGGCATGCTGGCCGTCGCGCACGCGCCACTGGCCGCCGACCATCACGTCGCGCACCGGCACACGCACCGGGCCGAAGATCGCTGCGTCGAGCAGGCCGTCGCCGCGTTGCTCGGCCAGCGCCGGGTCGTCGCCGTTCAGCACCACCCAGTCGGCACGGAAGCCGGCCGCCAGCTGGCCGATATTTTGGCCCAGGGCCTGCGCCCCGCCGGCGCAGGCGGTGCGGTAGAGCTGGCCGCCGAGCGAGTCGCCGATGGCCAAGGCCAGCACGTTGCGCCGCTCCAGCTTGAGGCGCTGCCCGTATTCGAACAGGCGCAGCTCCAGGAAGGGATCGACCGCGGCGTGGCTGTCGCCACCGATGCCGATCTTGCCCGCGGCGCGCAAATAGGCCGCGGCGTTGAAGAAGCCGTCGCCAAGATCCCCCTCGGTGGTCGGACACAGGCCGGCCACCGCGCCGGAGCGCGCCAGGGCTTTGGTCTCGTTCGCGTCCATGTGGGTGGCATGGATCACGCACCAGCGCGCGTCGACCGGCATGTGCTCGAGCAGCCAGGCCACCGGGCGCGTGCCGCTCCAGGCCAGGCAGTCGTCGACTTCCTTCTGCTGCTCGGCGGCGTGGATGTGGATCGGCGCCTGGCGGTCGATCGCGTCCATCGCCGCAACCGTGGCCTTCAGCTCTTCCGGCGTCACCGCGCGCAGCGAATGCGGCGCCACGCCGATGCGCTGGATCGGATCGCCCTTCACCGTGCCGGCGAGGGATTCGAGGATGCGGCCGAACGAAGCGGTGCTGTTGATGAAGCGGCGCTGGCCGGTGGTCGGCGCGGCGCCGTTGAAGCCGCCGTGGGCGTAGAACACCGGCAGCAAGGTCAGCGCCATGCCGGTGTGCCGCGCGGCGGCCGCGATGCGCACCCCAGTCTCGGCCGGGTTCGCGTAGGCCCGCCCCAGCGGATCGTGGTGCAAATAGTGGAACTCCGACACCGAGGTATAGCCGGCGCGCAGCATCTCGATGTACAGCTGCGCGGCAATGGCTTCGATATCGTCCGGCGTCAGGTTCTCGAGGAAGCTGTACATCAGCTTGCGCCAGGACCAGAAGCTGTCACCCTGCGGGCCACCCTTTTCGGTCAGGCCGGCCATGGCACGCTGGAAGGCATGCGAGTGCAGATTCGGCATGCCCGGGATCGCCGCGCCGCGCAGGCGCTCCGCGCCTCCCGCCTCGGCGCGCGAGGCCACCTTCGCAATAAGGCCGTCGTCGCCGACCTCGAACAACACGTTGGTCGCCCAGCCGGTCGGCAGCAGGGCGGATTCGGCGAAATAACTCGTTGTCATTGTTCTGGTCCTTGTCCTCCAGCCCACCCCGCGCGGGCCGGCGCCCTATTTTGCCGGTTCACGCAAACGACGGCAGTATGCTCCCCACCATCGCGGTCAGCGCACCCTGTTCGAGGAATTGCGTGATTGCGGCGATGTCGGGGGCGAAATAGCGGTCCCGGTCGTAGAAGGATACGCAGCGCCGCACCAGCTGCTGCACGTCCTGCAGCACCGGCGAGGTCTCCAGCGGCGCGTGGAAGTCGATGCCCTGCGCCGCCGCCAGCAGCTCGATGCCCACGATGCCGCGGGTGTTGGCCGCCATCTCCAGCAGACGCCGCGCCGCGAAGGTAGCCATGCTGACGTGGTCCTCCTGGTTGGCCGAGGTCGGCAGGCTGTCGACGCTGGCCGGGTGCGCCAGGGACTTGTTCTCCGAGGCCAGGGCGGCGGCGGTGACATGGGCCATCATGAAGCCGGAGTTGAGGCCCGGCTCGCGCACCAGGAACGGCGGCAGTCCGGACAGCGTGGCATCGATCAGCAGGGCGATGCGCCGCTCGGACAGTGCGCCGACTTCGGCGATGGCCAGCGCCAGCGTATCGGCCGCCAGCGCCACCGGTTCGGCGTGGAAGTTGCCGCCGGACAGCACCTCGCCGGTGTCGCTGAACACCAGCGGGTTATCGGTGACGGCGTTGGCTTCGATCACCAGCGTGTGGGCGACGTTGCGGATCAGGTCGAGACAGGCGCCCATCACCTGCGGCTGGCAGCGCAGGCTGTACGGGTCCTGCACGCGGTCGTCGTTGACCAGATGCGAGCGGCGGATCTCGCTGCCGGCGAGCAGCTTGCGGTACTTCGTCGCGACGTCGATCTGTCCCGGCTGGCCGCGCACTTCGTGGATGCGGGGGTCGAACGGCGCGTCGCTGCCGCGCGCGGCGTCGACCGACAGCGCGCCGGTGACCAGCGCCGCGGCGAACAGGTCTTCGGCTTCGAACAGGCCGCGCATGGCCAGCCGGGTTGCACCCGGGGTTCCCTTTGGCAGGGCCAGCCCCCCCTTCGCCCCCAGCCCC
>CAYWPB010000437.1:0-3328 GCA_964458725.1 uncultured Nevskia sp. | reverse complement strand
CGCCAGCGTGCCGCAGTGGCGCGCGCCCTGGTGACGCGGCCGGCCTGCGTGCTGGCCGACGAGCCCACCGGCAACCTCGACACCCGCACCGCCGGCACCGTGTTCGACCTGATGCTGGAGCTGAACCGTGAGCTGGGCACCAGCCTGGTGGTGGTGACCCACGACCTGCGCCTGGCGGCGCGCATGGATCGCATCTGGCAGCTGGAAGGCGGCACCCTGCGTGCGTACAGCGGCGAAGCCGCTGCCGCGGGTGGGCCAGCGACCTGAGACCGCGGTAGGCAGTGCCGGCGCGGCATCGCCGCGCGGCGGACTGTTGCTCCCCGTTGTGCTGTTCACCGCCGGCGCCCTCGCGGTGCTGGCGTTGCCATCCCTCCCGCCGCTGTCCTGGCTGGCCGCAGCCTGTCTGCCGGTGCTGCTGCCCTGGCCCTGGCGACGCTACTACGCGATGTTGCTGCTCGGCGCGCTGCTGGCGGTATGGCGCGCGCAAGGCACCATCGACAGCCGCTGGCCCCTGGCGCGCAGCGACGAGGAAGTGGAGGTGGTGGGCCGCATCGCTTCCTTGCCGCAGCAGCGACTGTCCGCCGGCTCGCACGAGAGCAGTACGGAGGATGCCGAAAGCGGCGCGCCGGAACCGGCCCGCTACGACTGGCGCTTCCTGTTCGCTCCCGCCGACGACGCGCTGCCACGGCGCATCCGTGTCTCCTGGTACCACAGCGAGCAGCGCCCGCAGGGTGGCGACTGCTGGATGCTGCGGCTGAAGATGCGCGCGCCGCACGGCTCGCTCAACCCCGGCGGCTACGACTACGAGGCCTGGCTGTTCGAGCAGGGCATCGGCGCCACCGCCAGCGTGCGCGAGGCCAGGCCCTGCGACGAGCGCTCCGGCTACTGGCTGCTGCGCGCGCGCCAGCAGGTGGTGAACCGCCTCCAGCAGTGGCTGCCCGGCGATCCGGCGCTGGGCCTGGTTGCAGGGCTGGCGGTCGGCGACCGTTCGCTGCTGCAGGAGCAGGACTGGGACACCTTCCGCGTCACCGGGACCTCGCACCTGATGGCGATCGCCGGCCTGCACATCGGCATGGTGGTGGCTGCGGTGTACCTGCTGTTGCGCTGGCTGTGGGCCGCGGTGCCCGCGCTGTGCCTGCGGCTGCCGGCGCAGAAGGCGGGGATGCTCGGCGCGGTGCTGGCCGCTGTGGTCTACGCCCTGATGTCCGGCTTCGAGCCGCCGGCGCAGCGTGCCCTGCTGATGCTGCTGCTCGGCTTCGCCGCGCTGTGGTTCGACCGGCCCTCGCTGGTGCCGCGCGCGCTGGGCCTGGCCTGGTTCCTGATTGTCGCCGCCGACCCGCTGGCCCTGCTCAGCCCCGGCCTGTGGCTGTCGTTCACCGCGGTGGCGGCGATCTTCTTCGTCGGCTCCGGCCGGCTCGGGCCAAGGCGGCGCTGGCGCGAGTTGTTGATGTTGCAGCTCACCTTGAGCCTGGTGCTGCTGCCGCTAACCTTCTATTTCTTCGAGGGCGGCGGCTGGCTCGGGCCGCTGGCCAATCTGGTGGTGGTGCCGCTGTTCACCCTGTTGCTGCCGGCCTTGCTGCTGGCCTTGGGTTTGTGCTGGCTGGCGCCGTCCCTGGGCCTGCCGTTGCTGCACCTGGTGGCGCAGGCCATCTACGCGGTGCGCGCCGGGCTGGGCTGGGCCGCCGACCATGCGCCGCAGGCCTGGATCGCCGCCAGCCCGCAGCCGGCGCTGCTGCTGCTCGCGTTGCTGGGCATGTTTCTGTTGCTGGCGCCGCGCGGCTTGCCGCTACGCGGCCTGGCTCTGCTGTGCTTCCTGCCGCTGTTTCTGCCGCAGGACACGGCGCCGGAGGAAGGCTACGAACTGACCGTGCTCGACGTCGGCCAGGGCCTCGCCGCCGTGGTGCGTACCTCACACCATATCTTGCTGTTCGATGCCGGGCCGGCGTTCTCCGACGTCTCCGACGCCGGCCGCTCCGAGGTCGTGCCCTACCTGCTGAGCCAGGGCGTGCACGAGCTGGACCTGATGGTCATCTCCCACGCCGACATGGACCACCGCGGCGGCGCGCCTACGGTGCGGCGCCTGCTCGAGGTGGACCGCGAGATCGGCGCCGCTTCGGCCACGCCCTGCCGCGCCGGCCAGACCTGGACCTGGGATGGCGTGGCTTTCGAGATTCTCAACCCGCCGGCCGATGCGCCGCCGCAGGCCGGCGGCGCGCAAACGGTCCCCGGCCTGAGCAAGTCCGCGGCGCGCTGGTGGCGCAACAACGGCGGCTGCGTGCTGCGCCTCGGCATCAACGACCACAGCACGCTGCTGCCCGCCGACGTCGAGGCGCCAGCGGAGAAGCGGCTGGTGGCGGAGCGCCAGGACGACCTGTTCGCCGACGTGCTGGTGGCGCCGCACCATGGGTCCAAGACCTCGTCGACCGAGGATTTCGTCGAGGCGGTGCAGCCGCTGCTGGTGATCTTCCCGGCCGGCTGGCACAACCAGTTCCACTTCCCGCGGGCACCGGTGGTGGAGCGCTACCTGCAGCAGAAGTCGGCGCTGCACATGACCGGCAACGACGGCGCGGTAACGGTGCGGGTCACCGCGGCGGGGGTACAAGAGGTGCACGACTGGCGCGCCGAACACCCGCGCCTGTGGCGCGAGGCGGCGGAGCCGGTGCCGCTGGATTTGAAGTAGGCGCCCTTCAGGGCGACAGGTCGGACTGAAGCCCGACCTACAGCTGCGTCGGGTTCGGCGCGTCGCCGTAGACCTTCTTCGGGTCGAAGGCTTTGTGGTCTTCCTCGAACTTCAGCACGCGGCTGAAGTTGCCGGCGCCGAGCGGCACCGAGCGGTAGAAGCAGGAGCGGTAGCCGACGTGGCAGCTAGCGTCGCCCGGGATCTGCACGCGCAGCCACACCGCGTCCTGGTCGTCGTCGATGCGCAGTTCCACCACCTTCTGCACCAGGCCGCTGGTGGCGCCCTTGTGCCACAGCACCTTGCGCGAGCGCGACCAGTAGTGCGCCTCGCCGGTGGCGATGGTGCGCTTCAGCGCTTCCTGGTTCATGTAGCCGAGCATCAGCACTTCGCCGGTGCCGGCGGAGGTGGTGACGCAGGCGATCAGCCCGTGCTCGTCGAACTTCGGCGCCAGTTCGGTGCCTTCCTCGACTTGCTCGATGGAAACGCGGGCGGAGAAGGGGACGTTGGGTTCGGTGCTCATAGCGGTGCGACTGGCGTGACGGGCGGGGTGTTGCGGGGGCGCCTTTATAGCACAAAGGGGCTTGATGCCGGCATGGCTGCCTAGCGGCCGTGGAAGCGCGGCGCCGGATGCGGGCGCGGCAGCGGCCG
>CAYWPB010000436.1:0-3334 GCA_964458725.1 uncultured Nevskia sp. | reverse complement strand
AGGCGGAAGGCGCCGCACCCGCGGCCGCCCCGTCCAGCTCCCCGGCCGTGACCGCACCGCGGCCGGTGGACGCTGCGCCGGCGGACGGCGGCTCGGTGCGCGTCGGCACCGCCAAGATCGACGCGCTGATCAACCTGGTCGGCGAGCTGGTCATCACCCAGGCCATGCTGGCGCAGCACGCCGGCGGCCTGGACCCGGTGCAGAACGAGAAGCTGCTCGCCGGCCTGCAGCAGCTGGACCGTAACACCCGCCAGCTGCAGGAAGCGGTGATGGCCTCGCGCATGCTGCCGATCGACGCGGTGTTCAGCCGCTTCCCGCGCATGCTGCGCGACCTCGCGGCGCGGCTCGACAAGGAAGTGCGACTGGAGATGCAGGGCGAGGCGACCGAGCTGGACAAGAGCATGATCGAGAAGATCGCCGATCCGCTCACCCACCTGGTGCGCAACGCCGTTGACCACGGCATCGAGACGCGTGGTCAGCGCCTCGCCACCGGCAAGAGCGCCGAGGGCTGCATCCGCCTCAGCGCTGCCCACCAGGGCGGCATGATCGTGATCACCGTCGCCGACGACGGCGCCGGCCTGGACCGGGCCCGCATCCTGGACAAGGCGCGCAGCCAGGGCCTGGCGGCAAGCGAGACCATGAGCGACGCCGAGGTCTGGCAGCTGATCTTCGCGCCCGGTTTCTCCACCGCCGAGAAAGTCAGCGACATCTCCGGCCGCGGCGTCGGCATGGACGTGGTCAAGCGCAACGTCGAGGCGCTCGGCGGTCGGGTCGAGGTGGAGTCGCGCCCCGGCGCCGGCACCCGCGTCGCGATCCGCCTGCCACTGACCCTGGCGATCCTCGACGGTATGTCGGTCGCGGTGGGCGACGAGATTTTCATCGTGCCGCTCAACTGCGTGGTCGAGTCGCTGCAGCCGCACGCCGACCAGCTGCGCAGCGTGGCCGGGCAGGGCGCCTTGCTGAAGGTGCGCGAGGAATACCTGCCGCTGGTGCCGCTGCATGCGCTGTTCCGCATTCCCGGCGCAGTGCACGAACCGCAGGCCGGCATTGTCGTGGTGCTGGAAGCGGAAGGGCGCAAGGCCGCGCTGCTGGTCGACCAGCTGGTGGGGCAGCAGCAGGTGGTGGTGAAGAGCCTCGAACACAATTTCCGCCGCGTGGCCGGCGTCTCCGGGGCAACGATCCTCGGCGACGGCCGCGTGGCCCTGATCCTGGACGCGGCGGGCATGGTGCGCAGCACCTCCACCCTCGCCGCGGCCGCCTAGAGCAACTTGAGGAGCACGGCCGCATGAGCCAGGTTCACAACATGATGCAGCCCGCCGCTGGCGCGGCGCCCGTCGTCGCCGGCCGGGAGTTCCTGACCTTCACCCTGGGGGCCGAGGAATACGGCGTCGACATTCTCAAGGTGCAGGAGATCCGCGGCTACGACGCGGTGACCCGCATCCCCGATACCCCCGACTTCATCAAAGGCGTGGTCAACCTGCGCGGCGCCATCGTGCCGGTAGTGGACCTGCGCCTGAAGTTGCGCCTCGGCTCGGCCGAGTACAACAGCTTCACCGTGATGATCGTGCTGAACATCGCCCGCCGCGTGGTCGGCGTCGTGGTGGACAGCGTTTCGGACGTGATTCAGCTGACGGCGGAGCAGATGCACGCCGCGCCGGAGTTCGGCGGCCAGGTCGACACCCGCTTCATCTCCGGGCTCGGCACCGTCGACCAGCGCATGCTGATCCTGCTCGACATCGAGAAGCTTCTCAGCTCGCAGGACCTGGCACTACTGGCCACCGCGGGCAACAACCTCACGCAGCACTGATTTTCCGGAGAAATCCCATGCCCATGGAAAAGAAATCGGCAAAGCAGAAGCGCCCTGTCGCCAAGCCCGCCGACAAGGCCGCCACCTCCGCCGCATCGCAGACCAGGATCCGCGCCGGCTTCGAGCTGATCAGCACCAACATCATGGTGGCGGATCGCGGTCTCAACATCGTCTACGCCAATCCGGCGGTGCTGAAGATGCTGGGTGAGGCCGAGAGCGATATCCGCAAGGATCTGCCCAGCTTCGATGCGGGCCGCATCCTGGGCGCGAATATCGACGTATTCCACCGCAACCCCGCGCATCAGCGCGGCATGCTCGCGCGCCTCACCGACAAGCACGCCGCCCGGCTCAAGCTCGGCGGACGTACCTTCGGGCTGGTCATCAGTCCGATCCTCGACAGCAAGGGCCAGCCAGACGGCTTCGTGGTCGAATGGTCGGACATGACCGCCGAACTGGCGGAAATCGCCAGGCAGGAGCTGCGGGCGGCGGAGTTCGAGGGGCAACTGCAGGCCATCGGCAAGGCGCAGGCCGTGATCGAGTTCGGCCTGGATGGCCGCATCCTCACCGCCAATGACAATTTCCTCAGGGCCATGGGTTACGGCCTGGACGAGATCAAGGGGCAGCATCACCGCATTTTCGTCGATCCGATCCAGCGTGACAGCGTCGAATACCGGATGTTCTGGGAGAAGCTGGGCCGTGGCGAATACGACGCCGGCCAGTACCGCCGCTTCGGCAAGAGCGGGCGGGAAATCTGGATCCAGGCAAGCTACAACCCCATCCTCGACGCGGCCGGCAAGCCGTTCAAGGTGGTGAAGTACGCTACCGACATCACGGCGCAGAAGATGCAGGCGGCCGATTTCGAAGGCCAGCTCGCTGCGATCAGCAAGGCCCAGGCAGTGATCGAGTTCTCGCTCGACGGCCGCATTCTCACCGCGAACCAGAATTTCTTGGCCGTGCTGGGGTACTCGCTGGACGAGATCAAGGGGCAGCACCACCGGATGTTCGTCGACCCGGCCCAGCGCGAGAGCGTGGAATACCGCATGTTCTGGGACAAGCTCGGCCGCGGCGAGTACGACGCCGGCCAGTACAAGCGCATCGCCAAAGGTGGTCGCGAAGTCTGGATCCAGGCCAGCTACAACCCGATCCTCGATATGAACGGCAAGCCGTTCAAGGTCGTCAAGTACGCCAGCGACGTCACCGCGCAGGTGGCGGCCAGTCGGGTGCTGCAGGCGGCGGTGCAGGAAACCCAGGCGGTGGTGTCCTCCGCCAAGGACGGCGACCTGACCCGCCGCATCGGCCTCGACGGCAAGAGCGGCGAGATCCGCGAACTGTGCGCCGGTGTCAACGCCCTGGTCGACAACCTCGCCGCGGTGGTGACCCAGATCAAGGAATCCTCGCAGGCGATCAACACCGCCGCGCGCGAGATCTCCAGCGGCAACGCCGACCTGTCGGCCCGCACCGAGCAGCAGGCTGCCTCGCTGGAGGAGACCGCTTCCTCGATGGAGGAGCTGACCAGCACGGTCAAGC
>CAYWPB010000435.1:0-3365 GCA_964458725.1 uncultured Nevskia sp. | reverse complement strand
CGGCGGCCTGCCGATGGCGATCGGCGTGCAGACCGACATGGCGACGCCGGCGCTGAGCCGCTTCGGCAGCGACTACCTCAAGGACAACTTCCTCAAGCCGGCCGTGGCCGGCGACATGGTCGCCGCCATTGCCGTCAGCGAGGCTGGCGCCGGCTCGGACGTGGCGGGGATCAAGACCACCGCGCGCAAGGTCGGGGACGAGTACATCATCTCCGGCTCCAAGATGTGGATCACCAACGGCACCCAGGCCGACTGGGCCTGCATGCTGGTCAACAGCGGCGACGGCGACCGTCACGGCAACAAGAGCCTGATCGTGGTGCCACTCGACGCCAAGGGCATCGACCGCAAGCAGAAGCTGGACAAGCTGGGCCAGCGCTCCAGCGACACCGCCATGATCTTCCTCGACGAGGTCAAGGTGCCGGCGCGCTACCTGATCGGCCAGGAAGGCAAGGGCTTCACCTACCAGATGCAGCAGTTCCAGGAGGAGCGCCTGTTCCTCTCCGCCAGCATCATCGCGGCGATGGAGCGGGTGCTCGACGACACCGCCACGTATACCCGCCAGCGCCAGGCCTTCGGCCAGTCGATTCTCGACAACCAGTACGTGCAGTTCCGCCTGTCCGAGCTGAAGACCGAGGTGGAGGCGCTACGCGCACTGACCTATCGCGCCACCACCGAGCTGGTCGCCGGTCGCGACGCCGCGCTGCTGGCCTCGATGGCCAAGCTTAAGAGCGGCCGCCTCGGCCGTGAAGTCACCGACGCCTGCCTGCAGTTCTGGGGCGGCCAGGGCTACATGTGGGAAAGCTCGGTCGCCCAGTTCTACCGCGACCTGCGCCTGCACTCGATCGGCGGCGGCGCGGACGAGGTGATGCTCGGCATCATTTCGAAGCGGCTGGGTTATGGCGGCAAGAAGAAGGCTGGTTAGTTTTTGACGTCATACCGGCGAAAGCCGGTATCCAGAGCTTTCTGCGCCGCGGGCAGCCTGAGGTGAACGAGAAGGCGTTCTGTGTCTACATGCTGGCGAGCAAGAGGAATGGAACTTTGTATGTGGGTGTGACTTCTGATCTCGCCAAGCGGATTTGGCAGCACAGGAACGACGAAGCGGACGGATTCACCAAGAAGTACAAGGTTCATACCTTGGTCTGGTTCGAGCAGCATGGCAGCGCAGAAGCGGCGATCACGCGCGAGAAGCAGATCAAGGAATGGAAGCGTAAGTGGAAGGTGGAGCTGATTGAAGGTGGCAATCCAACCTGGCGTGACTTGTATGAAGAGATCACAAGATAGATACAACGTCTTACCGGCGAAAGCCGGTAGCCAGGGCAGCGGAGTGCATCCTCTTGGGCCCTGGATACCGGCTTTCGCCGGTATGACGGTCGCTCCTTGGAGAACTTGCGCATGAACTTCCCGGAAACCAAAAACCTCCTCCTGCGCCTCGACGGCGGCGTGCTGCACCTGACCCTCAACCGTCCCGAGCAGCGCAACGCGATGAACCGCGGCATGGTCGAGGAGATCAACGCGGTGTTCGACGCGGTACGCGAGGCGCGCGAGGTCCGGGCCATCGTCATGCGCGGCGCCGGCGGCTTTTTCTGCGCCGGCGGCGACCTGAAGGAGATGATGGCCGGCGGCCTGGCGGCGCCGAAGCCGGGCGAGGCCGATCCGGTGGTGGGTTTTTCGCGCGCCTTCGGCGCGATGCTGCGCAAGGTCAACCAGGCGCCGCAGGTGGTGGTGGCGGTGCTGGAAGGCGCGGCGCTGGCTGGCGGCTTCGGCCTGGCTTGCGTTTCGGACGTGGCCCTGGCCCATGCGGAGACGAAGTTCGGCGTGCCTGAAACCACCCGCGGCCTGCCGCCGGCGCAGATCGCGCCGTTCATCGTCGAGCGCATCGGCCTCACCCAGGCGCGCAAGCTCTGCCTGACCGGCGCCCAGTTCAAGGGTGCGGAGGCGTTGCGCCTGGGTTTCGTGCACGAGGTCCACGCCGATACCGCCGCCCTCGACGCCGCGCTGCAGGCCACGCTCAAGCAGATTCTCGGCTGCGCGCCGCTGGCCAATGCCATGACCAAGGAGATCGTGCTCAACCCGAACGATCTCGACATGGATGCGGTGCTGGACGACGCCGCGCAGAAGTTCGCTACTGCGGTGCGTGGCGCCGAAGCGCCCGAGGGCATCACGGCCTTCATGCAGAAGCGGGCGCCGAAATGGGTCGCATGAGGGCCGCAGATGTCAGGTCTGAAACAAGCCAGCAGGGATTGCCGGTCGACGCCGGCCGTGGCCTGCGCAGTGCACGCCTGCGACTGCGCCGCTTCGGGCCGGGCGACCTGCCGCTGCTGACGGCCCTCAACGCCGATCCGCAAGTGATGCGCTGGCTCGGCGGCGTGATGACGCCGGAGCAATCCGCGGAACTGCTGCGCAGCCGCATCCTCGACTACTACGATGCGCATCCAGGCCTGGGCATCTGGGCCACAGTGCGGCGCGACAGCGGCGAGTGCATCGGCTTCCATCTGCTCAACACCATCCACGGCGAAGAGCAGATCCAGGTTGGCTACCGCCTGTTCCCGCAGCACTGGGGCAAGGGCTACGCCACCGAGATGACCGAAGCGCTGCTGCATTACGCCTTCCGCGAACTCGGTCTGCCGACCGTCGCCGCGATCACCGCGCTGGACAACCGCGCCTCGCAGAAGGTGCTGCTCAAGGCCGGCCTGCCGCGCCTGGCCGACCGCGCTTTCCCGCATCCCGTTTACGCACCCTACGGCCCGATGGCCTACTTCGAGCGCTCCGCCTCGGACTGGCCGGCCGTCAACACGACCGCAAGACCATGACTCTTCCCAAGCAGCCCCAAACCAAGCAACGGTTTACCAAGGTGCTCGTCGCCAACCGCGGCGAGATCGCCGTGCGCGTCATCCGCGGCGCGCGCAAGCAGGGCTACCGGACGGTGGCGGTGTACAGCGACGCCGACCGCGACGCCCTGCATGTGCGCGAGGCTGATGAGGCGGTGCGCATCGGTCCGGCGCCGGCGAAGGAGTCCTACCTCGTCATCGACAATATCATCGCTGCTGCCAGGACCTCCGGTGCACAGGCGATCCATCCCGGCTACGGTTTCCTGTCCGAGCGCGAGGAGTTCGCCCGCGCGGTGCAGGAGGCCGGGCTGGTGTTTATTCGCAACACGCAAGTGCGCGTGAAGCAGCTGGACCGCTTTGGCAGCACCTTTGCCGAGGCCACGCTGTTGTTTCTCTTTGGCAATGTGTTTCGCAATCTGCGCAAGCTCAACATTAGCGGCGTGCGGCATCTGACGCGGCAGGTGTTCCGCTACGTGTGCCTGCGCAGCCCGCACCTGGAGCAGCTGAGCGTCAAGGGCCACATTGCCCGCTTCAATG
>CAYWPB010000434.1:1948-3375 GCA_964458725.1 uncultured Nevskia sp. | reverse complement strand
CCCCTTCCCGGCAACGTTTTTGCCCCGAACAGCCTCCATGCCGGTTTCCATCAAGACCCCCGAAGAACAACGCCTGATGCTCGAGGCCGGCCGCGCCGCCGCCTCGGTGCTGACCATGATCGCCCCGCACGTCAAGCCGGGGGTGACCACCGAGACATTGAACCGGCTCTGCCACGACTACATCGTCGGCGAGCTCAAGGGCATCCCCGCCCCGCTCAACTACGGCGGCGGCGGCGGCCGTCCCCCGTTCCCCAAATCGATCTGTACCTCGGTCAACCACGTGGTCTGCCACGGCATTCCCGGGGAGAAGCAGCTCAAGCGCGGCGACGCCATCAACATCGACGTCACCGTGATCAAGGACGGCTTCCACGGCGACACCAGCCAGATGTTCTTCGCCGGCGAGCCCTCGGTGCTGGCGCGGCGCCTGGCCGAGGTCCCGCGCGACGCCATGTTCGCCGGCATCCGCAAGGTGCGCCCCGGCGCCCGCCTCGGCGACATCGGCTGGGCGGTGCAGCAGGTGGCGGAGAGCAACGGCTACTCGGTGGTGCGCGAATACTGCGGCCACGGCATCGGCCGCATCTTCCACGAAGACCCGCAGATCCTGCACTACGGGCGTCCTGGCACGGGCCTTGAATTGGTTCCGGGCATGACCTTCACCATCGAACCCATGCTCAACGCCGGCCGCCCGGAAACCCGTCTGCTGCCGGACGGCTGGACCGTGGTCACCAAGGACCACTCCCTGTCGGCGCAGTGGGAGCACACCGTGCTGGTCACCAACACCGGCTACGACATCCTCACGCTGCGCAGCGACGAGAAGGTCCCGCACTGATGGGCGCCGAATTCGATCTGGCCGAAGACGCCGCCTCGTCGGTGTTTTCGGCGCGCAAAGTGCGCGCCCGCCTGTCGCGCGAGGGCCAGAAGCCGATCGCCGCTTTCCGCGACACCCTCAAGTGGGGTCGCGAGCGCCTTGGCAGCCTGTTCGAGGAAGGCGCCGCCTCCGACTCCCTGGTCCACGCCCGCGCCCACCTGGTGGACGAGGTATTGCACCAGGCCTGGCTGCAGTTCCTGCCCGAGCAGCCCGCCGGCCTGGGCCTGATCGCGGTCGGCGGCTACGGCCGCGGCGAGCTGCTGCCGCACTCCGACATCGACCTGCTGGTGCTGCACGACGAACACGCGCTGGAGGCCAACAAGGCCGCGCTGGAGCAGTTCTTCGCCTTCCTATGGGACATCGGCCTGGAAGTCGGCAGCGGCGTGCGCACCGTCGCCGAGTGCGCCGAACTGGCGGCGCAGGACATTACCGTCATCACCAACCTGATCGAGTCGCGGCCGCTGTGCGGCGACGGCTCGCTCTACGCCGCGCTGCAGGAGGCGCTGACGCCGGACAAGATGTGGCCGGTGGACGCCTTCTTCCGCGCCAAGCTCGACGA
>CAYWPB010000434.1:0-1848 GCA_964458725.1 uncultured Nevskia sp. | reverse complement strand
TGACGCCGGACAAGATGTGGCCGGTGGACGCCTTCTTCCGCGCCAAGCTCGACGAGCAGCGCAAGCGCTACGCCAAGTACGACGACACCGGCTACAAGCTCGAGCCCAACGTCAAGGAAAGCCCCGGCGGCCTGCGCGACATCCATACCGTGGCCTGGGTGATGAAGCGGCACTTCAACGTGCTGACCCTGACCGAGCTGCGCAACCGCGGCTTCCTCACCAAGCAGGAGTGCGACGAGCTGTTCGCCGGCCAGGACTTCCTGTGGCGGGTGCGCTTCGCCCTGCACATGATCACCGGGCGCCACGAGGACCGCCTGCTGTTCGACCACCAGATCAAGCTGGCGCAGATGTTCGGCTACGTCGACTCCGACCACAACAAGGCGGTCGAGCAGTTCATGCAGCTGTACTACCGCACCATCAAGTCGCTGTCCTGTCTCAACGACCTGCTGCTGCAGCTGTTCGAGGAGGCGATCCTCGGCAAAGGCGAGGAAGCCAAGGTCGAGGAGCTGAACTCGCGCTTCCAGCTGCGCGGCGGCTACATCGAGGCGCGCCACGACGAGGTGTTCCAGAAGCAGCCGGCGGCCCTGCTCGAGCTGTTCGCCCTGATGCAGCAGCACCCGCGGATCGAGGGCGTACGCGCCTCCACGCTGCGCCTGATCCGGCGCGACCGCAAGCGCATCGACGCGCACCGCGACGATGTCCGCGCCCGCACCCTGTTCGTCGGCCTGTTCCAGCACGGCGGCGGCCTGACCCACGCGCTGCGCCGCATGAACCGCTACGGCGTGCTCGGCCGCTATCTGCCGGAGTTCGGCAAGGTCATCGGCCACATGCAGTACGACCTGTTCCACACCCTGACGGTGGACGAACACACACTGTACCTGGTGCGCAACCTGCGGCGCCTGGCGATGGAGCGCTTCCGCGGCGAGCTGCCCTACTACAGCGAGATCATGGCGCGCATCCCGCGCCCCGAGCTGCTGTACATCGCCGGCCTGTATCACGATATCGCCAAGGGCAGCGGCGGCGACCACTCCGAGCTGGGCTCGGTGCTGGCCGAGAAGTTCTGCCTGGAGCATGGCCTGTCGCACGCCGATGCCGGGCTGGTCTCCTGGCTGGTGCGCAACCACCTGACCATGTCGCTGACCGCCCAGCGCCAGGACATCAGCAATCCCGAAGTGGTCAGCACCTTCGCCCGCAAGGTCGGCGAGCGCAACCGCCTCGACTACCTGCTGCTGCTGACGGTGTCGGACATCCGCGCCACCAACCCGGCGCTGTGGAATTCCTGGCGCGACAGCCTGCTGCGCGAGCTGTACCAGAGCACCGCCCGCGCGCTCGAGCGCGGTCTTGACAACCCGGTGAGCGAGGCCGAGCGCGTCGCCGAGCAGCGCCGCGCCGCCCTCGGCCTGCTCGGCAGCCGCGGCATCGACCCGCACAAGGCCGACGCGGTGTGGGCGCGCTTCGAGAACGACTACTTCCTGCGCCATTCCCCGGCCGAACTGGCCTGGCACCTGCCGGCGATCTGCAACGCCTCCGAATCGAGCCTGCCGCTGGTGCTGGTGGACCTGCTCGAGGGCCAGGGCACCACGGTGTTCGTCTACACCCGCGACCGCGACCACCTGTTCGGCCTGTCCACCGGGGTGCTGGCGCGCCTGGGATTGAACATCCTCGACGCCCGCATCAACACCACCGCCGACGGCTACGTCCTCGACTCCTATGTGGTGATGGAAGGCGACGGCAAGCCGATCGACAACCCGCACCGCTATGAAGAGATCCGCGAGGAGCTGCGCAAGGTGCTGAGCGACCCGGAGATCTCGGTGGTCGACGTCAACCGCCGCCGCCCGCAGAGCCTCA
>CAYWPB010000433.1:0-3379 GCA_964458725.1 uncultured Nevskia sp. | reverse complement strand
GCGTAGCCGGCGCGGAAGAGAGCTTCCAGGTACTCCTCGCCGTCGGCGGAGGTGTGCACGGGATCCGAATGGGCGACACCGCACTCGTCGAGGTGGCGGAGGTGCTGTTCGATTTCGCCCTCACGGACATAGAAGCCGTAGCGCGGGAGAGCCTGGCCGACGCCCTTGCTCGCCGGAAGCTGCACCGGCTGCACGAAGATGCCGTGGCGGCAGTTCGTGAGCTCCTGAAACATGTTCATCGGGTTGGGGCGGTTATGGGGGGCCGATTCGAGGCCGTCGTTGATCTGGAACAGGTCGTTGCGCGACCGGTCGAGGCGGGGGAAGTCCTTGAGGCTCGCAACCAGCTCGGAGATCTGGTGAAGGCCATGGTCGGTGTCCTGCAGCAGGCCGTGCAGGTCGCCCATCAGCTCCTCGGCGTTGACGTTCTGGCGATGCGTGTCGGCCGCGGCCACGGCGGCGGCCACTTCCTCGTCGGAGGCTCCTTCCGCGGTCATCAGTCCCAGGGCCTTGTCCTGGGCCAGGCACAGGCCGCGCACGTCGGCCAGGGAGTTGCGCACGATCTCGGTGTTGCTGCGGGCGTAGCCCAGCGGCGTGTTGATCTCATGGGCCACGCCGGCCACCATCTGGCCCAGCGAGGCCATCTTCTCGGACTGCACCAGCTGCGCCTGCGAGGCCCGCAGGTCCTGCAGCGCCAGGCTGAGGTCGTGGGTGCGCTTCTCGACCTGCTCCTCCAGCGTCTCGTTGGCGCGGGTCAGGCCGGCGTTGGCGCGGTCCAGGTCGCGGTAGCTGCCGCGTAGGCGCAGGCCGAGCCAGCCCAGCACCAGCAGCAGCACCGCGGCGTAGACCACCAGGGCCAGCCGGTATTGGCTGGCCACCGCCACTTGCCCGGCGTACCAGGCGGAATAGAGCTGTTCGACCGCCTGCAGCTGCGGACCCGTGGGGCGGTCGAGGAAGTCCTGCAGCTTGGTGACCAGCTCGTCCTTGTCGGTCATCACGTCCTTGCTGGTGGTGTCCAGCTTGGTCAGGGCGTCGCGGTACGCCTGGGACTGGCCGGCGGCGGTCTTGTGCAGCTGCTCGTTGAGGGCCTGCACGTCCTTTTCGTTGGTCGGCGAGGGGGTCACGCCGTAGATCACCAGCTGGGTCTTGAGCTGGTCGCCGATATCGCGCACCTGCTTGCGCAATGAGGGCCTGGCGGCGGCCACCAGGGTGTCGACATCGCCGGACACCGAGTTGACGCTGTTGACCAGGCGCTGGTTGAGGATGGTATTGCGTGCCTCGATGTCGAAGTCCAGCTCGAACTTGGACTGGATCGTGTCGAGGAACTTGTCCAGGGCCTGGTCGAGCTTGGGCGTCAGGCCGCGCAGGGATTTGGGCCCCTTGTCGAGCGCGTCAAGGGCATCGCCGAGCTGGGCGGTGATGGCGGAGCGATCGTCGCCTTCCTGCTGCAACGAGGCCACGCGCGCCTGGGTCATGACGCGGTTGAGCTGCACGTCCAGGCCGTTGACCGTGCGGATATTGGCCAGATGCTCAAGATGGAGGTCGCTGTCCGCGCTCTGCGTCATGCGCAGCAGGAAGACCAGCACGCCGATCGCAACACCGGCCAGCACGGCCGGCAACACGCGCCGCAGAATCATCGCCTCAACTCCCCTTGCACCTGGCGGTCCCGCAGGTGCGGGACCCTGAGCCCAACGGGGAAAGGTGGTCCGCGCGAACCACCCGCCGCCGCGCGAAGCGCGGCTCGGGCGCTGCTGGCGCCGGCCGAGTGGCCGGGCCATTCGGGTTCGCTAGGGTCTTCCTGTTGCAACCGCGTTACCGCGATTGTCCCCGGCACTTGTCGGCTTCCGTGACGGCTGCCAACTAATTGTTCTATCTGCACAATAATCGTGATGACCCGAACGGGTCATCACCTGTTTGCAGTAGTTGTAACAGACTTGCCGCCGTTCGGCCATATCGGAAAAAAACGTTGCGGTTACAACGGTTTGCGCACGGGGACCGCCGGCGCGCCGGCCGCCCGGCGGAAAAACGGGCGGCCGCGCCGGCGTTTCAGGCTGCCGTCGGGGCCTTGCGCTCGCGCGCCATGGTCAGCGCGGCATCCTCGATCATGTCCTCCTGGCCGCCGACCATCTTGCGCCGGCCCAGTTCGAGCAGGATCTCGCGGGCCGAGATGCCGTAACGCTTCTCGGCGCGCTGGGCGAACAGCAGGAAGGAGGAATACACGCCGGCGTAGCCCAGGGTCAGGGCGTTGCGGTCGATGCGGATCGGGAAGTCGAGAATCGGCTGGATCAGGTCCTCGGCTACGTCCGAGGCCTTGAACACGTCGACGCCGGTCTCGATGCCCATGCGATTGCACACCGCCACGAACACCTCCGTCGGCGTGTTACCTGCGCCGGCGCCGAGGCCGCCGCAGGCGCCGTCGATACGGCGTGCGCCGGCCTCGACCGCGGCGATCGAGTTGGCGACGCCCATCGACAGGTTGTGGTGGCCGTGGAAGCCGATCTCGGTTTCCGGCTTCAGCTTCTCGCGCAGCAGCGCGACGCGCGCGGTCACGTCGTGCGGCAGCATGTAGCCGGCCGAGTCGGTGACGTAGAGGCAGTTGGCGCCGTAACTCTCCATCAGCAGCGCCTGCTCCAGGATTTTCTGCGGCTCTACCATGTGCGCCATCATCAGGAAGCCGACGGTGTCGAGGCCCATCTTGCGCGACAGCGCGATGTGCTGCTCGGATACGTCCGCCTCGGTGCAATGGGTGGCGACGCGGATGGTATGCACGCCGCAGTCAGCCGCCATGCGCAGATGGTCGACAGTGCCGATGCCCGGTAGCAGCAGGGCCGAGACCTTGGCCTGCTTCAGTTCGGGAATCACCGCGCGCAGGTATTCCTCGTCGGTCGCGGCGGGGAAGCCGTAGTTGACCGAGGCGCCGCCCAGGCCGTCGCCGTGGGTGACCTCGATCAGCGGCACGCCGGCCTGATCCAGGCCGCGGGCGATGCTGCGCATCTGCTCGATGGTGATCTGGTGGCGCTTGGGGTGCATGCCGTCGCGCAACGACATGTCATGGACTTTGACTTTGATGCCTTGCAGGTTCATCTCTCAATCCTCGCTTTGAAGCCCTCTCCCCTTGGGGGAGAGGGTTTGGGTGAGGGGTGGTCGTCGCGATTGGGCTTCATCGCTGCGGCTACCCCTCACCCTGTCCCTCTCCCCCAAGGGGAGAGGGGACTCTCGGTTCAGGCCGCCACCGGCTCCAGGTTCAACCTTCCCGCCAGCAGCTCTTCGGCGAACATCTCGGCGGTGCGGGTGGCCGAGGCGGTCATGATGTCGAGGTTGCCGGCGTACTTGGGCAGGTAGTCGCCCAGGCCCTCGACCTCCAGGAAGATCGAGACGCGCT
>CAYWPB010000432.1:0-3386 GCA_964458725.1 uncultured Nevskia sp. | reverse complement strand
GGCTCAACCGCTCCCTGATCGGCCTGGGCACCCTGGCGCCGTTCCTGCGCGAGGCGGGGGCCAAGCAGAAGGCCTGGGAGAAGAAGTTCTACCGCAAGTAAGCCGCCGGCCGGTCCAGGCGGACTACTTGCTGTCCGCCTGGTTCATGCCTTCCAGGTTGTTTTCCTTGGAGTAGGCTAGGGCCTGCGCCACCTCTTCAGCCGTCGGATGCGCCGGGACTACCAGGCGCAGGCCCTTGTACAGCTGGCTGGGCTTCTTCACCTTGTCTCGGTTGGCCTGCCACACCAGCGGCCACAGGTAGGAATTGCCGTAGACCTCCGGTTGCCCGGCGACGTGCCACATGCTCTCGTTGTCCTGCACTACGTAGCTGCGTGTCTCGCTCTGCAGTTCGGCGTTGAGCCCCTGCAGCATGACGAAGGCGCCGCCATTGTCGCCACTCGCCATGCGGTCCTGTGCGGACTGGATCTCGGCCAGCTGCGCGTCGGATAGGCCGATGCGGTTCTGCGCCTTGCGCAGTTCGGCTTGGGCCAGTTCGGCTTGGGCCAGTTCGGCGGTTTGATCGGGAGCCGCTGCCGGTGTTGCTGTTGTTTCCGCACGCGCCACCTGGGTCGGCGCAGCGGAGTTATCCGGTTGATCGGGGCGGCGCAGCGCCGGCAAGTTGGGCAAGGGCATGCCGTACAACGCATTGGCCCGGCTGTCAGCCGCCGGCGGAGGCGGTGCGGAAGCTGCGGACGAAACAGGCGCGGCAGTAGCAGCGGTCGTGCCGGGCGCGGCTGCGGTGGCATGGGCTGCCGGCGCTGCCGGTTTGGCTGCGGGCGGCGTGGAGGTCTTGAGCGTATCGGCAGGCTTCTTCGCCGGTGGCTGCGGCTTCACGGCCGGCGCCTGGCTTGTCGCTGCGGCTGCCTGAGTGGTTGGCGCTGGCGTGGAAATGGCTGGCGGCGCTGGCGCCGGAGATGACGCGGCTGCCGGCGTCGGTGTCGGTGACGACGAGGCGGGCGGGACGCGGATTTCCTGGTCGGCGCTGGTGATCATCACCACCGGCGGCTCGGGAGGACTGGCTTGAGGCGGCGCGCTGTCCACGGTTGGCGACGCAGGAGTCGCAGGCACGGCGCTCGCGGGGGCCGTGCCCGCGGGCGCGGAGTTCGATTGGGTGACGTCCGCCTTTGGCGGAGTCTTCGCCGCCTCGGCGGTCTTGGCCGCGTCGCTGCTGGCAACGTTCGCTAGCGTGGAGGCGGCTGCGGGGCTCGCTGCCGGCGCCGGTGTCTTGGGCGCTTCGCCGGTCTTGGCCGGGCTGGCGCTGGCGGCCGAACCGCTCGCCGGCGTCCTGGGTGCTTCGGCGGCTTTTGCGGTACTGGAGCTGGCCACTGCGGCCGGCCTGGAATCCGGAACAGGGTTCGCCGCTGCGGCCTGCGGCTTGGACCCGGTCTTCGCCGCGGTTTCGGTAGTGCTCTTCGGAGCAGTCTTGCCAGTGGCTTCGGCCGGCTTGCTCGGTACGGCTGGCACAGTCTTCTCTGGCGCCGCCGGCTTGGCGGCCCCCGCGGGAGCAGGCGGAGGCTCTACTGCCTTGTCACCACCGATGCGGGTAGCGAGGACGGCGTCGTCGGCCGTCATCATCGCCAGCATTCCGGAGTGGGCAGGCGGAGCTGCAGGCGGTGCCGCAACCAAAGGCGGCCTGGCCGGCGCTTCGGCGGCAGCGGACACGGGCCTGGATTCGGCTGCCTTGTTGACGGCGGCCGGCGGCGGCGCAGGCGCGGCCTTCGGTGCTTCGGCGGCAGCGGTGGGAGCGGGCGCGACATGGGGCGGCGCAGCCGGGGTGTTTGTTGCGGCAACGGCTTTGGGCGCGCTAGCCGTCGCTGCGGATGGCGCAGGAACGCCGGCGGGAGTTGTGACGGCAGGGGCGGCCGCGTGCGTCGTCGCCGCCGGCCTGGGTGCCGGGGGCGTCGGCGTTTGGGCCGGCGCCTGCGCCATGGCGCGGGCAATGTTCTTGGGGTCCTCCGCCGGGCTGGCGGAGTCGATCCGGTGCGGCATCGCCTGGCAGCCGGCCAGTCCCGCGGCGATGCCGATGACGGCGAGCAGGCAGGAGGGGGAGCTTGCGGTCGGGGGCCGCGGCAGGCGCTTGGGATTGGGCATGGCGGGCAGCCTAGCGAGGCGTACCGGGCCGGTCAAACATCGTTTGAACCAGTAAACTAGCGCCCTTCACAACGTCCCAGCACATGGCCGAAATCCTCGTCGTTTACTACTCCCGTCACGGCTCCACCGCCGTGATGGCACGCCAGGTCTGCCGCGGCGTGGAGTCGGTGCGCGGCGCCCAGGCGCGCCTGCGCAGCGTGCCGCCGGTGGCGCCCGTCACCACCGTCGCCGCGCCGCCGGTGCCTGAGGAAGGCGCGCCCTACGTCGAAGCACGCGACCTGCGCGAATGCGCCGGTCTGATCCTCGGCAGCCCGACCCGCTTCGGCAACATGGCGGCACCGCTCAAGCACTTCATCGATTCGACCTCCGATCTGTGGTTGTCCGGTGGACTCGCCGGCAAGCCGGCGGCGGTGTTCACCTCCACCGGCACCCTGCATGGCGGCCAGGAGAGCACGCTGCTGTCGATGATGCTACCGCTGCTGCATCACGGCATGCTGCTGCTAGGCCTGCCGTATACGGAAACCGAACTGTCCACTACCACCGCAGGCGGCACCCCCTATGGTGCCAGCCACGTCGCCGGCGTCGGCAACAAGCCGCGTACGCCGACCAAAGAGGAACTGGCGCTGTGCCTGGCGTTGGGCAAGCGGGTTGCTGAAGTCGCATTGAAGTTGCAGGCATGATGAAACTGAGCGAATGGGCGCGCGGCGTCGCGCTGGCCACCCACCTGTTGCTGATCGCCGGCCTCGTCGCCTGGTGCGGCTGGCTGCCCGGCATCCTGCTGAGCTTGCCGCTGCTGGCGCCGCTGCCGGGCCTGCTGCGCCGGAGCACCTATACCGCCGGCTGGGCTAGCATGCTGCTGGTGTTTTATGTCGCCGGGTTGCTGGCCGAGGGTGTGGCGGTGCCGGGGCGACGCATGATCGGCACCATCCTGAGTGTGTTCGCCGCGCTCGACTTCGTCGGCGTGGTTCTGTTCGTGCGCCTCAGTGCGAGAGAGCGTCAAGCGTCTGCTGCGCGAACGGGATCGTCAGGCGCCGCTGCGTCGTAAGCGAACCCCGGTCGAGACGGTCCAGGGCCTGGATCAGCGCGGGCACCGAGCGCGGCAGCCGCCGCAGCAGGAACTCCGCCACTTCTTCCGGCATCTCCAGCCCGCGCAGTTTCGCGCGCCGGCGCAGCATGGCGCGCAGCTCCGCATCGTCCAGCGGCTTCAGGCCGAACACCGCGCAGGCCGCGAGGCGGGTGCGCAGGTCGGGCAGGGG
>CAYWPB010000431.1:0-3388 GCA_964458725.1 uncultured Nevskia sp. | reverse complement strand
GCGGCCACCTGGGCAAGCGCCTGCTCAAGCACTACCAGCTCGACACCGGCTCCGACTCGCAGCACTACGGCATCGGCCTGAAGGAGCTCTGGACCATCGACCCGGCCAAGCACGAACAGGGCCTGGTGATCCACGGCGCCGGCTGGCCGCTGAACAGCGCCAACCCCGGCGGCTTCTTCATGTATCACCTGGAGAACCACCAGGTGTATGTCGGCCTGATCGTCGACCTGTCCTACAGCAACCCCTACCTGTCGCCGTTCGACGAGCTGCAGCGCATCAAGCACCACCCGGTGCTGAAGAAATACCTGGAAGGCGGCAAACGCGTGTCGTACGGCGCCCGCGCCATCTGCAAGGGCGGCTTCAACTCGCTGCCGAAGATGGTGTTCCCGGGCGGCGCGCTGATCGGCTGCGACCTCGGCACCCTGAATTTCTCCAAGATCAAGGGCAGCCATACCGCGATGAAGTCCGGCATGCTGGCGGCCGATGCCGCCGCTGCCGCGCTGATGGTCGGCGCCGAGGGCGGCGACGAGCTGAAGGCCTACCCGGAGAGTTTCAAGGCCAGCTGGCTGTACGACGAGCTGTACCGCGACCGCAATTTCGGCCCGGCCATGCACAAGTTCGGCGTGCTGTTCGGCGCGGCGTTCAACTACGTCGACCAGAACTGGTTCCGCGGCAAGATGCCGCTGACCCTGCACGACAACACCCCGGACTACAGCACCTTCAAGCCGGCGGCGCAGAGCCAGAAGATCGAGTACCCCAAGCCGGACGGCGTGATCAGCTTCGACAAGCTGTCCTCGGTGTTCATCTCCAGCACCAATCATGAGGAGGACCAGCCGGTCCACCTCAAGCTGGCCGACCCGACGATCCCGATCTCCAAGAACCTGCCGCTGTACGACGAGCCGGCGCAGCGCTACTGCCCGGCCGGCGTGTACGAGGTGGTGGACAAGGGCGCCGAAGGCAAGCGCTTCCAGATCAACGCGCAGAACTGCGTGCACTGCAAGACCTGCGACATCAAGGACCCGGCGCAGAACATCACCTGGGTCGCGCCGGAAGGCTCCGGCGGCCCCAACTACGCCAACATGTAAGGCGGCACCTCAAGGAGAGTACGACCGGTGCCGAACACGCTCGACCATCTGCTGCAGAAGAACCGCTCCTGGGCCTTGCGCACCGAGGTCGAGCGTCCCGGTTTCTTCGCCGCGCTGGCCAAGCAGCAGTCGCCGGAGTTCCTGTGGATCGGCTGCTCCGACAGCCGGGTGCCGGCCAACGAGATCATCGACCTGCCGCCGGGCGAGGTGTTCGTCCACCGCAACGTCGCCAACGTGGTGGTGCACAGCGACCTCAACTTCCTCTCCGTGCTGCAGTTCGCGGTCGACGTGCTGAAGGTCAAGCACATCATGGTCGTCGGCCACTACGGCTGCGGCGGCGTGCGCGCCGCGCTGGACCGTCAGCGCGTCGGCCTGGCCGACAACTGGATCCAGCATGTGCGCGACGTCGCCACCGAGCATCGTCGCGAGCTGGCGCAGATCGAGAACGATGACAAGCGCGCCGACCGCCTGTGCGAGCTGAATTCGTTGGAGCAGGCCACCAACGTGTGCGAGACCACGGTGGTGCGCGATGCCTGGGAGCGCGGCCAGGAGCTGTGCGTGCACAGCTGGGTCTACGGCCTGAAGGACGGCCGCATCCGCGATCTGGACTTTTCCGTGTGCAGTGCGGCAGAGTTCCACCGGCGCCGGGAACAGGGCTTCAGCCGAACCTAGTCGAATTGGGTTGTTATTTCAGTGAGAGCGAGTAAATGAAAGCATTGGTGAGCGTCAAGCGCGTGGTGGACTACAACGTCCGCATCCAGGTGAAGCCGGATGGTTCCGGTGTGGTGACGGACGGCGTGAAGTTCAGCGTCAATCCGTTCGACGAAATCGCCATGGAAGAGGCGGTGCGCCTGAAGGAAAAGGGCAAGATCACCGAAATCGTCGCCGTGACCATCGGCGGCGCCAAGTGCGAGGAAACCCTGCGCACCGCCCTGGCCTTCGGTGCCGACCGCGCCGTCCACGTCAAGGAAGAGGGCGAAGTGCAGCCCCTGACCGCCGCTCAGGCCCTGGCCGCCGTGTTCAAGAAGGAAGGCGCCAACCTGTTCCTGCTGGGCAAGCAGGCCATCGACGACGACGCCAATCAGACCGGCCAGATGGTCGCCGCCATCCTCGACCTGCCGCAGGCCACCTTCGCCAGCAAGATCGACCTGGAAGCCGCCAAGGCCACCGTCACCCGCGAAGTCGACGCGGGCCTGGAAACCCTGGAAATCGATCTGCCGGCCGTGGTCACCACCGACCTGCGCCTGAACGAGCCGCGCTATCTCAAGCTGCCGGACATCATGAAGGCCAAGAAGAAGCCGATCGAAGCCGTCAGCCTGGGCGACCTCGGCGTTTCCGCCGGCGCCGGCCTCAAGGCCACCAAGACCGCCGCGCCGCCCAAGCGCTCCAAGGGCGTCATGGTCAAGACCGTCGACGATCTCGTCGCCGCCCTCAAAGGCAAGGGCCTGATCTAAGGAATAGCGAGAGTAATCCCATGTCCAAGATTCTGATTATCGGCCAGCAGGCCGACGGCAAGCTCAGCAGCAGCATCGCCAAGGTCGTCACCGCGGCCAAGGCCATCGGCGGCGAAATCCATGTCGCCATCTTCGCCAAGGACGGTGGCTCCGCCGCCGCCGAGGCCGCCAAGCTCGACGGCGTGACCAAGGTCCTGCAGATCGACCGCGCCGAGAACGACCACGCCCTGGCCGCCATCATCGCCCCGCAGGTCGTCGAACTGGCCAAGGGTGGCTACAGCCACGTCCTGGCTCCCGGCACCACTTTCGGTAAAGACCTCCTGCCGCGCGTCGCCGCCAAGCTCGGCGTGCAGCAGGTGTCGGACGTCATGGCCGTGCACGGCCCGACCTCCTTCGACCGTCCGATCTACGCCGGCAATGCCATCCTGACGGTCGAAGCCCCGTCCACCCCGGCCGTGGTCGCCACCATCCGCCTGGCCAGCTTCAGCGCCGTCGGCGCCACCGGCTCCGCCGCGGTGGAGAAGACCAGCGTCAACGCGACCCTGCCGACCCACACCCGCTTCATCAAGCTCGAAGCGCAGAAGTCCGAGCGTCCGGAACTACAGTCCGCCAGCCGCGTCGTCTCCGGCGGCCGCGCCCTGGGCAGCTCCGAGAACTTCAAGGTCATCTACGAGCTGGCCGACAAGCTCAAGGCCGGCGTCGGCGCCTCGCGCGCCGCGGTGGACTCGGGCTACGTCCCCAACGACATGCAGGTCGGCCAGACCGGCAAGATCATCGCGCCGGAGCTGTACTTCGCCATCGGCATCTCCGGCGCCATCCAGCACCTGGCCGGCATCAAGGACGCCCGCA
>CAYWPB010000430.1:0-3419 GCA_964458725.1 uncultured Nevskia sp. | reverse complement strand
GGGTGGAACGGCTTCATGTCGGCCTGCTCCGCCGTCATCGCGTCCTTGAACAGGCTGTGGTTCTGCTGCTTCTGCTCCTCGCTGGCACCGATCTCGCCCAGCACCTGGTCGAAGTGCTTCTGCATCTGCGCGTGGTGCTGCTCCATCATCGCCGCCGGGTCGTCGCCGGCCGGCGCCTGCGGCGCGCTGATCGCGGCCATCGCCGCCAGGCCCAGGCCCACCGCGCCGCCCAGCACCGCCGTGCGCAGCAGCCCGGATTTCCAGTTCGTCAGTTTCATGGTCCACCTTCTGTCTGAGTGTGTGGTGCCCCCGCACTTGGCCGGGGCGCAGGGTGGATGCTGCGCTGCGGCCGTTCAGCCTGTGCGAAGCTTGTGTAAAGATTTATTGAGCAGGCTTATCCGACTACTCGTTAAGCTCCACGCTCAGCGATTCAGGAAATGGACCACAAACCGCCGAACACACTGCTTCCGGGTCTCGAACTGCTTCTGGCGAGCCGACCGGCAAGGGTTGCAAGCGCCGTCCGGCGCGTCGTAACCGACGTTCGCCCCTGCGTCGTACTGCGGACTTCAAGGGTTCGCGACACACCCATTCGAGGGCGTTTTGTCGATCGGTTACTCGGGCGCCCTCCACCTGAATCGGTACTGGCGCCAACGACCAGCAAGTTCGGAGGTGTTCCCTACGCCGAAACGGACTCCGATCTGCGGGATGGCCGCTTCATAGGCCAGATCAACTTCAGCGAGGCTGCGCGCGCACTTGGTAATGCAGGTTCTCCGATACCTGGTGGCATGCCTGAGGCAGGACTCATGGCGGTCGATTTGGTGCCGGGCCAGTTTCACGCAAGGGTGAGGTGGTACCCGACACCGGCCGAGAGCAAAGCTGTGCCGCCCGCAAGAGTGGAGATGGTTGCGAAATACGAGGCCCGTGTTGAATTCGCCGCTGGCTGGTCAATGCGGGGCCTGGATTGGTTTGATGCGATTCCCAAGGATGACGACGAGCTCTGGGAGTACATGAACGACCTCGAGATAGCGGGTGTCGATGTGGACGGTCGTGGTGGACACAAGCTTTTCGGCCATGCCAATGAGGCGCTCAACGATCACTATGGTCTGGAACCGGCTTCAGAGCGCTCCAAGTCCATAAGAGACTACGCGCTGATCTGGCGAATCGACTACGACAACGCTGCAGGGTTTGCTTTCGGCACCAACTGGCTATACGTCGTCATCCATGTCGATGACCTCAGGCAGGGAGCGTTCGAGCGGGCCATCGTCACCGGGGCCAATGCCTAGCTGGCCGCATCCAAGCGAAGATATTCAACCTTCTGAACGGTAGTCACCTCATGCTGCACAACATCGCAAACCGGGCCTCGCTACTCGGCGAACGCACCCTGCAATGGATCAGCAACGCCGTCGAGCGCCAGCTCAACAGCGAGCGCTTCGTCGCGGCCAACCAGACGCCGTACGAGCTGATCCTGCAGCAGGGCCTGCTGTCGGTGCGGCGCTACCCGCTGCTGGCCGAGGACTACATCCAGGTCGGCGACGAGCCGCGGCCGGTGAAGCGGCGCCAGCACAAGCTGCCGGTGGTGCTGGTACCGCCGCTGGCGGCCGACCCGCTGAACTTCGACCTGTTCCCCAACCGCAGCCTGGTGAAATACCTGCTGGCCGAGGGCTTCCGCGTCTACCTGGTGGATTTCGGCAGCCCGGACATCGACCACTCCCACCTGGGCCTCGCCGACTACACCACACGCATGCTGCCGCAGGCGCTGCGGGCAGTGCGCGAGGACAGCGGCGAGCAGGAGCTGAGCCTGCTCGGCTACTGCATGGGCGGCCTGTTCTGCCTGATCTACGCCGGCTGGTCGCACGATCCGAAGCTGCGCAACATCGTCACCATCGCCAGCCCGATCGACGCCCACCAGATCGGCATCGCCGGCCGCTTGATGGAGGCGATGAACGGGCCGGCGCGGCTGGTGCGCAAGCTGACACCGTTCCGCATCCACAACATCGACCCGGACAAGCTGTTGATCCCGGGCTGGGTGTCGTCGCTGGCGTTCAAGCTGACCAACCCGCTCGGCACTCTGCAGAGTTATCTCGACCTGCTGATGAACCTGTGGGACCGCGACTACGTCATCGAGCACCAGACCATGTCGACCTGGTTCAACAAGATGCACGCCTATCCAGGTGGCATCGTGCAGGACTTCGTGGTGCAGGTGGGCATCGACAACGAGCTGGCCGCCGGACGCATCCGCCTCGGCGGACGCAAGCAGGCCCTGCTCGACCGCATCGATTGCTCGATGCTCGCCATCGCCGGCAAGACCGACAAGATCGTCACGGTGGAGGCGGCGCGCAAGGTGCTGGACATCGTCGGCTCCAAGGACAAGGACTTCATGCTCGCGCCGGGCGGCCACGCCGGCGTGTTCGCCGGCAGCAAGGCGCCGGCTACCACCTGGGCTTACGCGGCGCAATGGCTGGCGCCGCGTTCGGGCGGCAAGCCGGTGAAGAAAGGCGCGGCAAAGAAAAAGCCCAAGCTGCGTGAGAAAGCTGCCGCCGCCAAGGGCCGTCGCCGCAAATAGGAGAACGGCATGTAGGGCGGCCCATGGCCGCCGGCGCACTGGCCGCATGCGGTGCGGTGTGAAAGTGCGCCGGCGGGCATGGGCCGCCCTACATCAACTCTGTGGCGCCCAACAAAGTTTCACGGCCCCTCTCCTCTGACCCTCTCTCCCGCCAGCGGGAGAGGGGAAGCCAGCGCCTAATACCATCGCGTTATTTCGCAGCCGAGCCGCCACGCGCAATATCCTGCCGGCACGGGCCTCTGCGCCGTGCCTGAAAACCACGGCAGGAGGAGAAGCATGCGCGCCGCGTCCAAGCAGCTGTACCTGTGGGTCATTCTGGCCATCGTCATCGGCGGGGCGGTCGGCCACTTCGCGCCGCAGACCGGCGTCGCGCTCAAGCCGCTGGGCGACGCCTTCATCGGCCTGATCAAGATTCTGACCGGCCCGGTGATCTTCCTCACCGTGGTGCTCGCGATCGCCGGCGCGGCCGACCTGCGCAAGGTCGGCCGCGTCGGCGCCAAGAGCCTGTTGTACTTCGAGATCGTCTCCACCTTCGCGCTGGCCATCGGCCTGGTCGTGGTCAACGTGCTCAAGCCCGGCGCCGGCTTCAACGTCGACCCGGCCACGCTCGACGCCAACGCCGTCGCCGCCTACGCCAAGCAGGCGCAGAGCCAGAGCACGGTGGAGTTCCTGCTGCACATCATCCCCAAGACTTTCAGCGATGCTTTCGCCGGCAATGGCGACCTGTTGCAGGTGTTGCTGGTGGCGGTGCTGTTCGGCATCGCGCTGTCGCGCCTGGGCCAGCCCGGGCGGCCGGTGCTGGACCTGTTCGAGTCGATCTCCAAGGCCTTCTTCGGCATGGTCGGCCTGGTGATGA
>CAYWPB010000429.1:0-3420 GCA_964458725.1 uncultured Nevskia sp. | reverse complement strand
CAACCGCCGCGAACGACATCTGGAACCCCGGTTCGATGATGGATTCCGGCCGCAGCAGCAACAGGTTGACCGGCACGCGCAGCTCCAGCCGGCGCAAGGTATCGAGCACCGCCGCGTCGCGCGGCGCCTGCGTGCTGTCGGCCACGATCAGCACGCGGTCGCACTGGCGCAGGCAGCATTCGGCCCAGGCGCTGTCGCCGTCGCTGGCGCAATAGAGCAGGTTGGCGTTGCTGCGCTCGTGCTCGTCCAGCCAGTTCATCAGCTGCTGGTGGGCATGCGGGTCCGACAGCAGGCGCTCGGACGCGCCGGCGCCCATCGCGTCCTCGACCCGCGCCACGTCCAGGCGCTGCACCGGCAGGCCGCAGGACTCCAGCGCCTGCTGCAGGCGCAGGGTCACGCCGCCGATGTCGATGCCCGGGTGCGCCGGCAGCAGCGCCATCGACTGCGCCTGGCGCGCCATCTCCAGGAAGGCGCGGCGCTGGTTGCGGCGCAGGCGATGGACGATGACCCGGGTCATCTCCAGCAGCGCTGCCGGGTAGGTGACGACGAAGGCCAGCAGGTCATCGCGGGCGATGCGCAGCAGCAGGCTGTCGCGCAGCGCGTGCACGTCGGCGCCGTGCGGCTCGCCGGAGAGCAGGCCGATCTCGCCGACCGGCTCCAGACGCGTGATGTCGCCGGCGACGCTGCCGTCGGGCAGCACCGCGCGCAGGCGGCCCAGCGCCACGATGTACAGGTATTCCGGCGGCTTGCCGATGCGGAACAGGGTCTCCCCGCCCCGCAGCTCCTGCACCGTGCACAGCGCCTCCAGCCGCGCCAGCGCAGGCGGCGCCAGGCCGGCGAAAAGGCGGCACTGCGCGAGGATGGGCAGGAAGTCCATGGCGCACTCTAGCTAAAAAGTCGACGCTTCGGGGTGCGGATTCCCGCCTAAAATAGGGGGCATGGAATCCACCGAGCGTTTCGGCAACCGCGTCGAAGACTACGTGCGCACGCGCCCCGGTTACCCCGCGGCGCTGATGCCCTGGCTGATGCGGCAGTGCGGCCTGCGCGCCGGGGATATGGTGGCCGACGTCGGCAGCGGCACCGGCCTGTTCACCCGCGAGTTGCTGCGCCACGTGCTGCGGGTGGAGGGGGTGGAGCCGAACGCGCCGATGCGCGCCGCCGGCGATGCCTATCTGGCGGAGTTCGGCACCGCGTTCCGCAGCCGCGAAGGCACCGCCGAGGCCACCGGCCTGGCCGACCATAGCGTCAAGCTGGTCACCGCGGCGCAGGCCTTTCACTGGTTCCGGCCCGAGCCGGTGCGTGCCGAGTTCGCCCGCATCCTCGTGCCGGGCGGCCAGGTGGCGCTGATCTGGAACGTGCGGCGCGAGGACACGCCGTTCCTGCGCGGCTATGAGGCCCTGCTGCAGGCGCATGCCCCGGAATACGCCCATTCCGGCGTGCCGGCCCAGGCCAACCTCGAGGTGATCCGCCCGTTCTTCGCGCCCGCGAACTTCGTCGAGCACAGCGTTCCCTACACCCAGTACTTCGACCGCGAGGGCCTGCGTGGCCGCCTGCTGTCCTCATCCTACGCGCCGGCGGCGGGCGCACCGGGGCACGAGCCGATGCTGGCGGCGCTGGACGCCCTGTTCGATGCCCACCAGCATGACGGGCAGGTGGCCTTCGAGTACGACACGCGCGCCTTCGTCGGCCGGCTCGAGCTGCGTCGCTGAGCGGACAAAAAAGGGGCGCGTTTCCGCGCCCCTGAATCCCTGTTGAAACCCGGCGCTAGCCCGGCGCGGCCGTGGCGGGCGCGGCGGCGCTCTGCGGTCCGGCCAGCGGGTCCGCCGGCGCCTGCCAGCCACAGGACTGGCCTTGGTTCTGCTCCTTGAGATAGCCCATCAGCGGCGCGAAGTACTCGGTGATGGCCGAGGCGTCCATCTGCTCCTGCCCGGTCAGCGCCTTCATCGCCTCCGGCCAGGGCTTGGAGGCGCCGAGGGCGAGCATGTCGCCGAACTTCTTGCCCGCTTCCTTGCTGTTGTAGATGTCGCACTGGTACAGCGGGCCGGTGAAGCCGGCGGCGTCGCACAGCGCTTTCTGGAACTGGAACTGGATGACGAAGGACAGGAAGTAGCGCGTGTAGGGCGTATTGCCCGGCACGTGGTACTTCGCGCCCGGATCGAAATCCTCCTCGCTGCGCGCCAGCGGCGGCGCGATGCCCTGGTATTTCTCGCGCAGGGTCCACCAGGCGGCATTGTAGTGCGCCGGCTGGGCCTGGCCCGAGAACACCTGCCAGCGCCACTGGTCGATCAGCTTGCCGAACGGCAGGAAGGCGATCTTGGCCAGGGCCCGCTTCATCTGCGCGTTGATCAGCGCCTTCTGCTCATCCGGCGCGGACTTGGCGGCCGGCACCAGGCCGATCTTCTGCAGGTGCTGCGGCGTGATCGAAAGGGTGATGGTGTCGCCGATCGCCTCGTGGAAGCCGTCGTGGGCGCCGCTCTGGTACAGCTCCGGCTGCTGGTTGTAGTGCAGGAAATAGTAGATGTGGCCCATCTCGTGATGGATGGTTTCCAGGCTCTCCTCGTCCGGGCGGATGCACATCTTGATGCGCACGTCGCCGTTCTGGTCGAGGTCCCAGGCGCTGGCGTGGCAGACCACGTCGCGGTCGCGCGGGCGGGTCAGCTGCGACTTGTCCCAGAACGAGGCGGGCAGGGCGGGGAAGCCGATCGAGGTGTAGAAGTCCTCGGCGATCTTCGCCGTGTCCTTGGCGAACTGCCGGTCCACCTGCTGCTCGACGTTGGCCAGCTCCTGCACGGTCGGCTTCTGCCCCGGGTGCTCCTTGGCGATCTTGGCCTGGAACTCGGCCAGCTTCTGCTTCTCCAGGGCGTCGTGGCGCTGGCGCAGGGCGCCGTCGACGTCGAGGCTGCCGATGCCGTGGTACGGCTCGACCAGGTCGTAGATGTTGCTCCAGTCCTGCGCCCACATGTTGCCGAGCAGGTCGGCCGGGATCAGGCCGTTCGCCGGTACCAGGTCGCCGTATTTCGCATGCAGGCGCGCGCGCACGAAGCAGTGCAGCTGCTCGTACAGCGGCTGTACCTGCGCCCATAGCCGCTCGGTTTCGGCCGAGAACTGCTCCGGCGACATGTCGTAACCGGCGCGCCACAACTCGCCGGCGTCCTTGTAGCCCAGCTCGACCGCGCCCTCGTCCATCAGCTGCGCCAGCTGGGTGTAGTCCTGCTTCATCGGCTTGCCCACGCTGTGCCAGCCGGCCCAGGCTTCGGCCAGGGCCTTGGGATCGCGCGAATGGTCGATGATCTGCTCCAGCTGGTCGAGGTTCATGCAGTCCTCGCCGCACTTGCCCGGCGGGCAATACTTGCCTGCGCCGTTCCCGCCGTCCAGCTTGGTGGCCCGCGCCCCCCGCGTCGCGGTCCGTGCCCGGTCGGG
>CAYWPB010000428.1:0-3433 GCA_964458725.1 uncultured Nevskia sp. | reverse complement strand
CCCGGCAGCCGTTCCAGCTCCCGCTCCAGCGCAAGCAGCTCCGGCGGCCACTCCTCTTCGTCCTCATCGCGCAGTGGCGGTTCGAGCAGTTCCGGAAGTTCCAGCGGCGCGGGCAGCTCCAGCAGTTCGAGCGGTTCGAGCAGCTCGGGCGGTCATTCCTCGTCGTCGAGCAGTTCGGGCGGCCACTCTTCCAGCAGCAGCTCCGGCGGCCATTCCTCTTCGTCCTCGTCGAGTTCGGGCGGTAGCGGCAACGGCAACGGCTCCGGTGGCCCCGCCTCCGGTGGTGGCGGAGGAGGAGGGGGTGGTGGCGCCATTGGCGGAAGCACTTTGCTGCCGTTGCTTATCGGCGCGGCACTGCGGCGGCGTCGCGGCCGCAGCTAGGCGCGCGACGAAATGAAAGGGCGGCCGCAGGGCCGCCCTTTTTTTTATCGCGGTTTGCGCCGACCGGTCCGGGCCGCTGCCGGCTCAGCCTGCAGGCGCGCAGTCTGCTCCATCAGGAAGTCGATGAACACCCGCACGCGCGAAGGCAGCAGGCGGCCGTGCGGATACAGCAGGCTGTAGGGGCGTGAGCGACCGCCATAGGCCTGCAGCACTTCCACCAGCGTGCCTTCGGCCAGGTCCTTCTCGACGATGAAGCGGTAAGTCTGGAACAGACCGGCGCCGGCCTTGGCCAGGGTCACGCCGCCGAGCACGTCCTCGGAGCAGGAATAGTTGCCGGGCGAGAGGATTTCCTTGTCATGGCCGTCCTCCTGGAACAGCCAGGCGATCTGCCGCCCGCTGCTCGGCAGGTCGAACTGGATGCACTCGTGCAACTCCAGTTCAACCAGGGTCTTCGGCGTACCGGCGCGCTTGAGGTAGGCCGGGCTGGCCACCACCACCAGCGGCGCTTCCTCGAGCGGGCGCGCGACCATGGTCGAATCCGGCTGGGCGCGCACGCGGATCGCGACGTCGAAGTTCTCGTCGTGAAAATCGATATTGCGGTTGCTGATGTGCACGTCCAGCCTGATCAGCGGATAGCGGGCGCGGAACTGCGGCAGCAGTGGCAGCAGGCGGTGATGGCCGTAGGTGGTGGGTGTGCTGATGCGGATGGTGCCGGAGGGCTGCGCCTGCTCGCCGGTAACCTTGCGCTCGGCCTCCACCAGCTGGTCCAGCGCCGCACGGCACCGCTCAAAGTAGGCCTTGCCGCCCTCGGTGAGGCGGATGCTGCGGGTGGAGCGCACGAACAGGCGCACGCCCAGGCGCTTCTCCAGCCGGCCGATGGAACGGCTGACCGCGGCGGGGGTGACGCCGGCGTTGTGCGCTGCCGCGGTGAAGCCGCCGGCTTCGGCGGCCAGGCAGAACAGCTCGATGGAGCCGAGCAGGACATCGTCGAAGTGCCTGTGCATTAGTTACACCATGTATCAAGACAAGTGTAGCAAACCCCGTTTTTCGCCGTCCGCTAGGGCAATACAGTGCCTCCCGTCACCGGTGGCGAGCCCCAGGGCCCGGACCTCCGGCACATCCATCCAGATCAAGGAGAGTCATCATGAGCAAATCCGACAAGACCGTCGTTATCACCGGTGCCAGCAGCGGCATCGGCCTGAGCCTCGCCGAAGCATTCCTCAAGGCCGGCTATAACGTCGTCGGCACTGGCCGCGACACCAGGCGGCTGCAGGCCGCCGCCGCGCAGCTGGACGCCGGCGAGCGCTTCCTCACCGTCGCCGGTGATACCGGCAAGCCTGAGACAGCGAAGGGGGTGTTCGAGCAAGCCATCGCCAAGGACGGCAAGGTCGACGTGCTGGTCAACAACGCCGGCATCTTCACCGCCAAGCCTTTCGTGGACTTCAGCGCCGCCGAGATCGAGGAGCAGATCTCCACCAACCTGAAGGGCGTGCTGTATCCCTCGCAGGAAGCCGCCCGCCATATGAGCCAGCGCAAGCAGGGGCGCATCATCAACATCACCGCCGCGATCGGCCTGCAGCCGCACGGTAGCGTGCCAGCGCTGCTGGCAGTGGCGCTCAAGGGCGGCGTCAATCAGGCCACGCGCGCGCTGGCCCTGGAACTGGCACCGCACGGTGTGACGGTAAACGCCGTCGCCCCGGGGTTGATCGCCACGCCGATGAACCCGCCTGAGACGCACAAGACCCTGGGCCCGCTCGTACCGTTGGGCCGCGTCGGCACCACCGATGAAACGACCGCCGCGGTGCTTTACCTGGCGGACGCTGCCTACGTTACCGGCACGGTGCTGCCGGTAGACGGCGGCTTCAGCGCGGGCCGCTGAGCATTTGCATGGCCGTGGCCGGTGACCCGGCCGCGGCCATGCCTCACCTTCATTGCTACCCAAGGAGACTTGTCATGCCATTCGTCAGCATCCGCATCACCAAAGAAGGCAACACCGCCGAGCAGAAAGCCCAGGTCATCAAGGAAGTCACCGAGACCCTGGAACGCGTGCTGCACAAGGCGCCCGAACTCACCCAAATCACCATCGAGGAAATCGACCTCGAGAACTGGGGCATCGCCGGCCGCAGCTCCGCCGTGCAGCGACGTGAGGACGTGGTGGCCGCGATACGCAGGAGCCTCGCTTCGTGAAACGAGCGGCTATGCCGAAGTTGTTTCTCATCACCGGCGCCAGTGCCGGCTTCGGGCAGGCGCTTGCCGAGGCGGCGCTGGCAGCCGGACACACGGTTGTGGGCACGGTGCGGCGCGAGGACGAGCGCATTGCCTTCGCGGCCCTGCACCGCCGCGCTCACGCAGTGGTTTTGGACGTAACGCGCCTGCCGGAGATCGAACCAATGGTACAGGGCATCGAGCACGAGCTTGGGCCAGTGGAGATCCTGGTCAACAATGCCGGCTGCGGTCATGAGGGCATCCTCGAGGAATCACCGCTGGCAGAGCTGGTGCGGCAGTTGGAAGTGAACGTGATTGGGACAGTGGCGATGATCAAAGCCGTGCTGCCCGGCATGCGCCAGCGCCGCCGCGGCCACATCGTCAACATCACCTCGATGGCCGGCTTGGCCGGCCTGCCCGGGCTCGCCTACTACTGTGGCAGCAAGTTCGCGCTGGAAGGCATCAGCGAGGCGCTGGCCAAGGAGTTGCGCGACCTCGGCGTCAAGGTCACCGCGATCGCGCCGGGCTCGTTCCGCACCGACTGGGTGGGGCGCTCGATGGTCTGCTCGGGACGCAGCATCGCCGACTACGACGCGGTGTTCGAACCGGTGCGCCGGCGTCGCCGCGAATACAGCGGCCGGCAGGCCGGCGATTCCGCCAAGACCGCCAGGGCGCTGCTGCGCCTCGTCGAGTCGGCCGATCCGCCGACGCATCTGCCGCTCAGCAACGATGCGCTGAAGCTGGTCAAGGAGCGGCTGGCGACGCTTGGCCGCGAGATCAAGGCTTGGAAGCCGGTCTCACGCTCGACCGACTTCGGCTGAGCGTCGCCTATTCGGCGGCCAGCGGC
>CAYWPB010000427.1:0-3445 GCA_964458725.1 uncultured Nevskia sp. | reverse complement strand
ACGACTACACCGCCGAATTCGCCGATCCGGAATTCGGCTACGTCGAGAACGACGTCCACCAGGCGCTGCTGGAGAACGGCTACGAAGTGCGCCTGCTCGGCCTCTACGACGACGTGCGGATGCTGCTCGACGAAGTGGACGAGTTCAGGCCGGACGTGGTGTTCAACCTAGTCGAGACCTTCAACCAGGTGACCCGCCTGGACAAGAACATCGCCGCGGTGATCGAGCTGCTCGGCGTGCCCTGCACCGGCGCCTCCTCCTACAACCTGGCGCTGTGCAACGACAAGGGCCTGTGCCGCAAGCTGCTGCGCTTCCACCGCGTCCGCGGCCCGCGCTTCCACATCTTTCACCAGGGCCACAAGGTCTGGCTGCCGCGCACCTTGAAGCTTCCGTGCATCGTCAAGCCGCTGACCGAGGAAGCCTCGCGCGGCATCTCGCAGGCCTCGGTGGTGGATGACGAGAAGGGCCTGGTCGAGCGCGTGCAGATGATCCATGAGCGCTTCCACATGGACGCGATCGTGGAGGAGTACATCGACGGCCGCGAACTGTACGTCAGCATCGTCGGCGACCAGCGCCTGCGGGTGCTGCCGGCGCGCGAGCTGAGCTTCGGCCAGCGGCCCAGCGACGAGCCGCGCATCGCCACCTACAAGGCCAAGTGGGACGACGCCTACCGCGAGCGCTGGGGCATCCAGGACGGCTTCGCCGAAGCGCTGGACAATGTGCTGGAACAGCGCATCCACGATCTGTGCAAGCGCTCCTACCGCGCGCTCAACCTGCGCAGCTATGCGCGCTTCGACCTGCGCGTGACGCCGGCCGGGGTGGTGCACGTGATCGAGGCCAACGCCAACCCCTGCATCGCCCGCAACGACGAACTGGCCAACTCGGCGCTGAAGGCCGGCATCAGCTACCCGGCACTGATCCGCATGGTGGTGCGCCAGGCGCTGCGGCGCAAAAGCTGAGGGCTTGTCCGCACGGACAAGCCCCAGCCCCACACCGGCGCCAGCTGTCAGGAACACGCCATCCCTAGCGCGTTCGCGGGAAAGGCGGCAGGCATTCGGGGGATGCCTTGCGTCTTGCCCGGTCCTGACCTGGCTTCCGCCGCAGCCTCCTGCCACGACGGCTCACACCCCCGGTCCGCTGCGCGCTGCCCGGGGCCCGCACCACTTTGCCTCCCTGGCGGGGACTGGCGGCATGCCCGCCGCCAGCCCCCAGCCGGATCTTCCCTGATCCGGCGCAAGGAAAATCTCAGCTACCCACAGCCTTCAGCCCGGAGGTGTCGACGCTCTTCACGCCGTTGACCTTGCTGGCGATGTCCCTGACGTGGTCCACCGTGCCGCTGTCAGCGACGGTGCCGCTGAGGGCCACCACGCCGTTGCTGGTCTTGACGCTGATATCCAAGCCCTTGGTCACGCTGTCGGCCAGCAGGTCGGACTTGACCTTGGTGGTGATCCAGCTGTCGCTGGCGAACTTGCCGGTCTTCTTCGCCGCCTTGTCGGTCTTGGCGGCGATGGTGTCGGCCAGCGAGGGCGTGCCGATCTGGTTGTCGACCGACTTGACGCCGTCGACGCCGGCGGCCAGCTCCCGCGCCGCCGTCGCGGCGTCGACGCCCGGCGCGGTGCCGGTCAAGGTGACCACGCCGTTGGTCGTGGCGACGCTGATGTCCGACTTCTTCAGACGCTTGTCCTCGAGGAACCTGGCCTTGACCTTGGCGGTGATCGCGGTGTCGGTGATCGCCGCGCCGAGGCTGTCGCTGTGCGGCATGGCGTCGTCGGCATCGGCGGTGACGGCCAGCCCGGCGCTGCCGCTCAGGCAGGCGCCGAGCGCGGCCGCGACCAGCGTGGTGCGGAATCGGTACGGGAATGTCTTGCGGGTTTTCATCCTTGCTCTCCGGTTGGTCTGGTGGGGCGATCCCCCGTGACCAGGGCGATGACCAGGAACACCGCCGCGTATTCGAGCATGGCCGCTCCCGCTCGCCACGCGCGCCTCAGGCCGCGATGCGCGAAGGCATCGCGTCCAGCACGCGCTCCAGCGCGGTGAGCAGGCGCTCCTGCGCCTGGTACAGGTCGCGCACCAGCGGGTTCACCGGGTGCAGCACGCCGTCCCACTGCATCTGCTCGCGATACTGGGACAGTTCGTCCAGGCAGGCACTGATCATCTGGTGCCGGCGCAGGATCTTGTCGACGCTCATAGGGGCAATCTCCGCTTGGAAACGAAATCGGGAATCGTTGGCTGGCCGCGCTCAAAAGCCCGGCCGCCGTTCGCCGCGCCGCCGCGGCGTTTCGTGGCGCTGCCCCAGCACCACCGGAAACAGGGCCAGCAGCAGGGCGGCGAGGAACAGGCCGCCGGCGGTGAGCCAAGACAGCCCGGCGATGCCGCCGGCGCCCATGACGCCGGCGGCCAGGGCGATCAGCAGGAAGGCGGCGGACCAGTAGGCCATCGTCGTCGCGCCTCAGGTCGACCAGCTGCGGACGCCGTCGCCGGCCGGGTCGCGCGAGTCGGTGTCGGGGACGTAGGCCGGCAGCGGCGCCAGGTCCTGCATCGTCGCTTCGCCGGCGGCGAAGGCGCGGAGCTGGTGCGGCATTGCGGCCGGTCGTTGCGCCGGTGCCGCGGCGGGTGCTCCCGCCGCGGCATGGTCGCGGCCGTGCCGCGCCGAATGGCCCAGGCCGCCGAGGAGCAGGAAACCGAACAGGAAGGGCAGGACAGCGTTCCTGAGCGTGCGTTGTTGTACCAGCGCTTGGGTCATGACGACGTTCCTCTGGTCCTCGATGCTTGGGCCGGATCGTCCGGAAACCGGCCTTCTGGATTGAAGTTGCGAGCCTCGTGCCAGCCGCCCGGACGGGCGGTGAAGTTTCATTTATCCCTTTCGGATCATTGTCTTGAACCGCAAAGTCCAGGGCCGATCGGTGACCCGGCCAGGCTTTGTCCCGCTGCCTGTGTAAAAATTACCGGTAATGAGGGAGGCTGACCGTGTAACGGCTGCCTGCGAAGACCACCCAACCCGGAAGCCAGCGGCGGATGAAGAGGCAAGCAGACTCCGGGGCGCTGCGCGTCCTGTGGGTCGACGACGACTACGAGCTGACCCGCGACCTCGCCGCCTACCTGGCCGGCGAGGGCTACGCCGTGGACTGCGCCCCCGATCTGGCGGCCGCCGGCCGCGCCCTCGCAGGCGCGGCCTACGACCTGGTGCTGGTCGATCTGGACCTGCCCGATGGCAGCGGCTTCGACCTGATCCGCGACACGCCGCGCGAGCGCGCCCGGCAGTTCGTGGTGCTGACCGGCCACGGCAGCGTGCGCACCGCGGTGGAGGCCGTGCGCCACCAGGTGTTCGACTACTTGATGAAGCCGGTGGAACTGGCCGAGCTGTGCAACCTGCTGGCGCGGGTCGGCCATGCCCGCGGCGAACCCGCGGCGCAGGCGCCGGGCGCCGCGCCGGCCGCGGTGGACG
>CAYWPB010000426.1:0-3479 GCA_964458725.1 uncultured Nevskia sp. | reverse complement strand
CTGCACCCGGCGCACCGCGCGGTGTTCATGACCGGGGTGATGGCCTACCTGTCGGCGCCGCTGTGGTTCCTGTCGTTGTTGCTGTCCACCGGCCTGCTGGCGGTGCAGACCCTGAAGGAGCCGCAGTACTTCCCGCAGCCCTACCAACTGTTCCCGCAGTGGCCGGAGTGGCATCCGGAATGGGCCCTGGCGCTGTTCAGCGCCACCGCCACCCTGCTGTTCCTGCCCAAGATCCTCAGCGTGGTGCTGATCTGGGTGCAGGGGGCGAAAAGCTACGGTGGCGGCCTGCGCCTGCTGTTCAGCATGCTGTTCGAGCTGGTGTTCTCGGCCCTGCTGGCGCCGATCCGCATGCTGTTCCACACCCAGTTCGTGCTGGCCCCGCTGCTGGGCCTGGGCATCGTCTGGAAGTCGCCGCCACGCGAGGACTCCCAGACCGGCTGGGGCGAGGCCCTTGCCCGCCACGGCTTCCAGACCGTGCTGGGCATCGTCTGGGCCGCCGGGGTGTATTGGCTCAACCCGTCCTTCCTGTGGTGGCTGCTGCCGGTGGTGGGTGCCCTGATCGTGTCGATCCCCCTGTCGGTCTACTCCAGCCGGGTCACTATCGGACGCCGCATGCGCCGCTGGCGCTACTTCCTGATCCCGGAGGAGGCGATCCCGCCGCGCGAGCTGCGCACCACCTCGGCGGTGTTCCGTCGCGCTCCCGAACCGCCCGGTTTCGCCGAGGCGGCGCTGCGCCCAGTGACCAATGCCCTGGTCTGCGCCGCCGGCGTATCGCGGCCGAAGCAGTCCGAAGCGACCCGGCAGGCGCGCCTCAAATTGGTGCAAGCAGCAGTGGCAGAAGGGCCACTGGCCTTGTCGCCAATCCAGAAGAATACCCTGCTCGGTGATCCTATCCTATTGTCCAGACTGCATTTTCAGCTCTGGACCGGCGCCGGCATCCACCCCGACTGGCAGCGTCCGACTACGTCATAAATGTTTCATCATCGAGTCATCATGGCTCAACGGGGCTTTCATACAGTGTTACCATGTCATCAGGAGCAACACTGCCCCCGAACATGGATAAAGACTCCCCCCGGTCTCCCCGCTTCGAGGTCCGCTTCGCTGTAACCCCCGCGGAAATCCTTGAGACGCAGCGCCTGCGCTACCGCATCTTTGCGGGCGAGCTCGGCGCCAGCATCGATGGCGGGGATGCCCAGATCGACGCCGACCATTACGACGCCTACTGCCGCCACCTGACGGTGCGGGAGGTCGAGCGCGGCCGCCTGGTTGCCTGCACCCGAATCGTGACCGACGCCCAGGCCCCCCAGGCCGACGGCTTCTATTCGTCCGGCGAATTCGACCTGAAGATGATCGACTCGCTGCCCGGCCGCGTCATGGAAGTGGGCCGCACCTGCGTCGACGCCGAATACCGCAGCGGCGCGGTGATCGCGGTGCTGTGGTCGGGCCTGGCCGACTTCATCATCAACGAAGGCTTCGACTACCTGTTCGGCTGCGCCAGCATCGGCCTTGAGGACGGCGGCGCCAGCGCCCACGCCCTGCTCGAGCAAATCAAGGCCAAGTACCTGGCCCCGCACTGGCAGCACGTGCGCCCGCTGATCCCGCTGCCGGCGGCGGACGCCCGCCCGACGCAGAAGGTGAGGATGCCGCCGCTGCTCAAGGCCTACTTCAGCCTCGGCGCCAAGGCCTGCGGCGAGCCTTACTGGGACCGCGACTTCAACTGCGCCGACGTGTTCGTGCTGGTCAACGTCAGCGACATGCACTCGCGCTATCAGCGCCGCTTCCTTGGCCGTGCCAGCGAAACCGACGCCGACACCCAGGCCATCGTGCTGGCTCAGCCGCCCAAGCCGGTCTGAACTTGTCCCTGAGGCCATGAGCGCGCTGCTGCGGGCCAATCTCCGGGGCGCCCGGCTGATCGTGCACCTGTGCACCGGCCTGCTGCTGGTGCTGGCGGTGACGGCCTATCCGCGCCTGTCGCGCGAGAAGCTGACCCGCTGGTGGAACAGCCGCCTGCTGACCATCCTGCACGTGCGCGTGCGCATCGTCGGCCAGCCCGCTCCGGGGCCGCGTCTGATCGTCTGCAACCACATCTCCTGGCTGGATATCTCGGTGCTGGCCTCGGCCGAGCTGAGCCGCTTCGTGTCCAAGGCCGAGGTGGGCAAGTGGCCGATCGCCGGCGCCCTGGCCAACGCCGCCGGCACCTTCTACATCCGCCGCGGCGCCGGCGGCACCAAGCAGCTGATCCAGGCCATCGTCGCGCATCTGCACGCCGGCGGCTCTGCCACCGTGTTCCCGGAGGGCACCACCACCGAAGGCGGCCGGATGCTGAAATTCCAGCCGCGCCTGTTCGCCGCCGCCATCGAAAACGCCAGCCCGGTGCAGCCGATCGCCCTGCGCTACGGTCTGGCCGCCAACGGCGAGAACATCGCCGCCTTCGTCGGCGAGGAAACCCTGACCCACAACCTGCGCCGCCTGCTCAAGGAGCGCGAGCTGGAGGTCGAGCTGCACTACTGCGCGCCGCTGCAGCCGCAGGCCGGCCAGGACCGGGCCAGCCTGGCCCAGGCCGCGCACGGCGCCATCTGCGCCATCGTCGCCCCTGGCACCCTGCCGGCCGAGGCGGCGGCCGAAACGCCCGAATCCGAGTCCCTGGCGGCTTAAAAGCGGGCCCAGGACTGCGGTAGAGAAGCCGAAAGGCCACCGCGTTCACGCAAATGGGCAGGGCCGCAAAGCAAGCGCGCAAAGAACGGCCAAGGATTTCTCTTCGCTTACTTTGCGGCTTCGTGTCTTTGCGCGAACCTGCTTTGGGCTTTCGCCCCGGTTTTGCCTTCCCAAACCAGCTTGGCGCCTTGCGTGACGCCACTTTTGTTTTCCCCGGATGCCCTAAAATACGGGCCATGTCCGACAATCCCCCCCCGGTCCCGGCCGCTCCCGCGCCGGTCACCAGCGGCGTCAAGCTGCGCGGCGCCGAGAAGATGGCGCGCATCCCGATCAAGATCGAAGAGACGGTGGCGCCGCTGCGCAAGCCGAGCTGGATCCGCGCCAAGACCCAGGGCACGCCCGAGGTGGCCCGAATCAAGGCCGCGCTGCGCGCCAACAAGCTGCACACGGTGTGCGAGGAAGCCGCCTGCCCCAACCTCGGCGAGTGCTTCGGCAAGGGCACCGCCACCTTCATGATCATGGGCGACATCTGCACCCGCCGCTGCCCGTTCTGCGACGTGGCGCACGGCCGCCCCAAGCCGCTGGACCAGGACGAACCGGTGAACCTGGCCCGCACCATCCGCGACATGGCGCTGCGCTATGTGGTCATCACCTCGGTCGACCGCGACGACCTCCGCGACGGCGGCCCGCCGCACTTCGCCGCCTGCATCCGCGAATCGCGCGCACTGTCCCCGGCGCCCACCCTCGAAGTGCTGGTCCCCGACCTCCCGCCCCCCCCGGCCCCCGCGCTCGCGCACTCCCAGGCCACACCCCCCGGCGCCTTT
>CAYWPB010000425.1:0-3489 GCA_964458725.1 uncultured Nevskia sp. | reverse complement strand
TGCCATCATCGGCATCGTCGTCGGCACCTCCAGCGACAACGGCGGCGGCACCACCTCCACCAGCAGCACCAGCACCCGCTAGCGGTTGACGCGCAGGTCGCCGCCGCAGTCCGCGGCGGCGGCCTGCGCCGTTTCAGGACCCTGCCGGCGCCGCTGACAGCGCGCGGCGGCGTTCCTCCAGCGCGGCGCAGGACTGCTCCACCAGCTGGCACAACATCGCCTCGCGCGCCTGCAGTCGCCGCTGCAAGTCCAGCGCTTCGGTCAGCAGCAAGCGCGCCGCGTGGTCGGCCGGCGCATCGCCCTGCTGACCCACCAGATCGGCGTGCACCCAGCCGGTGTAGAGGGCGCCGAGCCGGCGCCAGTCGCGTACCGCCGGGTCTCCCTGGGCCTGCTGCGCGACGTAGCGCGCGCAATCGGCATAAGTCTGCGATTCCTCGTGAAAGCGCTCCTGGCAGGGCATCACCGCGTCGCGCCCGGCGCGCAGCGCGGCCAGCTGCTGCGGCGATGCGCTGGAGCAGGCGGCGAGGCAACCCAGCAGTACGGTTGCCAGGCCCGGTGCCGCGGCTGTCAACAATCTGCAACGCCCTCGCAAACTAGCGCCGCTAAGGTGCCTCCGCGGAAGGATTCCACTCATATCTCGATACTCGCAGGGGGAACAATGCGATTTAAGCATCTCGCCGTTACACTTTTCGGCGTCTGCGCCGCGAGCGGCCAGCTCGCAGGCTGTGACAACAACAACGGCAATAGCAACAACAATGGCAGCTCCAGCGGCGGCGCCGTCACTTCGGCCACCGTGCGCGTCATCGCCTTCAATGATTTCCACGGCTACATCGATTCGCCGGGCACGGTCTCGGTGACCGATCCGACCGATTCCACCAAGACCATCAAGGAGCCGCTGGGCGGAGCCGCCTACCTCGCCACGCTGGTGCAGCAGCTCAAGCATGACAACCCGCTCAACGTGGTGGTCGGCGCCGGCGACATGGTCGGCGCCAGCCCGCTCGACTCGGCGCTGTTCCACGACGAGCCGACGATCCAGGCGCTGAACCAGATCGGCCTGGAGTTCACCTCGGTCGGCAACCACGAGTTCGACAAGGGCCAGGCGGAGCTGCTGCGCAAGCAGAACGGCGGCTGCTTCCCCGGCGGCACCGTCGGCAGCGACACCTGTCTGATCAACGGCTCGTTCTCCGGCGCCAGCTACAAGTATCTCGCCGCCAACGTGATCGACAACACCACCGGCAAGCCGCTGTTCCAGCCCTATGCGATCAAGCAGTTCGACGTCGGCAACGGCCAGAAAGTCAGCATCGGCTTCATCGGCCTGGTGCTGAAGGAAACGCCCACCCTGGTCACCGCCTCCGGCGTGGCCAACCTCACCTTCAAGGACGAGGCCGATACCGCCAATGCGCTGCTGCCCGAGCTGAAGGCGCAGGGCGCCAACGCCGTAGTGGTGCTGATCCACCAGGGCATCTTCACCAACGTCGGCTTCGACAACAAGACCTGTGCCGGCGCCAACGGCGAACTGACCGGCATCCTCGACAAGCTCGACCCCTCGATCAAGCTGGTGATCAGCGGCCACACCCACTGGTCCTACATCTGCCCGACCGGGCAGGGCACCGCCTCGGGCAAGGTGTTCTACACCAGCGCCGGCAAGTATGGCTCCTACATCACCGCGCTGGATCTGACCATGGACGTGCCGAGCGGTACCATCACCGGCATCGCCGCCGACAACAAGCTGGTGGTCAACGACCACGGCACCAATCCGGCGCCGGCTGCCTACCCGACGCTGAGCGCCGACGCGACTGTCGCCGCCCTGGTCAATCAGTACGACACCGCTGCGGCGCCGCTGGTCAACAAGGTGGTCGGCAACGTCACCGCCGACTTCAATACCTCCGGCGAGCAGGTATCCTCCGGCGGCAGCGGCGAATCGCCGCTGGGCGACCTCATCGCCGACTCGCAGCTGCAGGGCGCCCAGGTCGATCCGAAACCGGCGGTGATCGCCTTCATGAACCCGGGCGGCATCCGCAACAGCCTGTTCTTCAATCCGGCCAGCGCCGGCATTCCGTCCAGCGCCAACATCCAGAACGGCCAGATCACCTATGGCGAGGCCTACAACGTGCAGCCTTTCGGCGACATCCTCACCGACATGGACCTGACCGGCGCGCAGATCTACACCATCCTCGGCCAGCAGTGGGTGGGCCAGACTTCGCCGAAGATCCTGGAAGTGTCGAAGGGCTTTACCTACACCTGGGACAATTCCATGCCCGACGGCGCCAGCAAGGTGGTGGACGGCAGCGTCAAGCTGAACGGCGTGGCCATCGACAAGACCAAGACCTACCGCGTCGAGGCCAACAACTTCATCGCTGGCGGCGGCGACGGTTTCCACGGCTTCACCGCCGGCGCCAACCTCTACACCGGCCCGGTCGATGTCGATGCCTTCACCGCCTACCTCAAGGCCAACTCGCCGCTGACGCCGGCGGCGCCCAGGCGCATCACCCGCCTCAACTGAGGCGATCCGATTCGGGAAATTTGCAGCTCAATCTGTCCCCGTCGTAAGGCTGTACTTGGACGCCCGCCTCGCGCGGGCGTACTTTTTTGGGCGGAAGCTTCAGTCGAGCTGGACCAGCAGCTTGCCGGTGTTGTCGCCGCGGAACATCCCGGCCAGTGCCGCCGGCGCCCGCTCCAGGCCCTGCACCAGGGTCTGCCGGTCCTTGAGCTTGCCGCGGCGCATCCACCAGGCCAGGTGCATGCCGGCGCGGGTGAAGCGGCGCTGGTAGTCGAGCACGATCAGGCTCTGCAGGCGAATGCGGCGCATCAGCAGCACCGAGAAATTGCGCGGGCCGCGCGCCGCGCCGTCCTCGCCGTAGCCGGAGATCATGCCGCACAGCACGACGCGTGCATGGTGGTTGAGCAGCTCGAACACCGCTTCCATGATCTCGCCGCCGACGTTCTCGAAGTCCACGTCGACGCCGTCGGGGCAGGCAGCGGCGAGCTGCGCGCGCCAGTCCGGATCGCGGCGGTTGACGGCGGCGTCGAAGCCCAGCTCGCGCACCAGCCAGTCGCACTTGTCGCGCGAGCCGGCGATGCCGACCACGCGGGCGCCGCGGATCTTCGCGATCTGGCCGGCGATGCTGCCGACCGCGCCGGCGGCAGCGGACACCACTACCGTCTCGCCGCGGCGCGGCCGGCCGATGTCGAGCATGCCGAAGTAGGCGGTCATGCCGGTGAAGCCCATGGCGCCGAGCAGGCTCGGCAGCGGCACCGGCAGGAACGGCGGCAGCTTCTGCGAAGGGAATTCCTCTCCCGTGCCGATCAGCGCGTAGTCCTGCCAGCCGAGCAGGCCGATCACCTTGCTGCCGACCGGGTACTTGCGGTTATTCGAGGCGACCACCTCGCCGATGCCGGCGCCGCGCATCACCTGGTCCAGCGGCACCGGCGGAATGTAGCTCTCGCCTTCGCCCATCCAGATGCGGTTGCTCGGGTCCAGCGACAGGT
>CAYWPB010000424.1:0-3490 GCA_964458725.1 uncultured Nevskia sp. | reverse complement strand
GCCTGCTTCGCCATCGCCAACGGCCTGCTGGAGATGAAGAAGCACAAGAAGACCCAGCTCTTCGTCTCCGCCGTACACGACGCGCTGCACGGCAAGCGTCCGAAATGGCTGATCCGCTGGAACGTGTCCAAGGACTACCGCTTCTGCGTCAAGCACCTGGAGAAAATCGCCGCGGCGCAGGGCGAGTCGCCGGAGCGCTTCGTCGCCACCGTCAGCAACTCCCTCGACGAGCTGTTCACCGGCCTCAACGAGCTGATGATCCGTCGCGTGAAGAAGGCGGCGCCCAAGCTCGGCGGCGTGCTGCCGGCCGAGCTGTCGACCGAGTCGCTGACCCGCAACTTCGAGCTGCCGGTGCAGATCTCGGCCCTGCTCTCCGACACGACGCCAAGCAGCCGCAGTGGCCACCGCCTGCGCGAGCTGGCCGACGGCCTGGTGTTCCCGGCGCTGATGACGGCGGTGTTAGCCGGCGCCCAGGTCGCCAGCACCCGCGTGCTGTACAAGAACCGCGAATTCCTCAACGGCTTCGCCCGCAATATCGGCTACGGCCACCACCCGCAGCGCGCGCTGTACCTGACCGACACCTTGCGCGACAAGAACGGCGTGTCCAACTCGCTGTCCGGCAAGCTGGCCGAGATCCAGCGCAAGGACCTGCCGCTCGACTTCCTGATCTGCCATCCGGACGCCAGGCTCGAACCGCACCTGCACGTGGTGCGGCCGCTGGCCCAGTTCAGCTTCCCCTCGCTGGGCGAGCAGGAATTCCGCATCCCCGACCTGCTGGAGGTCGCCCGCGCCTTCTACCGCGGCGGCTATGACCGGGTGGTCTGCTCCACCGAAGGCCCGATGGTGCTGGTGGCGCTGTTCCTGAAGTACATGTTCAACGTGCCGGCCTACTTCTTCATGCACACCGACTGGATGGACTTCGTCAAGCACACGACGAACCTCAATGCGCACGAGCGCGACCGCATCCGCCGCGTGCTGCGCGCGCTGTACCACCAGTTCGACGGCGTGTTCGTGCTCAACTCCGATCACCGCAGCTGGCTCACCGGCCACGCCATGGGCCTGCCGGAGGAGAAAGTGTTTCTCACCGCCCACCACACCGAAGCCCCGGCACAGCACGTGGTGCCGGTGCGCAAGTCCGAGCTGATTCCCGGCGCGACCGCCGCGACCCCGGTGCTGTTCTACGCCGGCCGCATCAGCAAGGAGAAGGGCATTCTCGAGCTGCCGCAGATCGTCCGCCAGGCGCGCGAGGCGATCCCCGACCTGAAGATCGTCATCGCCGGCTCCGGCCCGGCCGAGCAGGAACTGCGCGATGCGCTGCCGGAAGCCACCTTCCTCGGCTGGGTGCCGCGCGAGCGCATGAACCAGCTCTACGCCGGCCTCGACCTGTTCGTGTTCCCCTCCAAGTTCGACACCTTCGGCAACGTCATCCTCGAGGCCAACTCGCAGGGCATGCCGGTGCTGGCCTACAACTGCAAGGGCCCCAAGGACATCGTGCTGCACGGCCGCAACGGCTACCTGGTCGACGACATCGAACAGATGGCGCAGCAGGTGGTGGCGCACTTCAGCAACCGCGACGGCCAGGCCGCGATGCGTCGCGAGGCGCACCTGCGGGTGGCGGACTACCAGGCCGAGCCGATCATGCGCCGCTTCCTCGGCGACATGGGCCTGGCCTACCCCGAGCTGGCCGACGCGCAGCGTTCGGCCGCCTGAGGCGACGACCATGTCCGCCGCGCTCCGCACCCTCAGCCAGCAGGAACAGCTCAACTTCCTGCTGACCAACCGCATCCCGCGGCGGGCGCTGACCAACTTCGTCGGCTGGTACAGCCGCCTCGAGAGCCCCTGGCTGACGAAGATTTCGATGAAGGCCTGGCAGCTGCTGGCCGACGACCTCAACCTGGACGAGGCCGAGAAGCAGACGTTCACCAGCCTGCACGACTGCTTCACTCGCCGCCTCAAGCCGGGCGCGCGCTCCGTCGATGCGCGCGCCAACGTGCTGGCCAGTCCCTGCGATGCCGTGGTCGGCGAGTGCGGCGCCATCGCCGGCACCACCGTGTTCCAGGCCAAGGGCTTCCCCTACGAGATCGGCGACCTGATCCCCGATCCAGCCCTACAAGAGAAGTACCGCGATGGGTGTTACGCCACCCTGCGGCTGAAGTCGAGCATGTACCACCGCTTCCACGCGCCCACCGACTGCACGGTGGAGGAAGTGCGCTATATCTCCGGGGACACCTGGAACGTCAACCCGATCGCGCTCAAGCGCATCGAGAAGCTGTACTGCCGCAACGAGCGCGCCGTGCTGTCGCTGAACGAGACCGGCACCTCCGGCAGCGTCTGCCTGGTGCCGGTGGCGGCGATCCTCGTCGCCAGCATGAAGTTCCACTGCCTGCCGGACAAGCTCGACCTGCGCAAGGGGCCGAACCGCCTGCATTGCTACGCCCGTTACCGCAAGGGCGAGGAAATGGGCTACTTCCAGCACGGCTCGACGATCATTATTTTCGCCACCTCCAACTATGCCCTCGCCGAGGGCATCGAACAGGGCCGAACCATCCGCATGGGGCAGGCCCTTATGACCGACACCGCCATGCCGGCGGCGTGATCGCCCAACCGAACAATTTTCACCCAGGAGCCACCACCATGACCTTTCTCGAAGAACTGCACCAGCAGCGTTGGGACGACCACCGCTATTACCACCACAGCCGCATCAACCAGGCCCTGCACCTGTTCAGCGCCTGCTGCTTCCTCACCAGCTACGTGGTGATGTTCTTCAACCCGGTGCTTGCGGTGATGGTGGGCTGGCTGCTCGCCATGCTGTTCCGCCAGGCCGGCCACTTCTTCTTCGAGCCGAAGACCTACGACGAGGTCAACCAGGCCACTCACGAGTACAAGGAGAGCGTGAAGGTCGGCTACAACCTGCAGCGCAAAGTGGTACTGCTGAGCATCTGGTTCGTGGTGCCGTTCGTGCTGTGGTATCAGCCGCACTTTTTCGGCTTCTTCAACGACCAGGAAGTGGCGCGCGGCCTGCTCTACAACACCTCGATCCTGTGGCTGTTCGTCGGCATCGGCGCGGTGATGTTCCGTACCGTGCAGCTGTTCTTCGTCAAGGACGTACAGTCCGGCCTGGTGTGGGCGAGCAAGATCCTCACCGACCCGTTTCACGACATCAAGATCTACTACAAGGCGCCGTATTACATCGCCAAGGGCGAGATGTACGACGACATGACCGAGTGGTACGCGCCGAGGCCGGCGCAGACGGCGTAAGAAGATCAAACCGCGAGGCGGCTCGCGCTACGGTGGCGGCTCGCCGCCTCGCGGTTTCTCGAAGTTGCAGATCGGTTTGTTTCCCCCGTCATCCTGAGCGGGCCGTCATACCGGCGCAAGCCGGTATCCAGGGCTCCAAGCGCCGCGCTCGCGCCCCTGGATTGCTCGGCCCATCCATGGGCCGAAGCCTTCGGCCTCGCTGCGCTCGCTCAAATACGTTCCAGACGCATTT
>CAYWPB010000423.1:0-3497 GCA_964458725.1 uncultured Nevskia sp. | reverse complement strand
GCACGCCGCGCGATCTGGTGCAGGCGGTGGCGCGCGGCGTCGACCTGTTCGACTGTGTGATGCCGACGCGTAATGCGCGCAACGGCCACCTGTTCACCTCCGAGGGCGTGATCAAGATCCGCAACGCGCGCCACCGTGACGATCCGGGTCCGCTGGACCCGGTGTGCACCTGCTATACCTGCGCCAATTATTCTCGCGCCTATCTCTACCATCTCGACCGCTGCGACGAGATCCTCGGCGCGCGGCTCAACACCATTCACAATCTGCACTACTACCTCGGCCTGATGGCGCGCATCCGCGCGGCGATCGAGGCGGATCGCTATGGTGCGTTTGCGTCGGAATTCCTGGCCGGGCCGGCAGGGGCGGCGCGCGGGGCGGAATCTCCGGCGTAAGCTGGAGCATCACGGCTTTTGATTTCGCCGCCGGCTCCAGCGCGGCGCTACAATCGCCACGCGGATCCAAGGGATGGGAGTACACAATGCGCTGGGGCGACGCGAGACGCAGTGACAACGTGGAGGACCGGCGCGGCGGTGGCATCGGCCTGCCGCACATCGGTATCGGCGGCGTGGTGATCGCGCTGCTGTTGAGCTGGGCCACCGGCACCAATCCACTGACCATGCTGGGCCTGGTCAGCCAGGTGGAGCAGGGACTGCCGCAGTCTCAGACTTCGGCGCCCGCCAACCCGAACGATCCGGGCGTGGATTTCGTTCGTGCCATCCTCGGCGACACCGAGGACACCTGGGGCGCGATTTTCCAGAGCGCCGGCCGCAGCTACGTGCAGCCGCACCTGGTGCTGTACAGCGGCGCGGTGCAGTCCGCCTGCGGCGGGGCGACCTCGGCTTCGGGGCCGTTCTACTGCCCGAACGACCAGCGCGTCTACCTGGACCTGTCGTTCTTCGACGAGATGCGCCAGCGCCTCGGCGGCGGCGGCGACTTCGCCCAGGCCTACGTCATCGCCCACGAAGTCGGGCATCACGTGCAGAACCTGCTGGGCATCTCGCGCAAGGTCGAGGCCGCCGGCGGCGACAGCCGCGGCGCCAGCGGCCTGTCAGTGCGGCTGGAACTGCAAGCCGACTGCCTGGCCGGGGTGTGGGCCAACCAGGCGCAGCAGCGCCACCAGTGGCTTGACCGCGGCGACATCGAGCAGGCGCTCAACACCGCCACCGCGATCGGCGACGATCGCCTGCAACAGCAGTCGCGCGGCGTGGTGGTGCCGGACAGCTTTACCCACGGCAGTAGCGCGCAGCGCGTGCGCTGGTTCCGTCAGGGCTTCGACAGCGGCGATCTGAAGCAGTGCGATACGTTCGGGGCGCAGCAGTTGTAGCGCCGGTACGTCTAAGTCCCCGCTTCGCGCGCTGAAGCTCAACTGCGTAACGGCAACCTCAACCCCACGTGCTCGCTGAGGAAATACGCCAGCACCAGCGCCCCGGTGTAGAAGGTGGTGACGCAGATGGCGGCGCCGATGCGTGTGAACGGATTGCCCTCGCGGCTGCGGCTGAAGGCGTAGGCCGCGGCCCAGCCGAGCAGCATCTCCGGTACCAGCACGTATTCGGCGACGCCGAACAGCATCGGCACATGCTGCGCGTGCCACAAGTGCAGCGGCTGCGCGCCCCATTCCGCGCCGGCGAACACCAGCAGCGCGAGCAGGGCGGCGGTCAGGCCGGAACGTCCCGACAGCCACAGGATCCAGAACAGCGGGATCACCCACATGCCGGCCATGTAGGCCGGCACCGTGCCGATGCGCGGGCCGCCCAGGTCGGGGAAGGCGAGAATGCCGAACTGCTGGCTCAACACCCAGTCGGGCAGCACCTGCAGCACCGACAGCGGCAGCAGGAACACCCAGATCTCCATCCAGTCGCGGTGGCCGCCGCGGCTGGCGATCAGCGGCAGCAGCAGGTTGTAGATGGCGACCAGGCCGAGAATGCCCCAGCCGCGGTCCGGCGCGCGCAGCACCCAGAACACGGCGACGGCGGCGGCCGCGAAGAACAAATGAAGCAGCAATGCGTCGCGCCAGGCGCGCATGGAATCCCTCCCTTTCCCGATGATCCGGCGGCTCTGCCGCCGATCACGCCCCATCCCGCTCTGTACCCGAAGGCGGTCCCTTCGGGTGGCGGGTTATGGGAGAGCTCCCGGCTCTCCCCGAACAGGCGCTGTGTTTATCCCAGCAGCGGCGCAAGGTCCTTTTCGATGCTCTCCGGAGTGTCCATCGAGCCGTAGCGCTTCAGCACCTTGCCGCTCTTGTCGACCAGGAACTTGGTGAAGTTCCACTTGATGGCGGTGGTGCCGAGGATGCCCTTCTCCTCGTTCTTGAGGTACTTGTACAGGGGGTGGGCGTCGTCGCCGTTGACCTTGACCTTGGCGAACATCGGGAACTTGACGTCGTAGGTCAGGGAGCAGAACTCCATGATCTCCTTCTCGTCGCCGGGTTCCTGGTGGCCGAACTGGTCGCAGGGGAAGCCGAGGATCACCAGGCCCTTGTCCTTGTGCTTCTCGTAGAGCGCTTCCAGGCCCTTGTACTGCGGCGTGAAGCCGCACTTGCTGGCGACGTTGACGATCAGCAAGGTCTTGCCCTGGTAGGCGTCGAGCTTGACCGGCTGGCCGTCGATGGAATTGGCGGTGAAATCGTAAACGGAGGACATCTGGGCATCCTTGGTTTAGCGGGCGGTGGCGCGATGCTAGCACGCTCCGTGCCGAGCAATACGCCTCGTTGACCGCCGGGCCACTGGCAAAATTGGCCCCAGTCGCGGCCGCCTCAGCCCGGGCCGAGGATCCAGCCCTTCCTGTAACCGTAACGGGACCGCAGCAGACCGAGGAAAGCGCGAGCCTCGGCCGCGCTGCGCAGGCCGGGAACGGCGATGCGGTAGCGGGTCCTGCCGTGCACCGCGGCGGGGCGCAGCTCGGCCGGGAAGCCGCGCTCGGACAGTTGCTGCACCTGGGTTTCGGCCTCGGCGCGGCTGGCGTAGCTGACCAGGGCCACGGCCCAGCGGCCGTCGGCGTACAGCGCCGGCTCGCCGGGCTTGAGTTCGGTCTGCGGGAACCACTCGTCGAACTTGCCGTCCGGCACCGCCACCACCTTCTGCGGCGGCTGCCCGCGCAGCACCACGTAGAAGGTGCGCGGCTGGTCCATCACCAGAGGTGTGGCGCCGCCGATCTCGACGCGCCCGTCGATCAGGCACAGCAGGTCTTGCTGGGCATCGGCCTTGATCCAGACGTCGGTGCCGCGGATGCCGCTGGTGATGGCATCGCCCACCTGCAGGGTGACGTCGCGGCGGCGCGCCTGGTCAAGCAGGCGGGTGGTGAAGCGGAACGCGCCCTTGAGCACGTGCAAGGTGGCCCGGTAGAGGCCGCGCGGCTCCTGCGGCGCCGCCACCACGCTCAGCTCCGGCAGCTCCAGCTTCGCCTGCTCGCCGAGCTTGACCGTGCTGCCCTCGGCGGCCTCGAAGCGGACCCGGCCGTCGGCGCCGGTCTCCAGCAGGTCGCCGGCCACCAGCGTCGCG
>CAYWPB010000422.1:0-3529 GCA_964458725.1 uncultured Nevskia sp. | reverse complement strand
TGCGGCGCCGTGCGGGCGCCGGACGGGAGGCGCGAACCGCCTGATGTTCGCCCGCATTGTCGAAGCCAGCCTGCGCGGCCGCGTGCTGGTGCTGGCCGCCGCGGTGGTGCTGCTGGCGCTGGGACTGCGCAGCGCGCGCACCCTGCCGGTGGACGTACTGCCGGACCTGACGCGGCCGATGGTCACGGTGCAGGCGGAGACGGCGGGCCTGGCGCCGGAGGACGTGGAGCGCCAGGTCACCTTCCCGATCGAGACGGCGCTGAGCGGCCTGCAGGGTGTCAGCCGCCTGCGTTCCGTCACCACGCCGGGGCTGGCGGTGATCTATGCCGAATTCGCCTGGGACAGCGATCCCTGGCGCAACCGCCAGCTGGTCGCCGAGCGCATCGACGCGATCCGTTCGCAGCTGGCGCCGCTGGCCGAGCCGCGCATCGGTCCGATGACCTCGCTGATGAGCGAGGTGCTGCTGCTGTCGCTGCAGTCGCGCGGCGGCGACACCAGCCCGCAGCGGTTGCGCGAGCTGGCGGACTGGAACCTGCGGCCGCGCCTGCTGGCGATTCCCGGCGTGGCCCAGGTGCTGGCCATCGGCGGCGAAGTGAAGCAGTACGAGATTCAACCCGATGCGCAGCGCATGCGTCTCGACAATGTGCGCCTCGGCCAGATCGTCGAAGCGGCGCGCGGCTATGGCATCGACAGTGGCGCCGGGGTGGCCGTGGCGCAGGGCAGCGAGTACACGCTGCGCGGGGTGGCGCGGCCATTCAGCCTGCAGGACCTGGCGCAGGCGGCGGTGGCCTGGCGCGGCAGCGGGCCGGTGCGGCTGGGGCAGGTGGCGCAGCTCGACGCAGGGGCGCGGCTCAAGCGCGGCGACGCTGGCTTCGGCGGACGGCCGGCGGTGATCCTGTCGGTGCAGAAGCAGCCCGGCGCGGACAGCCTGCGCCTGACGCGGCAGGTGGAGCGGGCGCTGGCCACAGGGCTGCCGCCGGACGTGCGCGTCGACACGGTGTTCCGCCAGGCGGACTTCATCGAGGAGGCGGTCGGCAACGTGCGGCAGGCCCTGCTGCACGGCGCGCTGATCGTCGCGCTGACCCTGCTGCTGTTCATCGCCGGGGGACGCGCCACCCTGGTGTCGCTGGCGGCGATCCCGCTCAGCCTCGCCGCCACGGTGCTGGTGCTGGGCCTGTGCGGCCTGTCGGTGAACACGATGACGCTCGGCGGCCTGGCCATCGCCATCGGCGAGCTGGTCGACGACGCGGTGGTCGGCGTCGAGAACGTGATCCGCCGCCTGCGCGACAACGCGGCGCTGGCGCTGCCGCGCCCGGCGCTCGAAGTGGTGGCGGCGGCCACGGTGGAGGTGCGCTCCGGCATTCTCTATGCGACCCTGCTGATCGTGCTGGCTTTCGCGCCGCTGTTCGCGCTGCAGGGCGTGGAAGGACGATTGTTCGCGCCGCTCGGCATCGCCTACATCACGGCGATCCTGGCCAGCCTGCTGGTGGCGGCGACCCTGACGCCGGTGCTGGGCAGCTATGCCTTCGCCCGCACTGCCAGCCTGCCGCTGGAACGCCGCTGGCTCGCCGCGCTGAAGCGCTGGTACCTGGCCAGGTTGCAGGCCCTGCTGCTTGCGCCGCGCCTGCCGCTGCTGCTGGCGGTGCTGCTGCTGGCCGTCGCGACGGCGGCCGCGGCGCGGCTGCCGCGCGCTTTCCTGCCGGAGTTCAACGAGCGCAGCCTGACCGTGAACCTGCTGCTGCGCCCCGGCGTATCGCTGGACGTCTCCAACCAGGTCGGCAGTGCCGCCGAGAAGCTGGCGCTGGGCGTGCCGGAAGTAGCGAGCGTGGGCCGTCGCACCGGCCGCGCCGAGCAGGACGAGCACGCCGAGGGCCTGCACTACTCGGAGCTGGAGATCGCGCTGCGCCCGGGCGGGCGACCGCGCGGCGCGGTGGTGGCGGATCTCCGCGCGCGGATGAGCGCGTTGCCGGCGACCTTGATCTTCGGCCAGCCGATCTCGCATCGCCTCGATCACCTGTTGTCCGGGGTGCGGGCGCCGCTGGCGGTGAAGCTCTACGGCGAAGACCTGGAAACGCTGCGCCGGCTGTCCGAGGAAGTGGTGCGGCGCCTGCAGGGCATCCCGGGCCTGACCGACGTGCAGGCCGAGCCGCAGGCGGAGGCGCCGCAGCTGGAGATCCGCGTCGATCCGCGCCGGGCCGCGCAGTACGGCGCCTCGCCGCCGCGGGTGCAGGAGGCGCTGAACCAGCTCACCGTCGGCACCACGCTGTCGCGCATCGTCGAAGACGAGAAGCGCTTCGACCTGGTGCTGCGGCTGCCGCAGGCAGCGCTCGACCCGGCCACTCTCGGCGACATCCCGATCGACACACCGGCCGGCGCGGTGCCGCTGCGCTGGCTCGGCGACCTGGAGCAGCGCGCCGGCCCGGCGCAGATCCTGCGCGAGAACCTGCGCCGCCGCGTCGCCGTGTCGGCCTATCCGGGCGCCGGCCGCTTCGACACGGCGGCGCGCGCCGCGCAGGATGCGCTGGCGGACCTGCCGCTGCCGCCGGGCTACGAGCTGCGGCTGGAGGGAGAAGTCCAGGCTCAGGCCGCCGTGTCGCGGCGCATTGCCGAACTGGCCGCGCTGTCGCTGCTGTTGATGCTGGCGCTGCTGCTGGCGCGCTATCGCTCGCTGCGGTTGAGCCTGATCGTACTCGCCACGGTGCCGCTGGCTACGATCGGCGGCGTCGCCGCGCTGGCGCTGACCGGCACCCCGCTGTCGGTGGCCAGCCTGGTCGGCTTCGTCGCCCTGGCCGGCATCGCCGCGCGCAACGGCATCCTCAAGCTCAGCCGCTACCTGCAGCTGGCGCGCGACGGCGAGCCGCCGGGCGATGCGCTGATCCTGCGCGGCTCGGCCGAACGCCTGACGCCGGTGTTGATGACGGCGCTGATTGCCGCCGCCGCGCTGGCGCCGCTGCTCGCCGGCGCCGACGCGCCGGGCAAGGAAGTGCTGCATCCGGTGGCGCTGGTGATCTTCGGCGGCCTGCTCGGCGGCACCTGGCTCGACAGCTTCCTCACCCCCGTGCTGTTCAAGCGCTACGGCCTGGCCGTGCTGCGGCGCGGCTGATCCGCGCGTTTTCAATAACGTCCGGGACTGAGCAAAGAACCATCCGGGTCGCGCGCGTCGGCTAGTACGCCACGGTCTTTGAGGCGGCGCAAAAGGTCTAAAAACCGGCACCAGCCGCGGCACGTCTGCCGCTATCGTCCTCACTCCGCGAGCACGGGCCGGGGCCCGCGTCGCGGAACGGATGGAGGCGGCTGGCGCGGCGTGCGCGGCCGGTCCTCTCAATACAAGGGACATCATGCTCAGGAGCATTTCCATGACTTCGCACTCTCGCCAGAGAACGCGAGCTTCAACGCGCCCGTGGGGGCGCTGGCTGGCCACCGCGACGGCTGCCGCCCTGCTGGGAGTGGCGGGCGCAGCGTCGGCGCAATCCGGCAGCCTCGGCGGCCTCGGCACCGTCGTCGGCGATGTCGCCGGCGGCGACGGCCT
>CAYWPB010000421.1:0-3533 GCA_964458725.1 uncultured Nevskia sp. | reverse complement strand
TGCGCCGGACAGGGCCGTCTCCACCGGCACGGTGAGCTGGCGCTCGATCTCCAGCGTGCTGCGGCCGGCCCATTGCGTGATCACCTGCACGTTGAGCGGGGCGATGTCGGGATAGGCTTCGACCGGCAGCTGGCGGAACGACCAGGCTCCCAGCGCCAGCAGCACAGCACAGCTGAGGAACACCACGGCGCGGTTGCGCAGGATGCCGTCGACGAAGCGCTCGGCGGTGCTCATCGCGGCGCCCCCGCGCGACTAGTTGTCACCGGACATCTGCTGGTTGAGCAGCACCGCGCCCTCGCTGACCACCGGCACCGCGCCGTCGAGGCCGGCATCGATCGCATACTCGGCCGTACCAAGGGCACGGCCCTGCACCGCTCGGCGGCGGTAACGGCGCTCGCCGTCCTGCACGAACAGATAGTCCTGCTCGCCGACCCGGAACACGGCCGAACGCGGCACCACCCAGGCCTGGCGGCTGCCGGTGAGCAGGCGGCCGCTGACGAACATCTCCGGGCGCAGGTGCAGGCCGGGATTGGGGATGTCGCAGCGCACCGGCAGGGTGTGACTGGCCGGGTCCAGCGAGGGGGCGATGAAGGCGACGTGCCCGCTGAGTTCCTCGCCCGGCAGCGAGCTGGTCTGGAAGCGCAGCTCCTGGCCCAGGCGCAGCGCGGCGTAGTCGGCGTCGTAGACGTTGAAGTACAGCCACAGCGTGCCGGTGTCGGCCAGGGTCATCAGGCTGTCGCCGATGTTGAGATAGCCGCCGGGGTCGACATTGCGCTGCGTCACCACGCCGCCGATCGGCGTGCGCACCACCAGGTACTGCTCGACCTGGCCGCCGCGGCCGAGGCGCGCGACGTCCTCATCGGAAGCGCCGAGCACGCGCAGCCGGTTGGCGGCCGACTGCTCGGTGGCGGCCGCGTCGTCGCGCAGCGCGGCATCGCCGTCCTGGCGCAGCGTTTCGCGGAAGCGGCGCGCCAGCAGGTATTCGTTCTGCGCCGAGATGTAGTCGGGGCTGTAGATTTCGGCGAGCGCCTGGCCGGCCTGAACCGACTGGCCCTCGAACACGAAGATGCGGCCGAGGCGTCCGGCCACGCGCGCGGCGGCGATGCGCAGCTTCTGCTTGTCCAGCGCCAGCTTGCCGGTGACGGCGATGCCGTCGTCGACGCTACGCTGCTGCGGCAGCGCGGTCTTGACGAAGTCGGGGTTGAAGCCGTGCTCCGCCTGCACCGCGTCCGCATCCGCGGCGGGGGTTGGTGCCGGTGCGGAAGCCGGCGCCGGCTGTGCTGCGGCGGGCGCGTGCCCGCGGCCGGCGACGTAGCCGAGCGCAAGCGCGGCGGGGAGCAAAACGACGATGGCGATCCAGGGTTTCATGCGGACGTCTATTGCGGGTCGGTGCCGATGGCGGCGGCGAGCGCGGCGTAGGCCTGCAGGGCACCGCTGCGCGCCTGCACCAGGGCCAGTTCGGCATCGCGCAGGCCGGTTTGCGCTTGCAACAAGTCGGAGAAGGTGGTGCCGCCGCCGCTGGAGTAGCCGGTCAGGGCCAGGCGATAAGCCATCTGCGCCTGCGGCAGCAGGCGCCCGCGAGTGAATTCGACCTGCTTCAGGGCCGTTTCCAGCGCGTGGTAGGCATTGGCCACGGCCAGCTCCACCTGCTGCCGGCTGGATTCCTCGCCGGCACGGGCTTCGTCGAGCTGCGCCCGGGCCTGGTCCAGCGCGGCCTGCTCCTTGCGGAAGCCCCAGGTCGGCAGGTCGATGCTGATGCCGACCGAGTACATGCGGGTGGTGCGCGGCTCGACCAGGCGCGGGTCGGTATAGGCCCCGGCGCTGAGCGCGAAGTCGGGCCAGAAGCCCTTGCGCGCCAGGGCCACGCCGCGATCCGCTGCCTGGACCTGGGCCTGGCTGCCGGCGATGGCCGGATTGCTGTGCTGGGCCAGGTCGACCAGCTGCTGCAGCGGCGCGGCCGGAAGCGGCGGGCCTTCGTCTCCCGTCGCGGCGGCGAGCTGCAGCGGCGCCTGCGAGGGTCGGCCGAGCAGGGTGTTGAGCTGCTCCCGCGCCGATTCGATCTGCTTGTCCAGGGCGTACCGGTCGTTCTGCAGGCTGCCGGCCGAGACCTGGGCGTTGAGGTAGTCGACATAGGCCGCCGCGTTGTTGGCGTAGCGGACCCGGCTGACCTCGCGGATCTGCTCCAGGCGCTGCAGGTCCTCGTCCATGAAGCGGCGCTGCTCCTGCAGGGCCTGCAGCTGGTAGCAGCCGAGGCGCAGCTCGGCGCGCAGCTGCAGCAGCAGGGTATCGTACTGGCGGCGGGCGACATCGGCCTGGGCGCCGGCCACAGCGGCGGCAAGGTCGCGCTTGCCGAACCAGAGGAAAGGCTGGGTCAGGCTGGGATAAGCGTAGAAGCCCGACTCGCGGCGGAAGTCGAAGGGGCCGCCGGTATTGGCCTGTTCCACCAGGCTGATCTGCGGCGCCGGCAGCGCCCCCGCCTGCGGCACCGCCAGGCGGGCGACCAGCCAGGCCTGGCGCGCCTGGCGCAGCTGCGGATTGTCCTGTTCGAGCTGCGTCTCAAGCGCCGCCAGGGTCGAGGCCGTAGCGGCATCCGCCGCAGCCCCCTGCGCGGCGCAAGCCAGGGCCAGGACCAGCAGGCCGGCGACGGAGGTGGCGAGCGCGGGGTTCATGGCGGATCGGGATGGCCGCATGGCGGCAGCCGGGACGAGTCGGGCAGGCTAAGCCGGGCAGCTTTCCCACACCTTACGCACCGGCGAGCTGGCTGGTTGTAAGCTTGCCGCTGCAAGCTGGAGTTCTTATGCGCCTGTTATTGATTGAAGACGATGTGCAGATCGCGGAAAGCCTGGGGCGCGCCCTGCGCCGCGCCGGCGACGTGGTCGACGTGTACGGCACGGCGCGCGACGCCGAGCAGGCCTTGCGCGCCGTGGACTACGCCATGGTGATCCTCGACCTGGGCCTGCCCGACCGCGACGGCGGCGCCCTGCTGCGCAGCATGCGGGCGCAGGACAACCACACGCCGGTACTGGTGCTGACGGCGCGCGACGAGATGAACGACCGGGTGCGCATGCTCGACCTCGGCGCCGACGACTACATGGTCAAGCCGTTCGAGCTGGTGGAGTTGCAGGCGCGCATCCGCGCGGTGGCGCGCCGCGCCATCGCCCGCACCGGCGGCGACATCGGGTGCGGCGGCCTGCGCTTCGACCTAGCCGAGCGCCGAGCCTACGCCGGCGACGTCGCGCTGGAGCTGTCGCCGCGCGAGCTGGGCGTGCTGGAGCTGCTGCTGCTGCGGCGCGGCCGCGTGGTCAGCAAGGCGCAGCTGCAGGAACACCTGTGCGACTGGGACGAGGCGCTGACCGACGGCGCCATCGAACTGTACGTGCACCGGCTGCGCAAGAAGCTGGAGGGCACCGAGGTGGAGCTGCGCACCGTGCGCGGCTTCGGCTACCTGCTGCAGCACCCGAAGGCCTAGGGAGCCTCTGATCAATTCCATGCCGCACGCGGCGGCCAGCCGCGAGAGCCTGCGCCGGCGCTTC
>CAYWPB010000420.1:0-3541 GCA_964458725.1 uncultured Nevskia sp. | reverse complement strand
TGCATCATCTCGCGCGGCACCAGGAAGATGCCGCTGCCGATGATGGTGCCGACGACGATGGCGGTCGCGTGCGAGGCGGTGAGGACGCGGGGGAGCTGGGACGTTTGGCTCAAGCGATGCCTTTGCTGTTCTTGCTTGGGATTAACAGCCCTTCAGGACACCAGGAGTCCGCCGCATGACACGGACGGGTTGAACAACGATACTGGATTTCCACCTCACCGCCTTGGCGGATTCGCATGGAATCCACTCAGCGTCCATTTTCCCCAGCCGAGCGAGCCTTTGTCGAACGTTGCCTCGCCGATGCGCCTGGTCGTGTGAGGCGTTGGTGCAGCGTCGCGGTTGATTTTCTGGTGATGTGGTCGGGGTGCACGCTAATCGCGGTCCTGCTCTGGGGACTTGCGGCCTGGCTGGCGAATAAGAGCTTCCAAGCCGATTTCGGCTGGCATAGCGCACTATCACCCCAGGTCGGTTGCGGCGTAGCCCTGGCCTGCGTGATCTTGGCGGGGATTTCGAGCGCACGCCGGCTGCGCGCGTGGCCGGACATGCGAGCCTCTCTGCGCTCCGACTTGGTCAACGGCTGTGTGATCGAGGAATGCTACCGCTTCGTCGCCGTAAAGCGCTTCCAGGAACCGGAGCACGGCGGACTGATCTACCTGTTCCTTACCGACGACAACAGGGTATTCACGCGTTACGACCAGGAAAGCCAGGACCTTGGGGTTCAGAATCGGGAACCGTTGGATAGCACCTTTGAGGCGCGAAGCGGACTGCTGCTCCTCCGCGCTCCAAACAGCCGTTTTGTTATCGACCAGTCGGTTTCTGGAAACCTGCTGGATGCCGGCAGTCCATATGACCTGACCGTGCCGCCCGACCGGTGGCCCGAGCAGGAGGAATATTGCGAACTCCAATGGAGCGAGCTCGAAACCTGGCTGTCGAAGGCACCGTAGTGCGGGAGCCATCCCGCCTGTCGCGGAAGGGTGCGTCGCTCTCCGAAACCTGCACGGCCCCTCTCCCCTGACCCCTCTCCCGCTCGCGGGAGAGGGGAACTCAATCGTGGTACTTCTTCTCGCCGGCCGGCAGCGCCACGCTGAGCCAGTTCTGCCGCGGCGGCAGCGGGCAGGTGGCGTAGGGCGTATAGGCGCAGGGCGGGTTCTGGATGCGGTTGAAGTCCAGCCACAGCTCGCCGGGCTGGTCGAGGCCGTGGTCGGGGAAGGCGGTGTAAAGGAAGCGGCCGGCGCCGTAGCTGGTCTTCGGGCTGGTCGCGTCGCGCAGGATGAAGAACAGCTCGGTGTCGCCCGGCTCCTCGATGATCGGCTCGAGTTTGTAACTCTTGCCGTCGAGCTCGAACTCGGCTACGCCCGGCACCGGCGCCTTATCCTCGGTGCCGATGATGCTGGCGATGGCGATGGTTTTCTGCGGGACATAAGGCGTCCACTTCGCCCGCACGCGGTAGGTCGGGTCGGGCGCATACCAGTTGAGCTGCTTGAACTGCACCCGCGTGGCGGCAAGCGCGTCCTTGATGCGCAGGATGTAGCGATCGTCGCGGGTGTCGCCACGATGGATGACGAAGAACACCAGGCTGCCGACGGTGAGGCGGGTCGGCTGCGGCTCGTCGTCGGCGTGCAGCACCTGCTCGTGCGCCGGCTGGCCGTCCACCTTCAGCTCCGGCGGGAAGCCGCCAGGCGGCGGCAGCAAGGTAACCACCTTGCCCTTGCGCTCCAGCACGCCGAGGTGGGCCGGCACCTGGCCCTTCAGGCGTACGGGATTGTCTTCGGCGCCGCCGAAGGAGTTGCGCCCTTCGGCAATCGGCTCCAGGCCGGTCAGCGACAGCCAACCCTCGGGAGCCGACAGCTTCTGCGCCCGCTCGGCGCGCCAGGCCAGGAGGTCCTTGCTCCAGTCGGCAGGCGGCGCCGTGTCGGCCATTGCCTGCACCCCGGCCAGCGCCAGCACGCAGGCCGGCAGCGCGGTCTTGATCTTCATCGAATTGGGTTTCCGGAACTCGTTATTGCGATTCTGCGCCTGACCCGCGCGGAACGGAACGACTTTATGACAATGGCTTTATTCCCTTGGGATGAACCGTCTTGTCAGGCCGCCGCGCTTGCCGCATCGTTGCGCCCGACCACAATCAGGATCCGATCCATGCGCCCCATGTTCCGCGACACCCTGCTGACCTTCCTGCTCGCGCCGGTGATCCTCTACGGTCTGGGCGCATGCGGCGAGAGTGCGAAAGAGACCGTGGCCGCCGGCAGCGGCGCCAACCCGGTGCTGCCGCCGCCGCACGCGACCCTGCTGCCGACCGTCAACGTGGCGCGCGTGGTCGGCTGGAGCGGGGCCAAGCCGAGCGCCGCGCCGGGGCTGGCGGTGGCCCCCTACGCTTCCGCCCTCGATCATCCACGCTGGCTCTACGTGCTGCCCAACGGCGACGTGCTGGTCGCCGAGACCAATGAGCCGCCCAAGCCGGAGGACTATGCCGGGCTCAAGGGCTGGGTGGCTAAGCAGGTGATGAAGCGGGCCGGCGCCGGCGTGCCCAGCGCCAATCGCATCACCCTGCTGCGCGACACCGACGGCAAGGGCGTGGCGACGCAGCGCAGCGTGTTTCTCAAGGACCTGCACTCGCCGTTCGGCATGGCCCTGGTCGGCGACACCCTGTACGTGGCCGACACCGACGCGGTGCTGGCCTTCCCCTACCACGAAGGCGATACGCAGATCACTGCGCCCGGCAGCAAGCTGCTCGACCTGCCGGCCGGCACGCGCAACCACCACTGGACCAAGAACCTGCTGGCCAGCCCCGACGGCAGCAAGCTCTATGTCACGGTCGGCTCCAACAGCAACGCCGCCGAGAACGGCATGGAAGTGGAGGAGAACCGCGCCGCGATCCTCGAGGTGGATCGCGCCAGCGGCAAGTTCCGCGTCTACGCCTCGGGTCTGCGCAATCCCAACGGCCTGGCCTGGGAGCCGCGCAGCGGCGCGCTGTGGACCGCGGTGAACGAGCGCGACGAGATCGGCAGCGACCTGGTGCCCGACTACATGACCTCGGTGCGGGATGGCGGCTTCTACGGCTGGCCCTACAGCTATTACGGCCAGCACCTCGACACGCGGGTCCAGCCGCAGCGCCCGGACCTCGTCGCCAAGGCCATCGTGCCGGACTACGCGCTCGGCCCGCACACTGCCTCGCTGGGCCTGGCCTTCTATGACGGCAAGCTGCTGCCGCCGCACTACGCCGGCGGCGCTTTCATCGGCCAGCACGGTTCCTGGAACCGCAAGCCGGCCAGCGGCTACAAGCTGGTGTTCGTGCCCTTCGCCGACGGCAAGCCCAGCGGCGCGCCGGAGGACGTGCTCACCAGCTTCCTCGACGCCGAAGGCAACGCGCGCGGCCGCCCGGTCGGCGTGGTCGTGGCCCGCGATGGGGCCGTGCTGCTGGCGGACGACGTCGGCAACACGGTGTGGCGGGTGACGCCGGCGGCGGCGGACTGAGGTCAAATGTCATCCCCGCCCAGGCCGGGATCCAGGGAATCCCTCTCGTCGACCTCGGGCTGGAGTCCTT
>CAYWPB010000419.1:0-3544 GCA_964458725.1 uncultured Nevskia sp. | reverse complement strand
GCGGGTGCCGCGCTCGTCGGTGTTGCCTTCCAGGCGGACCTTGGCGGTCGGGTTGCTGCTCAGCCACTTGGCCCAGTTTGCGATCACCGGCAGGCTGTCGGCCTTGATCTCGCTCTTGTCGAAATCGAAGTAGACCGAGTGGGCGCTCAGGTCGGTGCCATTGTCCACCTTGCCGGTGTACTGGTTGCCGCTGCCGACGTTGGTGGCGATGCCGCCGCCGTTGTCGACCGGCTTGTTGGCATCGGCCTTGGTGGATTCGCCGCCGGAGCAGCCGGCCAGGGCCGCCGCGACCGCGATGGCGGCGCAGGCGAGGATGTTGTTCTTGTTCAGCATGGGAGGACTCCTTAGGGGAACGGGGGCACTGTACTTTGGATTGATTTTACAGCTTGAACACCTACATCTTCATTAATTGCTCGGCGGCCAGGGCGACCAGGCAGGCTCGCGCACGTTGGTTCCGGGCTGGCTCAAGGTCTGGTGCACGCGGCCGTCCACGGTCGCGGTCCTCAGCACTTCGCCGCCGGAACCCTGGGTGGTGTAAATCACGACCTGGCTGTTCGGAGCGAAGCGTGGATGCTCGTCCATGAAGCCGTCGCTGATGATCTTCACCGCCTTGGTCTGCCAATCCATCAGCCCAATATGGTAGCCCGAGCCGTCGCTATTGACCAGCGCCAGCCATTTGCCGTCCGGCGAGAACTGGGGGTCCTCGTTGCGGCTGCCCTGGAAGGTGAGGCGGGTTTGCGGACCGCCGGTGGAGGGCATGGTGTAGAGCTGCGGCTGCCCGCCGCGGTCGGAGGCGAACACGATGGTATTGCCGTCCGGCGACCAGGCCGCCTCGGTATCGATGCCCGGATCGGTGGTCAGGCGGTTGCGGCTGCCGCTGGCGACGTCGATGACATAGATGTCCGGGTTGTGCTCGAACGACAAGGTCACCGCGAGCTTGCGCCCATCCGGCGACCAGGCCGGAGCGCCGTTGATGCCGCGCTCGCCGATGAACTTCTTCAGCTCGCCGGTCTCCCAGGTCTGGATGTAGATCGCCGAATAGCCGCGGTCGTAGCCGACGAACGCCAGCTTCTTGCCGTCCGGCGACCAGGCCGGCGACATCAGCGGCTCGCGCGACACGGCGATGGTGCGGCGGTTCTCGCCGTCGGAGTCGGCGATGTAGAGCTGGAACTTGCGGTTGCTCGGGCCGCCAGTGGTGTCGACGTAGGCGACCTGGGTGTTGAACACGCCGCGGATGCCGGTGAGCTTCTCGAAGATCATGTCGGCCGCCTGGTGGGCGGCGGAGCGCCAGTGGTTCTTGTCCTTGCCGATGATGTCGCTGCCGTTGAGCACGCCTACCGGCGTGTCGTGCAGCACGTCGATCAGGGTGAAGCTGACACTGATGCTGCCCGGCGCGGCGCCCGGTACCACCTTGCCGAGCACCACGTAGTTCATGTTCTGCACCTGCCAGTTGTGCGTGTTGACCTGGGAGATGTCAGCCGGCTTCTCCAGCATGTTGGCGCGCGGCAGGGTAATGAACATGCCGCTGCGCTTGAGGTCGTCGTCGATGATCTGGGCGATGTCGACACCGGAGGTGTCGCTCTGCACGAACGGCACGATGGCGATCGGCTGCGCCCGGCTCTTGTCGCTGCTGACGCTGAACACGATGTCGGCGAAAGCGGTCGGCGCCAGCAGCAGCCCGAGCAGGACAATCAAGGTCGTTTTCAGGTTCATGGCTATTGGTTGCAGCTTTGCTGGTTGGGCGAGAAACAAATGGTCAGGTTCGGGTCGAAGGCGCTGGGGTCGCGCGGCAGCGGCAGCGGGCTCGCCTTGTAGGCAGCCTGCTTGAGTGTCTGGTCGAACAGCGGCACGCCGCTGGAAGTGGAGATATCGGCGCTCAACACCTGGCCGGTGGCCGAGAGCCGGATCTTCAGCCAGGCTTTGGTCCTGGGGTCGGTGCCCGGCGGCCAGGCCCAGGCCTGGGTGATCGCCGCAGCCAGCTGAAGAATCCACTCGTTCTGCACCGCGGCTGTCAGCTGCGCCGATTCGACGCCCAGCGACTTCTGCAATTCCTCGGCGCGCTTGCGGCGGTCGGCTTCGCGCTGCGCTTCCTCGGCCTTCCTCTGTCTGGCGATGGCGGCGGCCTGCGCCTGCTGTTGCTGCTGCTCGGCCTCCTTTTTCAGCTGGTCTTGCAGTTCCTTCTTGCGCTGCGCATCGGCGGCCTCGGTCTTGCGCTTGGCCTCCTCGTCCTGCTGCTTTTTCTGCGCGGCGGCCTGCTCGGCGGCCTGCTTTTGAGCCTCCTGCTGGCGCTTAAGTTCCTCCGCCTTGGCCTGCGCCTCCTTCTGGTGCTGCTCTTCGGCCTTCTGTTCCTCGATTTTCTTCTGCTCGGCGGCCGCCTGCTCCTGCTTCTGCTTGGCCTGGTCGGCGACCACATCGGTATTGTTGACGATCTGCTGCGGCCCCTGGTCCACTTCTTCGGGCTTGGGCGGCGTCGGCGTCGGCGGCGTCGGCGGCTTCAGCGCCTTGAGGTCGTTCGGGTTGATCAGCACGCCCTGCACCACCGGCGGCGTCTCGACCTTCTGCGAGCATTGCACGCCGACCAGGATGAAGAAGAACAGGATGGCATGCAGCGCGACGGCCAGCCCGAGATGGCGAGACTGCAGGGTCATCAGTGATTGTTCTTGCCCGCCGGAGCCGCATCGGTGACGAAGCCGATCTTGCTGGCCCCGGCACCCTGCAACAGCGCCATGCCTTTGACCACCTTGTCGTAAGACACGTGTGAGTCGGCGCGCACCAGGATCATGCGATCCGGCTTCTGCCCCATCAAGGCCTGCACCAGCTGGGTCAACTGGTCGTCGGAAACCGGCTTGTCCGCACCCTGCCCGCCCACGTCCAGGTAGTAGCGACCGCTGGCGTCCACGCTCAGGGTCACCGGCTTGTCGTCGCTCTGCAAGGGGTTCGAGCTGGCCTGGGGCAGCTCGACGTCGATGCCCTGCGTCAGCAACGGCGCCGTCACCATGAAGATCACCAGCAGCACCAGCATCACGTCGATGTACGGTACGACGTTGATTTCGGCGTTGAGCCGGCGCTTCTTCCTGCCGCCGGCCGCGTGCACGGCGGGCATTACTGCGCCCTCGAACCGGTGGCGCCGCGCAGGCCGCGCTCGATGATGCCGGTCATCTCCTCGGCGAAGGTGCTGAAGCGGGTTTCGATGCGGTCCACCCGCGAGGTGAAGAAGTTGTAGGCGATCACCGCCGGGATGGCGGCGAACAGGCCGACGGCGGTGGCGATCAGGGCCTCGGCGATGCCGGGGGCGACCGAGGCCAAGGTCGCCTGCTTGACGTTACCGATGGCGATGAAGGCGTTCATGATGCCCCACACCGTGCCGAACAGGCCGACGTAGGGGCTGGTGGAGCCGATGGTGGCGAGCATCGACAGGCCGCCTTCGAGGCGCTCGATCTCGCGGGTCTGGGCCACGCGCATCTGGCGCTGCACCGCCGCCAGGGCGTCGTCCGGGTCGATCTGGTGTCCCTGCTGGCGGGTGAACTCCTCATAGCCGGCGCAG
>CAYWPB010000418.1:386-3583 GCA_964458725.1 uncultured Nevskia sp. | reverse complement strand
TTGCCGAGGCCGTGCATCAGGGGGGTCTGGCCCGGGCCCGGGTCGCCGTAGATCAGCGGCGGGTTGTAGACGTTGCCCGGGCTCTTGGCGACGTGCTCGCCGGCGGCGCGCGCCTGCGAGTTGGACTTGCCCTCGATGAAGGTCTTGAGCGTGTAGCGCGGATCGAGCCGGCCTTTCACCATCGGCGCGAGGTCCTCGCCAGGCTCGGCCGCGGTGGCGCCGCTTGCCGGAGCGGCGGCGCGCGTTTCGGCGCCGCTGCCGACCGCGACGGTCACGTGCAGATCATAGGAGGCGAGGCTGGAGATGGCGCGCTGGATCTTCGGCAGGAAGTCGCTGCGCACGCGTTCCATGACGATGCGGTTCGGCGCCAGCAAGGTCACCTGGTCGGCCGAAACCACCGCGCGCAGCGGACGGATCCAGGTACCGATTTCCTTCGCCGGGAGCTCCGCCTCGAGGCGCTCCACGCACTTGTCCCAGAGGTCTTCTCTCAGCATGCCCCGCCCGTCCATCCGCATTCTTTTTTGGAGGGAGAGTCTAGCCCGTCGGCGAGGACTTATCCACAGGTGTAGAATGAGGTGAAAAGCACCCTTTACCGGGCCGCGGATCGGTCCCTGATGACGCCGATCTTGCTCAGTGCGTGGATAAGCCTATAAAATGACGCTCTTTTGTCCCGCCCGAGCACTTGAGTCATGAAACGCACGTTCCAGCCGCACGCCCTGCGGCGCAAGCGCACCCACGGTTTCCGCGCCCGCATGGCCACCAAGGGCGGCCGTCTGGTGCTGTCCCGCCGCCGCGCCAAGGGCCGCGCCCGCCTCATCCCGTAAGCTGCCCGGGAACCGGCGGGCCGCCACGTTTCGAGGCCACGGCGATGCTTGAAGGCGCGCCCCTGCAGCGGGCCGCCCGCATCCGCCAACCCGCCGAGTTCAAGCAGGCTTTCGCCAAGGGTTTCAGGATCACGCGGGCGCCGCTGGCTGCGGTGTGCCGGCCGGACAACGGCCTCGGCCATCCCAGACTGGGCATGGCGATCGCCCGCAAAGCGGCTCCCCGGGCCGTGGACCGCAACCGCATCAAGCGCCTCATCCGCGAGCACTTCCGGCACAATCAGCGGCGCCTGCCGGCGGTGGACCTGGTGTTCTACGGCATGGCCGGCCTGGCCGACACGGACAACCAGCGGCTGCGCGCCCTGCTCGCGGAAATCTGGCTCAAGGTGATCGATCGATGCGGTGGCTCCTCATCAGCTTCATCCGCGCCTACCAGCGCCTGATCAGTCCGCTGCTCGGGCCGCGCTGCCGTTTTCATCCCAGCTGCTCGCAATACGCGCTCGAGGCGATCGAGCGTCATGGCCCCGTCAAGGGCGGTTGGTTAGCCTTGCGCCGCATCGCCCGCTGCCATCCGCTCAACCCGGGCGGGCACGACCCGGTTCCGGATCGCTGATCCGCCCAGGCTGATCCCACCCAATCCGTACTCACGACTTCCAGGTAGAACGCCCCGATGGAAAACCGCCGCATGATCCTGGTCGCGCTGCTCGGCCTGGTCCTGTTCCTCCTCTATAACGCCTGGCAGAGCGACTACGCCAAGCCGCCGCAGCCGGTGGCCGCCGCCAGCGGCGCCAGCACCGGTACCAGCCCGGACGCGAAGGCCGCGGCCGGCGGCGCCACCGATGTCTCCAGCGGCATCGCGGTGACGCAGCAGCACCTGCGGGTACAGACCGATCGCCTGGTCGCCGACATCGCCCTGGCCGGCGGCGAGCTGCGCCGGCTCGAGCTGAGCGGGTACGCTGTCGACAAGAAGCACCCGGACCAGACCCTGGCCCTGCTCGACGACCGCGACGGCCAGCAGTTCACCCTGATCAGCGGCATTGCCGGCTCGGAGCAGCCGCTGAGCTCGACGCAGACCAACTTCACCTCGCCGCAGTCCGACTACAAGCTGGCCGACGGCACCGACAGCCTCGACGTGCCGATGGAGTACGTCGATGCCTCCGGCTACACCGTGCGCAAGGTGTTCCACTTCAAGCGCGACAGCTACGAAATCGGCCTCACCCAGACCCTGGTCAACAAGACCGGCCACGAACTGCAGGCCTCGGCCTACGAGCGCTACCTGCGCAGCCCGCCGCCGCCCGACAAGGGTCCGGGCTTCATGCGCACCGCCGGCAGCTTCTTCGGCGTGGGCGTCTACCAGCAGAAGGAAGGCAGCGACAGCTACGCCTACCACAAGACCGCGTTCAAGGATCTCGACAAGCCGGAGAAGGCGATCGAGGCCAAGCAGAAGGGCGGCTGGGCGGTGATGCTGCAGCACTATTTCGTCGCCGCGATCGTGCCGCCGCAGGACCAGGGCATCACGCTCAGCGCGAAGAAGAACACCAGCGGCAGCTACAACGGCCTGTACCAGGTGCAGGCCCTGGGCGGCCTGCAGGCGGTGGCCGACGGCGCCGAGCACGCTTTCGACAGCAAGCTCTATATCGGCCCGGTGCTGCAGGGCAAGGCACTGGAAGCGGTGGGCCCGCGCTTCGACCTGGTCGAGGATTACGGCATCCTGAGCCCGGTGGCCAAGCCGCTGTTCTGGGTGCTGACCCAGTACCACAAGCTCACCGGCAACTGGGGCTGGTCGATCATCCTGCTGACCCTGACGGTGAAGGCGCTGTTCTTCAAACTGTCCGAGGCGCAGTACCGCTCCACCGCGAAGATGAAGAAGTTCGGTCCGCGCATCGCCGAGCTGCGCGAACGCTACGGCGAGGACCGCGAGCGCCTGAACAAGGCGATGATGGACCTGTACAAGAAGGAAGGCTTCAACCCGCTGGCCGGCTGCTGGCCGCTGCTGGTGCAGATGCCGGTGTTCTTCGCGCTGTACTGGGTGCTGGCGCAGAGCGTGGAGCTGCGCCAGGCGCCGTTCGTGCTGTGGATGCAGGACCTGTCCGGCCCCGATCCCTTCTACATCCTGCCGGTGCTGTACGGCATCAGCATGTGGGTGCAGCAGCGCCTGTCCGGCCAGTCCGCCACCATGGACCCGGCGCAGCAGAAGATCATGAACATCATGCCGATCTTCCTCACTGGCCTGTTCCTGTTCTTCCCGGTGGGCCTGGTGCTGTACTGGCTGGTCAGCAACCTGATCAACATCGGCCAGCAATGGCTGATCACGCGCAAGCTGGAGAAGGAAGGTCTCGGGCGCAAATAGGCCTGACTTTACCGCAAGCTCATGTA
>CAYWPB010000418.1:0-376 GCA_964458725.1 uncultured Nevskia sp. | reverse complement strand
TTGGGGTTGCAAACAATCCGTTCGTGCCGAGTGCCCGCGCAGCGGGTGTATCGAGGCACCTGCGCCGAGCTCCTTACCTTCGGTGCGGGCTAAACTCCGCCCATGGACGCCCCCACCGACACCATCGCCGCCATCGCCACCCCGCCGGGCCGCGGCGCGGTGGGTATGCTGCGCCTGTCGGGTCCGCAGGCGCGGGCGATCTGCGAAAGACTGACCGGCTCGGTGCCGGCTCCCCGATACGCCAGCCTGCGTCATTTCAAAGACGCAGCCGGCGAACCGATCGACCAGGGCCTGGTGCTGTACTTCCCGGCCCCCCACCCCTACACCGGCCGGGAGGGGGTCGAGCTGCCAGGCCACGGCGGGCCGGGGGCGAGGA
>CAYWPB010000417.1:0-3584 GCA_964458725.1 uncultured Nevskia sp. | reverse complement strand
CCCCGGCGGCCCGCAGGGCCGCTCGCCCTCCCCTTGCGGGAGGGCCGCGCCGCAGGCGCGGGGAGGGTAGTCGTTCGCAACGCAATTTCCAGCAGTTTCTTGAGCCAAGCGCGCACCCCTCCCCAGCGCCTGCCGGCGCGCCCCTCCCGCAAGGGGAGGGGAAGCGGCCCTGTCGGGCCGCCGAGACCGGCAAGTTGTCGCCCCCAAGCAACCCCCCCGCTGTCAGCCCCCGCCGACAGGCTGGGCACCCCCCCGCCGCCCCCTCTATCATTAGCGCTTCGCATAAGCCTCTCAGGAACCCGGACATGAAAGTCCACGCCGTCATCCTCGCCGCCGGCCAGGGCACGCGCATGAAATCCGCGCTGCCCAAGGTGCTGCATCCGGTCGGTGGCAAGCCCATGCTCGGCCATGTGCTCGACGCCGCGCGCGCCGCCGGCGTCGCCGACATCCACCTGGTGCTCGGCCACGGCGCCGAGCAGGTGCGCGAGTGGCTCAAGGGTAGCGGCCACGCCGAGGTCAACACCGTGGTGCAGGAGCAGCAGCTCGGCACCGCCCACGCCGTGCAGCAGGCCATCCCCCACGTGCCGGACGGCGCCCTGGTGCTGGTGCTGTATGGCGACGTGCCGCTGATCGCGGCCGAGACCCTGAAGGAGCTGGTGGCGGCGGCCAAGGACGGCATGGCCCTGCTCACCGCCGAGCTGGCCAACCCCTTCGGCTATGGCCGCATCCTGCGCGACGGCAAGGAGCGCATCACCGGCATCATCGAGGAGAAGGACGCGAGCGCGAAGCAGCGCGCCATCACCGAGGTCAACACCGGCTTCGTCGCGGCGCAGGCGCGGCGCATGAAGCGCTGGCTGTCCAAGGTGAAGAACGACAACGCCAAGGGCGAGTACTACCTCACCGACGTCGCGGGCCTGGCGGCGAAGGACGGCGTGGAAGTGCAGGGCGTGCTCGCCGCCAACCCCGACGAGACCGAGGGCGTCAACGACCGCCTGCAGCTGGCCCAGGCCGAGCGCCGCTTCCAGCGGCTCAAGGCCGAGCGCGTGATGCGCGACGGTCTGCATCTGGCCGATCCGTCGCGCTTCGACCTGCGCGGCAGCCTCGACTTCGGCCGCGACGTGTTCGTCGACGTCGGCTGCGTGTTCGAGGGCATCGTCGAGCTGGGCGACAACGTCCACATCGGCCCCTACACCCTGCTGCGCAACGTCAAGATCGGCAGCGGCACCCGCGTCGAGTCGCACAGCGTGCTGGACGAGGCCGAGGTGGGCCAGGATTGCCGCATCGGCCCCTACGCCCGCCTGCGCCCCGGCACGCAGCTGGCGGACCACGTCCACGTCGGCAACTTCGTCGAGATCAAGAAGAGCCTGCTCGGCGATGGCACCAAGGCCAACCACCTCGCCTACATCGGCGACGCCACCGTCGGCGCGCGCGCCAACATCGGCGCCGGCGTCATCACCTGCAACTACGACGGCGCCAACAAGCACGCCACCATCATCGGCGACGACGCCTTCATCGGCACCGACACCCAGCTGGTGGCCCCGGTCATCGTCGGCCGGGGCGCCTTCATCGCCGCCGGCAGCACCATAGCCAAGGACGCCCCGGAAGACGCCCTCACCATCTGCCGCGCCCGCGACCAGAAAACCCTGGCCGGGTGGAAGCGGCCGGTGAAGAAGAAGTAGGCGCTTCCTCACCCGCGGTATAAATCCCCTCCCCCCGCGCCTGTCGGCGCGGCCCCTCCCTCAGGGGGAGGGGAGCGTCCCTACGGGACGCCGAAGCTAGGAGGCGCGTGCCGCACTCACCCCGGCGGCGCGCAGCGCCGCTCGCCCTCCCCCTGCGGGAGGGCCGCGCCGCAGGCGCGGGGAGGGGTAAAGCGGGTAAAGCCCCCAACCCGCGCCTCCCCCAGCAGCCCAAACCGTGACCCACCCCCCAGCCCACCCCCCGGAATCCCCTAAAATACAAAGCCCGCGGCCGCAGCCGGCCGCCCTACTCGGATTATCAGTCCCATGTGCGGAATCGTCGGCGCCGTCGCCCAGCGCAACATCACTCCCATCCTGGTGGAAGGCCTGCGGCGGCTCGAATACCGCGGCTATGACTCCGCCGGCGTGGCCGTGCTGGACCGCGACCGCATCGGCCTGCGCCGCGCCGTCGGCAAGGTGGCCCAGCTCGACGAGAAGCTCGCCGCCGCCCCGCTCAGCGGTCAGCTCGGCATCGCCCACACCCGCTGGGCCACCCACGGCGGCGTGACCGAGGCCAATGCCCATCCGCACGTCTCCGGCGGCCGCGTCGCGGTGATCCACAACGGCATCATCGAGAACTACGAGCCGCTCAAGGCCGAGCTGGCGGCCAAGGGCTACGTCTTCGAGTCCGAGACGGATACCGAGGTCATCGCCCACCTGGTGCACGACAACCTCAAGCACGGCGTCGGCCTGGCCGAGGCGGTGCGCGAGGCGGTGCGCCGCTTCACCGGCGCTTACGCCATCGTCGTGTTCGACGCGCAGCACCCGGACCGCTTCGTCGTCGCCCGCATCGCCAGCCCGCTGGTGATCGGCCTGGGCTTCGGCGAGAACTTCGTCGCCAGCGACGTCGCCGCGCTGCTGCCGGTGACGCAGCGCTTCATCTACATGGAAGAGGGCGACATCGCCGAGATCACCCGCGACGCCGTGCACATCTTCGGCGCCGACGGCCACAAGCGCGAGCGCAAGATCCACGACATCGCCCTGCGCCCCGAGGCGGCGGAGAAGGGCCAGTACCGCCACTTCATGCTCAAGGAAATCTTCGAGCAGCCCGAGGCCCTGGCCAACACCCTGCGCGGCCGCATTTCCGGCCACCGCGTGCTGCCCGAATCGCTCGGCCCCAAGGCGGCCGAGCTGCTGAGCAATACCCGCAACGTCCACATTGTCGCCTGCGGCACCAGCTACCACGCCGGCCTCGTCGCCAAGTACTGGATCGAGGAGCTGGCCGGCGTGCCGTGCAGCGTCGAGCTGGCCAGCGAGTACCGTTACCGCACCGTCACCGTGCCGGCCGACACTCTGTTCGTCACCCTGTCGCAGTCCGGCGAGACCGCCGACACCCTGGCAGCGCTGCGCTACGCCCGCACCGCCGGCTACCTGGCCCTGCTCACCATCTGCAACTCCGCCCAGAGCAGCATGGTGCGGGAATCAAACCTCACGATGCTCACCCAGGCCGGCCCCGAGATCGGCGTGGCCAGCACCAAGGCCTTCACCACGCAGCTATTGGCCGTGCTGCTGGTCGCCGCCATGCTCGGCCGCTACAAGGGCCTGAGCGCGGAGAAGGAAGCCGAGGTGGTGCGCCAGGCCCTGGGCGTGGCCGGCACCGTCGAGCGCGCGCTGCAGATGGACGGCGCCATTCTCGATCTGGCCGAGCAGTTCGTGGAGAAGCACCACACCCTGTTCCTCGGCCGCGGCCCCATGTTCCCCATCGCCCTGGAAGGCGCGCTCAAGCTCAAGGAAATCTCCTACATCCACGCCGAGGGCTACGCCGCCGGCGAGCTCAAGCACGGTCCCCTGGCTCTGATCGACGAGGAAATGCCGGTCATCGTGGTGGCGCCGAACAACGAGCTGCTC
>CAYWPB010000416.1:0-3584 GCA_964458725.1 uncultured Nevskia sp. | reverse complement strand
TTGGTGGGCTGTCAGGGACTCGAACCCCGAACCTACTGATTAAGAGTCAGCTGCTCTACCATTGAGCTAACAGCCCAGCACAAAACTAACTTTGGGGTGGACGATGGGACTCGAACCCACGACCTCCGGAATCACAATCCGGAGCTCTAACCAACTGAGCTACGCCCACCAAAGACGACCATTTTAACGTATTGGTCATCCAACAGAAAAGCCCTTTTGTACGCTTTTAAGGGGGTACCCGGGGTCTTTCTGCTCAATTTTTGGAGCCTGGAGAGGATTCGACCCTCCAACCGGTCCGGAATTGACGGAAAGAACTGGTGCCGAGAAGAGGAATCGAACCTCCGACCTACTGATTACGAATCAGTTGCTCTACCGACTGAGCTATCTCGGCACGGGGCGCGCATTATAGCCAAAGGCGCCCGGCCAGGGGGTAGCGGCCGGCCGGCGGGAGATTTTTTCCACGATTCACGGGCTTGGCGGCGGGCGCCGCGGACCAGGTTTGCATAGAATGGCGCCCATTCCACGCTGCGGAGAGGTGGCAGAGTGGTCTATTGCGGCGGTCTTGAAAACCGCTGACGGTTCATCCCGTCCGGGGGTTCGAATCCCTCCCTCTCCGCCATTTTCCCGCTTCAGCGGGGCCGGGCCACGGCATAGATGTCCGGGCTTTCCAGTACGGCTTGGGTGCGCCATAACTTACCGCGGCAGCGCGTTCGCGGTGCAGCCTTTGACCCGCGCTCACATGCTGCGGCCGTTTTCGGTGCTGTGGGTACCGGACAAGTGATGCCGCCTATTGCTGCACGGAGTCCAGTTTCCAGGAGCCGTTCTCCAGTCTGAACATGGCGCTGCCGTAGCGATCCGCACGGTCCACTCCGCCGTTCTCGGCGCGCCACTTGTCGATGTGGTTCTTCAGCGTCTTGAACAGCAGTGAAGGCGTCTCGTGCGCTTCCATCCTGGCGTAGTCCTTCAGCCAGGCCTGCGACATCTCCTCGGTGAAATGCCGGTCCTTGTTGAAGTTCACCGCGGCGCTGCCGCCGTTGAGCTTGATGCTGGTCACGCGCGGCTGGTAGACGCACATCGGCTTGTTTTCGATGTCGGCGAAGTCCGGCTCACCCTGCGTGGTGTAGTAGCTGCCGCAGTCCTGGCTCATGGCGGGCTGCAACAGCGCTTCCGCCTGGGTGGTACTGAGCTCGTCTGCGAGGCTTGCGCCGCTGCCAAGCACCAGCAGCAAGCCAGCCGCGAGAGGAATCGAACGCATGCGCTACTCTCCCTGAGGATTCCGGTTTGCGGAAACCCGCAAATTCCAGGCCATGTTTTTATAGGGAGAAGCATCGGGATGGCGCGCCTGGCAGGAATCGAACCTGCGACCCTCGGCTTAGAAGGCCGATGCTCTATCCGACTGAGCTACAGGCGCTTAGGTGCATTTTACGTGAGCTGGGGATTTCGAACCTGACGGAGCAGGAATCGACAAATTCGTCGGGAACGAATTTGGACCGCCGCAGGCGGGCCCTTCGCGTAGCGAAGGGTCAGCCCCAGGGATGGGGCTGACAACCTGCGACCCTCGGCTTAGAAGGCCGATGCTCTATCCGACTGAGCTACGGGCGCGTGGCGGCATTTTACGTGAGCCGGGTGCAGGGCGTTGCAGGGCGGGGTATTCCCCTACAATCGTGCCCACCTCAGGTGGAGCGGAGCCCCGATGGAACTGAAAATGACGGCCCAGCAGGTCGAAGACCTGATCCAGCTCGGCTTTGCCTCGAAGAGCCCGTGGCTGAAAGTCGAGGAAGCGGAGCCGGGCCGGGTGCGGGTGCGCCTGATCTACCGCGACTCGATGCTGCGGCCGGGTAACGTGCTGTCCGGGCCGGCGCTGTTCACCGCGGCGGACCTGGCGATGTACGCCCTGGTACTGTCCCATATCGGCCCCGAGCTGATGGCGGTGACCTCGAACTTCAACGTCAACTTCCTCAACAAGGGCAAGCCCGGCGATATCCTCGGCGAGGGCCGCCTGCTCAAGCTGGGACGCAAGCTGGCGGTGATGGAGGCGCTGCTGTATTCCGCGGCGGAGCCGGAGACGCTGGTGGCGCATGTCACCGGCAGCTACTCGTTGCCGACGCCGAAGGCGAAATGACGCCGCAGCCCGGGTAGTGCCGCGCGCTTCCCGGGCTACGGATTCTCGACCGCCAGCCCACGCTCGCCGCGGAAGGCGCGGATCTCCGCGGTGAAGGTCTTGCCGTAGGTCTCCAGCTTGTGCCGGCCGACGCCGGAAATCTCGGCGAAGGCGCCCAGTGTTTGCGGCTGCTCTTCCGCCATCGCGCGCAGCGCGGCGTCGGCGAAGACCACATAGGGCGGCACGCGCTGCGCGTCGGCCAGTCGCTTGCGCAGGTTTCTCAGGCGCTCGAACAGTTCCTCGCCCAACGGCGTGACCGGAGTGTCGGCAGGGGCGGCGCGTGAGGCGCGGCGCGCGGAGGCACGCTCGCGCTTTGGCGGCACTGCGACCAGCACGCGGCGCTCGGACTTGAGCACGGCGCGGCTCTCGGTATTGAGCAGCAGCACCGGGTAGCCGTCGGTGGTCTCGCTGACCAGGCCCTGCAGCAGCAGGGCCCGCGCCAGCACGCGCCACTCGTCCTGCGAACGCTGCTTGCCGATGCCGTAGGTGCTGAGCTGCTGATGGCCGCGGTCGATGATCTTCTGGTTCTCGGCGCCGCGCAGGAGGTCGATGACGTAGGTGGAGCCGAAGCGGCTGCCGCGCTGTGCCAGGCGCGCCACGCAGGACAGGAACTGCTGCGCTTCCAGGGTCCAGTCCTCGACCGGCTTCGGGTCGAGGCAGTTGTCGCAGGCGCCGCAGGGCGGGTGGAACTCCTCGCCGAAGTGGCGCAACTGCACGGCGCGGCGGCACTCGGCGGACTGCGCGTAGTCCAGCACCTTGCGCAGCGCCTGCCGGGCGATGCGCTGTTCCTGCTCCAGCGGTTCGCCGCTGTCCGGATGGATCTTCTGCGAGATCAGGAATTCCGCGGTGTGGATGTCGCCGAGGCCGAAATACAGCGTGCAGTCCGCCGGATCGCCGTCACGGCCGGCCCGGCCGGCCTCCTGGTAGTAGCCCTCCATGGTTTTAGGCAGGTCGTAGTGGACGACCCAGCGCACGTCCGGCTTGTTGATGCCCATGCCGAAGGCCACGGTGGCGACGATCGCCTGCGCGTCGTCGCGGATGAAGGCGTCCTGGTTGTCGCGCCGCGTCGCCGCGTCCAGCCCGGCGTGGTAGGGCAAGGCGCGCACCTTGTCGACGGCCAGCTTGTCCGCTAGTTCTTCGACGCGCTTGCGCGACAGGCAATAGATGATGCCGGCGCCGCCTTGGCGCACGCGAGCGAGGATTTCGGTATAGGTCTGGCGGCCGTCCTTAGGCCGCACGGCGTAGCGCAGGTTCGGCCGGTTGAAGCTGGCCACGTCCACCTTGGGCTGGCGCAGGCGCAGCTGGTGGACGATGTCCTCGCGCACGCGGCCGGTCGCCGTTGCGGTAAAAGCGAACACCGGCACCTGCGGGAAGCGCTCGCGCAGCAGGCCGAGCTGGCGGTATTCCGGGCGGAAGTCGTGGC
>CAYWPB010000415.1:0-3586 GCA_964458725.1 uncultured Nevskia sp. | reverse complement strand
GGCGCGGCGCCGCGCTGCCCTGGGGCCAGTGCAGCGTGGCGAGCAGACTGTTGCGGTAGATCTCGGCTGTGCCCTCGTGCTCGTCATGCACCATCTCGCCCTTGGGCAGCAGCGGCGCGTCGAGCCGGCCGCCCTGCGGCTGCACCACCTGGAAGGCGAGACGCTTGCGGTACAGGTAATAACCCGGAGCGATGTCCCAGTTCACCTTGAGGCTGTCGCCCTCGCGCGCGGCGGCGACCAGGTGGAAAGCCTGGTCGGCCTTGAGCAGGTCTTGGCCGTTGCCGGCGGCAGAGACGGTCTTCGATGGCCAGAAGCTGTCCGCGGCCGCCGTGCCGGAAAGCAGGGCGGCGAGCATCGCCAGACCGAGCGCCGCCTTCTTCATGTGGTTGAATCCTGAACCCACTGCAGGTAGGCGGGGAGCCCGCCAGCGACATTGACCGCTACGATCTCCGGAAGTTCGTAGGGGTGCCGGCGGCGCACCTCCGCCTCCAGTGCGGCATAGCAGGCTTGGGTGGTCTTGGCGATCAGCAGGGTTTCCTCGCTGCGCTCGACCTGCCCTTGCCAGCGGTAGACCGAGCGCGCGCCCGGCATGGCGCTGACGCAGGCGGCCAGCCGCGCTTCGACCAGGGCTGCGCCCAGGGCGTCGGCCGACCCGGCGGGACAGCTGATGAAAACCATCAGGACTTCGGCGGGCTGGCTGGAAGGGTCGGCGGGCATGGAAAAGCGAGCGGTACGGCGCAGGCGGAAGTCTAAAGGGCCCGGCGCGGGGTCCGCCACCAGGCCAGGCATGGCGCGCCGGCCCAGGGCTGGGTACAGTCCGGCGGTGAGCAGCGTAGCCGTCAAGCCCGCACCCGCCAGCCAGGCCCAGGCCTTGCCGCCCTCGCGCGTACTCGGCTTCGCCGTGGCGCTGTCGCTGGCCACCATCGTGCTGTGCCTGGAGCTGGTCTGCGGCCGACCCGATCCGGGCCTGGATCTGCGATACGCGCAGGGCGACCAGCCGCCGCTGCTGCAAACGGCTTCGCCGGCCCTGGCGCCGCTGACCGCCGGCACGCCGATTGTCGCCATCGGGGTGCCCGGCCAGACCCCGATGGTTCTGCGCGGCGATGACGTTGCCCCTGAGCCCGATGCGGCTTTTCAGGATTACGCCGGCTTCAACCGCTTCCTCGAGCGACAGCAGCGTCTGAGCGAGATCATGGCGGCACCGGAGATCGAGCTGCATACCGCCGACGGCGATGTGCTGCGGGTGCCGATGGAGCGGCACCGCGCCATCTCCGATCTGCCCTTCATCTTCTGGCTGCAGGTGGTCTGTGCCATCGGCGCCTGGCTGACCGGCATGGCCATCTTCGCCTTCCGCCCGGATCAGCCCGCTGCCAAGTACTGCGCCGTTGCCGGCTTCGGCGCGCTGCTGATGTGCGGCAGCGCGGCGGTCTACAGTTCGCGCGACCTGGCGCTGCCCGGACAACTGTTCCGGCTGCTGTCGGGTGCCAATCACTTCGGTGCTCTGTTCAACATCGGCGCCTTTGCCGCGGTGCTTTGGCACTACCCGCAGGCGCTGGGCCGCGCTCGTCCGGGCCTGTGGCTGGTGCTTGGCTACACCCTGGCCTGGGCCGTCGATTTCCTGCAGCTGCAGCCCTTTGGCAACCTGTTCCAGCAGGTGGTGATCCTCGGCGGCTATTTCTCCAGCATGGTCCTGGCCGCGCTGCAGTGGCGCGCGGCCCGCGGCGATCCGCTGCGCCGCGCCGCGCTGCAGTGGTTCTTCCTGTCCTGGTTCGTCGGCAGCGGCGCCTTCCTGGCGCTGGTGTCGGTGCCGGCGCTGGCCGGCATCGACAGCGGCAGCCTGCAGGCCTACGCCTTCAGCTTCCTGCTGCTCAACTGCATCGGTCTGGCCCTCGGCATTTCGCGCTACCGCCTGTTCGACCTGGAGACCTGGTGGTTCCGCGCGGTGATGCTGGTGATCGGCGGCTTCTCCGTGGTGGTGCTCGACGTGGTGTTCGCCGCCGCACTGCATTTCGAGGCGCCGGCGGCGCTGGCGGCCTCGCTGATCCTGGCCGGCTGGATGTACTTTCCGGCACGGCAGTGGCTGATGTCGCGCTTTCTCACCGGTGCGCGGCGCCTGCGCGTCGACGACGTGCCGGCGCTGCTGCGCGACGTGCTCGCGCCCAATGCCTACGCCGTCGACGAGTTGTTGCCGGAGGCGCTGCGCCAGCTCTACAACCCGCTGGCGCTGCAGGTGCTGCCGGCGCCGCTGGAGGAAGTGGTCATCGCCGACGAAGGCCTGGCGCTGCGCGTGCCCGGCATCGGCGCCCAGCCGGCCTGGGAGGCGCGCTTCGCCGGCGACGGCCAGCGCCTGTTCACCCGGCGCGACGCCGAGGTGGCCTCGGCGGTGCGCGCCGTGCTGGACCGTGTCGCCGTCTACCAGGTGGCGGTGGAACGCGGCATCGAGCAGGAGCGTGCGCGCGTCGCGCAGGATCTGCACGACGACATCGGCGCGCGCCTGCTGACTCTGCTGCACCGTTCCGAGGGTGAGGCGGCACAGTCGATCCGCGAAGTACTGGCCAGCCTGCGCCTGACCGTCTATGGCCTCGGTGCGCGGCCACAGTCGATCGTCGACTGCCTGGCCCATTGGCGCGCCGAGGCCGGCGAGCGCTGCGAGGCGTCCGGCGTGCAGCTGGAATGGCGCGAGCGCGCGCCGCTGTGCCAGGCCATGCTCGACGCGCCGCAGCAGCTCAATCTGGCGCGGGTGATCCGCGAGGCGCTGAGCAATGCGCTGCGCCACGCCAGGCCGAGCCGGGTCGAGATCGAAGTGGCGGTGGTCGATCATGCGCTGGAGATCTCGCTGGGCAACGATGGCGCCACCGAGCCGCCGGAGCAGTGGCGCAGCGGGCTGGGTCTGCGCGGCATGGACCAGCGCATGCAACGTCTGGGCGGCAGCCTCAGCCTGGATGGCGACGAGCACCGTACCCGGGTCGCGCTGCGACTGCCGCTGCACTGAAGTGGATGTCGGATTTTACAGACAGCTGCTGCGGGTTTACGGAATCTTTACGGTGTGCGTGCTTGCTTTCGGGGGCGACGGGCGTGCAGTGTGGTGCGGCGCGCCAGCGCCCCTGTTTTGGGGGGTGACGTAGTTCAAGGATGAGGAAGAAACTGTGATACAGCAAAGACAATTTCCAGGAGTGGCAGAGATGCGGCAAGGCTTGGTGGTGGAAGACCTGGCCGCCTCCGCGCAATGGCTCGCGCGCGTATTGCAGGAGGCATTTCCAGGGATCAAGGCCGTCACCGCCGAGACCCTGCAGGAAGCGCGCGCCGCGGCGCTCAAGACCGAGCCAGACATCGCGCTGGTCGACCTTGACCTGCCCGACGGTTCCGGCGTCGACCTGATCCGCGAGTTCAGCCGCGCCTATCCGGCCTGCCGCTGCATCGTCGCCACCATCTACGCCGACGACCGCCATCTGTTCCCGGCCCTGCGCGCCGGCGCCCAGGGCTACCTGCTCAAGGACCAGCCGGTGGACCGCGTGGTCGCCGCGCTGCAGGCCATCGGCGGCGGTGAGCCGCCGCTGTCGCCGGCGATCGCCCAGCGCCTGCTGCG
>CAYWPB010000414.1:0-3589 GCA_964458725.1 uncultured Nevskia sp. | reverse complement strand
GGCCGGGGCATCGCCGAGCAGCTCGAAAGTGCGGCGCAGGTGCGCCAGGTACTCGCGGCGGATGGCGGCGAACTTGCGGTCCTGCTTGAGGTAGTAGTCGCGGTCCGGCAGGCCCAGGCCGCCCTGCGTGACGTAGCCGATGACCTGGCTGCTGTCCTTGAAGTCCTGCATCTGGCCCAGGCCGAACAAGGCGTCGACGCCGATGCGCTGCAGGTGGGCCAGCTCCGGCACCAGCGCGGTGCGGTCACGCAGCGCCTCGATCCGCGCCAGCTCCGGCCGCAGCGGCTCCAGCCCGGCCTGCTCGATGGCAGCCTCATCCATGCCGCTGGCGTAGAAGTCGCCGATCTTGCGCTCCTCGCTGCCCGGCGCGGCGCTGCCGGCCGCGGCCGCCTCCAGCAGCTCGCGGATGAAGTCCTGGTTCTGCTGCATCAGGATGCGGTCCACGCCCCAGCCGGAATACTCGGCGGGAATGGGGTTGTCGCGCAGCCAGGTGCCGTTGGCGAAGCGGAAGAAGTCCTGCGCCGGATCGACGCCGTGGTCGATCCAGTCCAGGTGCAGGGTCGCGGTCTGCTGCGGCGTGGATGGCGGCGCCGCGGCCACGGCAATGGGCGACAGCAGCAGGCAGGCGGTCAGCCCCAGCAGGCTCTTCATCCAGCTCCCCCGATGTGCGGCTTGTTGATCCGCCGCACTGTAGCGGGTTGCGGCGCCGCGTGCTGCTGTCGTCGCGCTCCGCGCCGCCAACAGCCCGCTGGGTTTCCTTTTTGCTAGCGGCGCCGACTCATAACGCTAGGGCGCCTCTGAGTGCCCCCACGCTATTCGCGGCCGCGCCGACTCATGACGCTAGGATCCCCACGCTTCGCGTGGGGCCCCTCCACGCTACTCGCGGCTTTAAAAGTCGCTGTAGCGCTTCTTGCGGCCGCCCATCCAGGGCAGCACCAGGCCGATGAAGATGCCGCCGGCGACCAGCACCGCGCCGGTCAGCAGGGTCTGGCGCCGCGCCTTCTCGGCGTCGTACTGCTGCTCCAGCTCGCCGACCTGCTGCTCGCGCTGGGCGATGGCAGCCTTCAGCTTCTCGTTCTCGCCGGCCATCTCCAGCGCCGGCTTGGCCTTGGCCAGCTGCTGCTGCGCGGTGTTCAGTTCCTGTTGCAGCGACTGGGTCTGGCCATGGGCCTGATCGAGCTGCTGCTTCAGCGCGGTCAGCTGCTCCTTGGCCGCCGGCTGGTCGGTGATGAAGCGCGCGGTGATCCAGCCCTCGCGCCCGTCGGCGGTGCGGATGCGGGCGAAACTGTCGGCACCGAGCGATTCCAGCACCGTCACCTTCATGCCGCTCTTGATCGAGCCCAGCGACTCGGCGTCGTTGCTCGGCTTCTGGCGGACGGTGACGCTGATTTCGTCGGAGATGTATTGCTGCCGCGCCTGAGACTGCGCCAGCGGAGCGCACAGGAGGACAGCGGGGACGCAGCAGAGCTGCGCCCAAAACTTCCATGTCTTGGTCATTGCCCCTGAAGAGTAGCAGTGAAGCGTGTTGGTGAATACCCCTGAACAGCCCGCCGCCAAAGGGCCGCGGAGATTTCAAGCCTCCGCGGCAGGGCCCGGAATTAGTCAGAGCTTCCCCTGTGGCTAGCGGATGTCGCCGAAGACGTAGCGCACGCCCACTTCGTAGCGGCGGTCGTCGCCGCCCTGGAGCGCACCCTGCAGATCCCAGTGCGGCGCGAAGTTGTACAGCGCGACGCCGCGGACCGAGGTCTGGTCGGTGTGGAACAGGTGGACGAAGCGCAGCTCCGGCGACAGCTCCAACCGCGGGATGGTCTTCCAGCGCAGGCCGGCGCGGAAGCCGACGCCGGTGTCGGTCTCGTCGTGACGGTCGCCGTGCTCGAGGGTGGCGCCGCCGAAGAAGCCGAGAGTCGGCACGATCGGCATGTGGAAGATGGCGCCGACGGACTCCTGGTCGAGGTTGTCGGTGCCGGTGTACTCGCCGATCACCGCCAGCGGCAGTACCGGGATGTCGAAGGAGCCGGCGACGCGACCGCCGCCGCCGTCGCGGCCATAGTCGTGCCGGTCGATGAAACCGCCTTCGATATAGGTGTAGTCGGACGCCGACGCGGGGGCCGGCAGCAGGGCCGGGATCGCGGTGAGAGCAGCAAGCGCGGTGAATACACGCGCACCTTGGGACTTACGCATTTTTCTTAGCCTCCATGGCCATGTTGTGTCGTACATCCGCGCAGGGGACGCGGGACGGCCGCCCGTCCCTGGACGGTGCAGGCAGCCTCCGGCAATCAGACCGCGTGGGCCTGCACAGGTTCAGAGCATGACCGGGCTTTCCTGAACCGAATCTGAACAGCCTGGGGAGGGCTATTTCTCGAGCTGGCGATAGCGCTCGTTGATGGTGTGCATCAGGGTCACCAAGTCGCCGCTGGCCTTGCGGTAGCCCTGGGTCATCTCGGACGAGGGGTTGAGGGCATTGTTGTCGAAGGCGGTGAACAGGCCGCCGAGGGCGCTGAGATAGTTGTCGATGGCCCGGCCGCGGCTGTAGCGGGCCCAGTACACGTTGAGGCCGCGCTCGCACTCGAACTGCTGCATGCGCTGGCCGATGCTGACCGAGGAGCAGGTGGCCACCGCCTCCAGCAGCGGGTCCAGCTCGGCGCGCGACATGGCGGCCACGTCCTTCTGCGCTTTCTTGAAGTTCTCGGCATCGTTGAGCGTGGCCAGGGCGTCGGCCGCTGCGGAGCCGCTCAAGGCCAGGCACACCACGCCGCACAGCATCTTCAGTCGCTTCATCGGGCCACTCCGGCCATCGCGGGATATGACGGCAAGCCTAGCGCATTACGCCGCCTGTGATGAATCCGCGCTACTGTCCTTGCGGCCGCCGCTGGGCGAGAATATCGCCTCCGGCCTCCACGCCTCTCCTGACTCGTTACCGATGTCCCGCTCGATCATCGTCCGCCGCTCCCCCATCCACGGCAACGGCGTCTTCGCCGCGACCGATCTCCCCGCCGGCAAGAGCCTGGTCGAATACCGCGGCAAGCTCCTGACCCACGCCGACGCCGACGACCGCTACAGCGACAACCGCGAAACCGGCCACACCTTCCTGTTCATCCTCAACGACCACTACGTCGTCGACGCCAACGTCGACGGCAACGCGGCGCGCTGGATCAACCACAGCTGCGCGCCGAACTGCGAGCCGGTGCTGGAGGAAAGCAAGAACGGCGACCCGAAGAAGGACCGCCTGTTCATCGCCACCAGGCGCCCGGTGAAGGCCGGCGAAGAGCTGACCTACGACTACGGCATCGAGCTGGAGGACAGCGACAGCCGGCGCATCAAGGCCCTGTGGAAGTGCCGCTGCGGCTCGCCCAAGTGCACCGGCACCATGCTGTCGCCGAAGAAGGCCGCGAAGAAGAAGGCTTCCGCGAAGAAGGCCGCACCGAAGAAGGCTCGGAAGAGGAAGGCCGCGAAGAAGGCCTAGCGGCCAGTTTCAGGACGCAGCGCAGGGGCAGCTAAGGGCCGCCCTACGAGTAGAAAGGTTTGACGTTGCTGTTGCTTGGCTTTGCCGTTGCTGTTGCTTTTGACGTTCCCCCGTTGGCGGCGCCGA
>CAYWPB010000413.1:0-3605 GCA_964458725.1 uncultured Nevskia sp. | reverse complement strand
AGGACCTCAACCTGCTGCGCGCCCGCATCGGCATGGTGTTCCAGAAGCCGACGCCGTTCCCGATGTCGATCTACGACAACATCGCCTTCGGCATCCGCCTGTACGAGCGCCTGCCCAAGTCGGAGATGGACGACCGCGTTGAATCGGCCCTCAAGCGCGCCGCGCTGTGGGACGAGGTCAAGAGCAAGCTGAACCAGAGCGGCCTGGGCCTGTCGGGCGGCCAGCAGCAGCGCCTGTGCATCGCCCGCACCATCGCCGTGCGCCCGGAAGTGGTGCTGCTCGACGAGCCGACCTCGGCACTGGATCCGATCGCCACCGCCAAGGTCGAGGAGCTGATCTACCAGCTCAAGAACGACTACACCATCGCCATCGTCACCCACAACATGCAGCAGGCGGCGCGCGTCGCCGATTACACGGCATTCATGTATCTGGGTGAGCTGGTCGAGTTCGGCGAGACGCGTCAGGTCTTCACCAAGCCGACCAAGTCGCGGACGGAAGACTACATCACCGGGCGTTTCGGCTGAGGGCGCCACTGGCCCCGTGCCGGGGGCATGGCTGACGCAGGTCACTTCGTACCCGTCATTCCCGCGCAGGCGGGATTCCAGTTTGGACTTCCCTGCTGGGTGAGCACGCACGCGCGCGCCGCTGCGTCGTATGCTGTGCCATATGAGCATCACCTCTCGCGGCCTGCACATAGTCAACGGCGAGTCCGCCGCCGGAACGTTCGTGGCGGCGTTCGGCAATCATGAACGGCTGTTGATTCAGTGCGACATGCTTTCCTGTGGGCCGACGCCACGATGCGCCGACCTGGTCCAATGGGAGCGGCTGCGCTTGGTGTTTCTCAACAATTTCTTCAAAACAGAAGAACCCTGGTCCTTCCGCGATCTCGACCGCGACCTGTTGATTAGTGCGCAACGGCTTGCCGGAGATGATGACATCTACGTTTGGGCTGGCACTACGGTCGAGGACCAGTTACTGATCGCGTTCGTGCTCTATCTGATCGATACCATCGGCGGGGACCCGAGGCGACTGCAAGTCGTTCAGTTCGAGTTGATTCCTGGAGGCACGACGCGGATTCTGGGCCTGGGCATGCTCAATCCGAGGCAATTGCGCGACCATCCGACGCCTCGTCGCCCATTGGCGACTGAACTGGATCATTATCGCCAAGCCTGGGCGGCGCTGACCGACAGCACGCCGGATTCATTGGTGGCGTTCTGTGAACGCAATGACGAATCCATGCCGTATCTGCGGGATGCCCTGCGGGCCATGCTTCGCCGGTATCCGGCTCTGCACTCGGGTTTGTTCAACTGGGACCGTATTCTGCTCGAGCAGGCGCGCCAACGTGGTCCGCGTGCCGCACGGATCATCGGCTATTCGATTACCCACGATTGGCACGACGTCGACTGGATCGGCGACTTGTATCTGTATCAACGCCTGCAAAATCTTGCAGCCACCGACCTGCCACAACCGTTGCTTAAGCTATCGGCGCCGGGGCTGTCCATGCGCGAGACGGACGTTACCCTGACCGAGTTTGGCGCCGCCGTGCTCGATGGCAATGCATGCTTTCACCGCTCCAATCCGATTGACGAATGGATCGGCGGCGTCCGGTTGTCGTCCGCCGAAAGCCGGCTGTGGTTTCTAGATGAAGGACGTCTAGTTCGCGCCTAGTTGGCGTACATTGGCTTCCGGAGCGGAGAAGGCGGCCAAAACCCGCCTAAAAGCGGTCTTTTGCCGCCAGTCAGGCAGCAAATGGCGTAATTCCGCTAAAATACGGCCGCCCCGCCCCCGGCCGATTGCATGAGCTCCCAGCAGCGCCTCTACCGTGTGACCTTCCTCAACCAGGGCCAGGTCTACGAGATCTATGCCCGTAGCGTCAGCCACGGCGGCATGGTGGGCTTCGTCGAGATCGAGAAGCTGGTGTTCGGCGAGAAGACCACCCTGCTGGTCGATCCCTCCGAGGAAAAGCTCAAGACCGAGTTCGAGAACGTGGAGCGGACCTATGTGCCGATACATTCCATCGTCCGCATCGACCAGGTCAGCAAGCAGGGCCAGGCGCGGATCCGCGCCGGCGGCGGCGAATCCGGCAAGGTGATGCCCTTCCCGGTCTACACCAGCGGCGGGGGCGAGCATAAGAAGTAAATCGCCAGCGGCGCGCCCCATGACCCGCCGCGGGACGCCCGGAGTCCGCCTGCAATGATGCGCTTCGCCTATCTCGGCAGCGGTAGCAAGGGCAACGCCGCGGTGATCTCGGCCGGCGCCACCACCGTCCTGCTCGACTGTGGCCTGGGCCTGCGCGAGGCCGAGCAGCGGCTGGAGCGCCTGGGCCTGAAGCCCGAGGACCTCGAGGCGATCGTGGTGACGCACGAGCACGCCGACCACATCAGCGGCGTGGCGCCGCTGGCGCAGCGCTACAACCTGCCGGTGTGGCTCACCGCCGGCACCAAGGCCGGCTGGCCGGGGGCCCCACGCGAGCTGCTGCACCGCATGAACCCGCACGATCCGTTCGAGCTCGGCGAGCTGCGGATCCAGCCGTTCCCGGTGCCGCACGACGCGCGCGAGCCCTGCCAGTACGTGTTCAGCGATGGGCATTTCCGCGTCGGCGTGCTGACCGATGCCGGCTCGGTCACGCCGCACATGCGCCGTGCGCTGTCGGGCTGCGATGCGCTGCTGGTGGAGTTCAACCACGACCTGGAGATGCTGCACAACGGGCCTTATGCGCCGCCGCTGAAGCGGCGCGTGGCCAGCGACCGCGGCCATCTCAGCAATGCCCAGGCGGCCGAGCTGCTCGCTTCGATCGACTGCAGCCGCCTGCAGCATCTGGTGCTGACCCATATTTCCGAAACCAACAACACGCCGGAGCACGCGCTGCGTGCCGCCGCCGGAGCGCTGGCTTGCGAGCAGGACTGGATCGTCTGCGCGCACCAGAAGGACGGACTGGCCTGGCGTGAACTGCGATAGGCCAAATGAGCGTTCAACTTTTCGTCGGCGGCCCCGCCCTTTCCAGCTTCCGTATCGAGCGCCTGCTGCAGCATCTGCAGCCGCGGGCTCCGGGCCTGTCGGACGTGGAGGTGCTGGACTTCTTCCTGGTCGAAGGCGAGGGGGCCGATGGCGCCGAGCTGGCGAAGCTGCTCGACGCGCAGGCCCGGCCCTTGCCGGCGGCGGACTGCGCCGCCTACGTGGTGCCGCGCCTGGGCACGCTGTCGCCCTGGTCGAGCAAGGCCACTGATATCGCGAAAGTCTGCGGTTTCGCCGGCGTCGAGCGGGTCGAGCGCGGCCGCGCCTATCTGTTCTCCGGCGTGAAGAGCCTGCCACAGGCGCTGTGGGGCGAGCTGCACGATCCGATGACCGAGAGCGTGGTCGAGAGCGCCGGGCAACTCGACGGCGTGTTCGCGCACCAGCCTCGGCGTCCGCTGCGCAGCGTGGACCTCAAGGGCGGCGGCAAGGCCGCGCTGGAAGCGGCCAACCGCGACTGGGGCCTGGCGTTATCGGCGCAGGAGATCGACTACCTCGTCGCGTATTTCAGCCAGGCCGGGCGCAACCCGACCGACGCCGAGCTGATGATGTTCGCGCAGGCCAACTCCGAGCACTGCCGCCACAAGATCTTC
>CAYWPB010000412.1:0-3644 GCA_964458725.1 uncultured Nevskia sp. | reverse complement strand
ATGTACGACACCGTCAAGGGCTCCGACTGGCTCGGCGACCAGGACGCGATCCAGTACATGTGCCGCGAGGCGCCCGCCGCGATCATCGAGCTGGAGCACTGGGGCGTGCCGTTCTCGCGCACCCCGCAGGGCAAGATCTACCAGCGTCCGTTCGGCGGCATGACCACCAACTACGGCAAGGGCACCGCCCAGCGCACCTGCGCCGCGGCCGACCGCACCGGCCACGCCATGCTGCACTCGATGTACCAGCAGTCGCTGAAGAACCACGCCGAGTTCTTCATCGAGTACTTCGCGCTGGACCTGCTCACCGACGCCGACGGCTCGGTCCACGGCGTGCTGGCCTGGGACCTGTCCACCGGCGAGCTGCACCGCTTCCGCGCCAAGATGGTGATCCTGGCCACCGGCGGCTACGGCCGTGCCTACTTCTCCGCCACCTCGGCCCACACCTGCACTGGCGACGGCGGCGGCATGGCGCTGCGCGCCGGCATCCCGCTGCAGGACCTGGAGTTCGTGCAGTTCCACCCCACCGGTATCTACGGCTCCGGCTGCCTGATCACCGAGGGCGCGCGCGGCGAGGGCGGCTACCTCACCAACTCCAAGGGCGAGCGCTACATGGAGCGCTACGCGCCGAACGCCAAGGACCTGGCCTCACGCGACGTGGTCAGCCGCGCCAGCACCATCGAGATCCGCGAGGGCCGCGGCGTCGGCGAGCATGCCGACCACGTCCACCTGCACCTCGAGCACCTGGGCCCGGAAGTGCTGCACAAGCGCCTGCCCGGCATCTCCGAGACCGCCAAGATCTTCGCTGGCGTCGACGTCACCAAGGAGCCGATCCCGGTGCTGCCGACCGTGCACTACAACATGGGCGGCATCCCCTGCAATTTCCACGGCGAGGCCGTGACCTGCACCGACGGCAAGACCGACACGACCATCCCCGGCCTGATGGCGGTGGGCGAGGCGGCCTGCGTCTCGGTGCACGGCGCCAACCGCCTGGGCTCCAACTCGCTGCTCGACCTGGTGGTGTTCGGCCGCGCCGCGGCTCACCGCTGCGCCGAGATCCTCAAGCCGGGCGCACGCCACGGCTCCATCTCTAAGGAGTCCGAGGAGAAGGCGCTGGCCCGCTTCGACAAGCTGCGCCACGCCAAGAACGGCGCGCTGCCGACCTCGAAGGTGCGCCTGGACATGCAGAAGACCATGCAGAACCACGCCGCCGTGTTCCGCACGGCTAAGTCGCTGGACGAGGGCGTGATCAAGTTGAAGAAGGACGTCGAGTCGTTCCGCGACGTCAAGGTGTCCGACGCCTCCCTGGTGTGGAACTCGGACCTGATGGAGACGCTGGAGCTGGACAACCTGCTCGGCCAGGCCCTGCTCACCATCACCTCGGCGCAGAACCGCAAGGAGTCCCGCGGCGCCCACGCCCACGAGGACTACCCGGACCGCCACGACGACGAGTGGATGAAGCACACCATCGCCTGGCGCACCGGCGAGACCGACGTGAAGATCGGCTACCGCCCGGTGCACACCTGGACGCTGGACAACGAGATGGAATACGTGCAGCCGAAAAAGCGTACGTATTGAACGTCCATGTACAAGACCGGGCCATCCGTGGCCCGGACTGTTCAAACAAGCAAAGCAACTGAGATCAAATCATGGCCCAGTTAACGCTGCCCAAGAATTCCAAGATCGACAAGGCCGCCGGCAAGACCTTCAAGGCTCCCGCCGGTGCCAAGAACGTCAAGTCGTTCAAGATCTATCGCTACGATCCGGACACCCAGGCTAATCCGCGCGTCGATACCTATGAGATCGACATGGACGCCTGCGGCCCGATGGTCCTGGACGCGTTGATCAAGATCAAGAACGAGATCGACACCACCTTGACTTTCCGCCGCTCCTGCCGCGAAGGCATCTGCGGCTCCTGCGCGATGAACATCGACGGCACCAACACCCTGGCCTGCCTGCACGCCTGCGAGGACGTGAAGGGCGACGTCAAGATCTACCCGCTGCCGCACATGCCGGTGGTGAAGGACCTGGTGCCGGACCTGACCCACTTCTACGCCCAGTACGCCTCGATCGAGCCCTGGCTCAAGACCGACACCCCGCCGCCGACCCGCGAGCGCCTGCAGTCGGAAGAGGACCGCGCCAAGCTCGACGGCCTCTACGAGTGCATCCTCTGCGCCTGCTGCTCGACCAGCTGCCCGAGCTACTGGTGGAACGGCGACCGCTACCTCGGCCCGGCGATCCTGATGGCTGCCTACCGCTGGCTGGTCGACTCGCGCGACGAAGCCACCGGCGAGCGCCTCGACCAGCTGGAAGACCCGTTCAAGCTGTACCGCTGCCACACCATCCTCAACTGCTCGCGCACCTGCCCGAAGGGCCTGAACCCGGCCAAGGCGATTGCCGAGACCAAGAAGATGCTGGTGGAGCGGCGCGGCTAGTAAGCTTCACTGCAGCGAATTCCAGTGATGAGCAATTCGAACGCCCCGGCGCCGCCGTTGGACCGGGGTCGTATCCGCTGGCGCTGCCGCCGTGGCATGCGCGAACTGGACGTGCTCCTGGAAGGCTATTTCAACCGTCATTTCGATCAGGCACCACCGGCGCAGCAGCAGGCGTTCCTGCTGTTGCTGGACCAGGAGGACCCCGACATCTGGGCCTGGCTGATCGGACACAAAGCGCCGCCGCCCGAGCTCGCCGATGTCATCGTCCGGCTTCAACACCAGTCTTGACCTGAGTCTGCGCCCCTCGATACGGGCGGTGCTGGTGCTGTCGGTCCTGCACATCGGCGCCATCGGGCTGATGGTAATGGCCGGTCCGCCGAGGTGGGCCGGGCTGCTGATGGCGTTCCTGTTCCTGATGTCCTGGTTCAGCCTGCGGCGCCATCCGGCGTTCGGCTACGGCCCCAAGGCGCTGACCCGCCTGATCAGCCATGCCGAGGGGGGCTGGACCGTGGAAACGGCGCGTGGCCAGCGCGACGACGCCGAGTTGCTCGGCAGCAGCGTGGTGCAGTCCTGGATCATGGTGCTGAACTTTCGCCTGAAGGACGGCAGCCACCGCAGCCGCGCGGTGGTCGGCGACGAGCTGGATGCGGACGCCTTGCGGCGCCTGCGCGCCCGCCTGCTGAACACCACGGCGACCGCCTGATCGCCGCTTCCGGCAACTGGCCGGAACCGTTGCATCCGTGTCCGAAAACGGCGAGACGGCCCCGGTGGCCAGGCCTAGACTGGCGCCATGCAACTCGATCCCGAACTCTGCTATCGCACGCTCAGCGCCCGTGATACCCGCTTCGACGGGATGTTTTTCGTCGGCGTCACCACTACCGGCATCTATTGCCGGCCGGTCTGCCCGGCGCGCACGCCGCGCCGCGACCGCTGCCGCTTTTTCGCCAACGCCGCCGCGGCCGAGCGCGACGGCTATCGTCCCTGCCTGCGCTGCCGGCCGGAGTTGGCGCCGGGCCATGCCGCGATGGACGCGGTCAGCCGGGTGGCGGCTGCAGCGGTGGCGCGGATCGAAGCCGGTGCGCTGAACGGCGCCAGCTTCGACCACCTGGCCGCCGAGCTGGGCCTGAGCGGGCGCCAGCTGCGCCGTGCGATCGAGCAGGCCTACGGCGTGGCGCCGGTGGAGCTGGCGCAAACCCAGCGCCTGCTGCT
>CAYWPB010000411.1:0-3646 GCA_964458725.1 uncultured Nevskia sp. | reverse complement strand
CGACAAGATCATGGAGTTCAAGAAGGCCAACGACGACTACAGCGCGATTCTGCTCGAGTCGATCGCCGACCGCCTGGCCGAGGCCTTCGCCGAGCGCCTGCACGAGCGCGTGCGCAAGGAGTTCTGGGGCTATGCCGGCGAGGAACACCTGGACAACCAGGCGCTGATCGACGAGAAGTACAAGGGCATCCGCCCGGCGCCGGGCTACCCCGCCTGCCCCGAGCACAGCGAGAAGGCGACCTTGTGGCAGCTGCTGGAAGTGGAGAAGAACGCCGGCATCCAGCTCACCGAGAGCTACGCCATGTGGCCGGGCGCGGCGGTGTCCGGCTGGTACTTCTCGCACCCGGAGTCGCAGTACTTCGTGGTCGGCCGCATCCTGAAGGATCAGGTCAGCGACTATGCGCAGCGCAAGGGCTGGACCCTGGCGCAGGCCGAGAAGTGGCTGGGGCCCAATCTGGGCTACGAGCCGGAAGACTGAAAACTAAAAAGCCCTCGCGCAAAGACGCGAAGAGCGCAAGGCTCGCAAGTCTTTGTAGGGCGGCCCGTGGCCGCCGGCGCACTGGCCGGCTGCACCGAGATTTGAAAGTGTGCCGGCGGACATGGCCCGCCCTACAGATTATTCAGGCTTCCTGAACTTCAGCGTCATCCGATCCGGCTCGCCGATCTTCAGGTACTTCGCCCGGTCCTGCTCGCGCAGTGCCAGGGTCGGCGGCAGGGTCCAAACGCCCTGCGGATAGTCCTTGGTGTCGCGGCGGTTGGCGTTGACCGAGGAACCGGCGACGAACTCGAAGCCGGCATTGGCCGCCAGCGCCTTGACGTAGTCCTCGTTGACGTACCCCGTTTTGCGGGTTTCCTCGATCGTCGTGTACGGCTTGGCGCGGTGCTCGACCAGGCCGAGGATGCCGCCCGGCTTGAGCGCGCGGTAGAAGGCGTTGAACGCATCCTGCTCGGTGCGCGCCGTCATCCAGTTGTGGACATGCTGGAAGCTCAGCACCAGGTCGGCGCTGCCCGGCGGGCAGATCTCGACCACGTCGGGCGAGCGAAACTCGGTGACCGTGACCTTGCCGTAGCGCTCCGGGTCGGCGTCGAGCTTCTGCTGGAACGTGGCTGCGGCGCGCTGCGCGGCGGCCGAGGCGTCGGGCACACTGGCGGCGGTACCAGCGGCGTAGTAGTGCCCCTGGTTGCGCAGGTAGGGCGCCAGGATCTCGGTGAACCAGCCCTCGCCGGGCCAAACCTCGACCACGGTCATATCCGGACGGATGCCGAAGAAGCGCAGCGTCTGCTCCGGATGCCGGTAAACGTCGCGCTGGCTGTATTCCGGCGTGCGCGCGGGGCTCGCTACCGCTGCAGCCAGGAAATCCTCATCCGCGGCAAAAGCGCCCGGCGCCAGGGTCGCCAGCATCGCCGCCAACCACAAAAGCCTGAAGCGCATGGTGTTCCTTGTCGTCGGGAACCACCGCAGGCCCCAGTGGGCAGCGGCGGGCTCCAGTGTTGGGAATGTTTGCGCAGCATCGGCCGCGCAGCGGTGCAATGCCTGACCCCGCGTCGGCAACGGCGGCATCGGCACGACGGGCGGATAGGGCCCGCCGCCGCGGCACCGCGCCAGCGCTAGTTTTTAGTGATGGTGGCCGCCTGCGCCGTGGACGTGACCGTGCAGCACTTCCTCGACACTGGCCTCGCGCACCTCGGTGACCTCGATGGCGAAGTTCAGGTTGGTGCCGGCCAGGGGATGGTTGCCGTCCACGGTGACCTTGTCGCCTTCGACGGCGGTGACCACCACCATCATCGGGCCGCGATCGCTCTCGGCGCGGAACTGCATGCCCGGCTCGAGCTTGTCGATACCGCGGAAGGCGTCGCGCGGCACCACCTGCACCAGGGCCGGGTTGTGCACACCGTAGCCCTCTTCCGGTTTGACCTTGACATTGAACTTGTCGCCGACCTTCTTGCCGCTCATCTCCTTTTCCAGGCCCGGCACGATGTTGCCCTTGCCGTGCAGGTAACTCAACGGCTCGCGGCCCTCGGAGGAATCGAGCACCTCGCCGGCATCATTGGTCAGGGTGTAGTTGAAGCTGGCGACGGTACGATCGGCGATTTGCATGAAAATCTCGGGAAATGCGGGGAATTAGAGACTCATTCTAGCCCAAAGCTTTCCAGACAGCCCTGATTCAGGATAGGCCGTACATAGTGGGTACAGGCTCTCACCAAGGAGAAGAGCAATGAGCGAAAGCCGCGGCAGCGTGTTCTGGGGTGCGTTCTGGATGTTCCTGGTCTCGGTGCTGCTGTTCTGGTTGCCCGGCCTGGGCGGCTTCGTCGCCGGCGTGGTCGGCGGCAAGGTGGCAGGCAGCGTCGGCAATGCGCTGCTGGCGGCGTTCCTGCCGGCCTTCCTGCTCGGCGGCCTGCTGTTCTTCTTCGGCACCGCGCTCACCGGGTTCATCGCCATCGGCCTGCTCGCCGCGCTGGGCGGCTTCATGCTCGGTTGCGTGCACATCGGCGGATTGCTGCTCGGTGCCATCATCGGTGGTGTGATCGCCTGATACTCCTGTAGGTCGGCCTTCAGGCCGACCCCTTTTGTCGCCCTGAAGGGCGACCTACCAAGCACACATGGCTCTGCTCGACCTGAAAGTCAGCCCCAAGGCCTCGCGCAACGCCGTCACCGGCTTCGTCGGCGAAGCCCTCAAGGTCGCGGTGACGGCGGCACCCGAACGTGGCAAGGCCAACGAAGCCGTGGAAGAGCTGCTGGCCGAGGCGCTGGGCCTGCCGCGCAGTGCGGTGCGGGTGGTGGCCGGACAGACCTCCCGCAACAAGCGGCTGGAGATCGCCGGCCTGGAAGCAGCTGAGGTGCGCCGGCGTCTGCGCACCATATTGGAGCAGACCACCCGCCCGGGCAGGTGAAATTTGCTGCGCTGCGGTGTATTCTCACGGCCTTTTCCGCCATAGCGTCACCGCATGTCCGCCAGCGCAGCGCGTAGCGCCGCCATCAGCCGCGATACCAAAGAGACCCGGATCGCCGTCAGCATCAACCTCGACGGCACCGGCGAATCGCGCTTTGCCACCGGCATCCACTTTCTCGAGCACATGCTGGAGCAGGTGGCGCGCCATGGCCTGATCGACCTGGTGGTGGAAGCCAGCGGCGACGTGCACATCGACCATCACCATACGGTCGAGGACATCGGCATCACCCTGGGCCAGGCTTTCGACAAAGCCATCGGCGACAAGCGCGGCATCGTGCGCTATGGCCATGCCTATGTGCCGCTCGACGAAGCCCTGTCGCGCGTCGTGCTGGATTGCTCCGGCCGGCCCGGCCTGGAGTGGTTCGTGGACTTCCCGCGCGCCCGGGTGGCCGACTTCGACGTGGACCTGTTCCGCGAGTTCTTCCAGGGCTTCGTCAACCACGCCAAGGTGACGCTGCACGTCGATGCGCTGCGCGGCCGCAATGCGCACCACATCGCCGAAACCATCTTCAAGGCCTTCGGCCGCGCCCTGCGCATGGCCGTCGCCGCCGACCCGCGCATGGGCGACGTCACCCCGTCGACCAAGGGCGTCCTCTAAGCCGTTCGAGCCTTTCCCCGAAAAATTCCAAAAAAAGCGGCGCGAAACATGGAAACCATCGGGGTCATCGACTACGGCATGGGCAACCTGCACTCGC
>CAYWPB010000410.1:0-3657 GCA_964458725.1 uncultured Nevskia sp. | reverse complement strand
CCGAGCTGCTCGACCTGATCCTGCGCCTGCTGCCCAACCCGATCGAGGCCAACCCGCCGCCGTTCCTCAAGGGCAACGGCGCGGCGGCGGCGCCGGTCAACGTCATTCCCCACCCCGCGCTGCACGCGGTGGCGCACGTGTTCAAGATCGCCATCGACCCCTACCAGGGACGCATCGGCCTGCTGCGCGTGCACCAGGGCACGGTGAAGTGCGGTGGCCAGCTGTTTGTCGGCGACGCGCGCAAGCCGTTCCGCGTCGCCCACCTGTACCGGATGCAGGGCGCCGCACTGCACGAGATCGCCGCGGCGCAGCCCGGCGACATCTGCGCCGTGACCAAGGTCGAGGAGCTGCATTACGACGCGGTGCTGCACGACTCGCACGACGAGGACCACCACCACCTGCGCCCCACGGCGCAACCGCCGCCGATGCACGGCCTGGCCATCGCCGCGGCCAGGCATGGCGACGAGCAGAAGCTGGCCGACACCCTGCACAAGCTGCTGGCCGAGGACCCCAGCCTGCGCCTGGAGCAGGTGCCTTCGCTCAACGAGACGGTGCTGTACGGCTTGGGCGAGCTGCATCTCAAGGTGGTGCTGGAGCGGATGAAGCGTCAGTACAACGTCGAGCTGAAGACTCACCCGCCCGGCGTGCCGTACCGCGAGACCGTGCTGCGCAGCGCCGACGGCCACCACCGCCACAAGAAACAGACCGGCGGCGCCGGGCAGTACGGCGAGGTGTTCCTGCGGGTCGAACCGCTGCCGCGCGGCGCCGGCTTCGAGTTCGTCGACGCGGTCAAGGGCGGCACCATCCCCTACCAGTTCATCCCGGCGGTCGAGAAAGGCGTGCGCCAGGCGCTGGAGGCCGGCGCCGTCGCCGGCTACCCGATGCAGGACCTGCGTGTGGTGGTGCACGACGGCAGCACCCACCCGGTCGACTCCAAGGAAGTGGCTTTCGTCACCGCCGGGCGCAAGGCCTTCCTCGACGCCGTGGCCAAGGCCCACGGCATCGTGCTCGAGCCGATCCTCAACCTGAGCATCACCGCGCCGTCCGGGGCCATCGGCAGCATCGCCGGCGACCTCGCCTCGCTGCGCGCCCGCATCAACAGTGAAACGGTGCTACCCGACCGGCACGCGGTGATCGAGGCGCAAGTCCCCCTGGCCGAGTTGCGGGACTACGGCCGCCGGCTCAAGGCCCACAGCGCCGGCGAAGGTGTCTACACGACGGAATTCAGCCATTACGAGGCGGCGCCGTCGAAGCTGCAGCAGGAACTGATTTCAGCCTACGCACGGCACCACCGCGAGGAGACTGAGCAGTAGCGGAACGCCAAAAACAAAGACGCCGCCCACCAGGGCGGCGTCTTTGCGCATCATTGCTAAACTAATTGGTCGGGGCGACAGGATTTGAACCTGCGACCACTTGCCCCCCAGGCAAGTGCGCTACCAGACTGCGCTACGCCCCGCGAGCGGTCATTATAGCGGGTGAGTCCCTGTCTTGCCGAGCTTTTTCCGGCTAGCACAGCTTGCGGGCTATCGTAAACTCCGTCTCAGTTCCGGGGGGAACGGTCGGGGATAATCAGGGCATGTTCAGCAAGAGCGGTTCCGGGGCGATGGCCCCGGAAGAGGCGGCAAATCTGACGGCGCTGACCGAGGAGCTGTACGCCAGCCTCAAGCGCCTGGCGCGGGCCCAGCGCGGCCGCCTGCGCGTCGGCGAGACCATGCAGACCACGGCCTTGGTCAGCGAGGCTTATCTCAAGCTGTCGCGGCAGAGCGGCTGGAAATCGCGCGACCACTTCCTCAACACGGCGGCGCGGGTGATGCGCCAGGTGCTGGTGGACTACGCCCGCGCCCACCTTACCGCCAAGCGCGGCGGCTGGCGCGACGAGGAGTCGATCGACGACGTCGCCGCCCTGCTCGGCGAGCCGGCACCGCAGGTGCTGGGGATCGACGGCGCACTGGTCCGGCTGGAGCAGGTGGACCCGCGCCTGGCGCGCATCGTCGAGTGCCGCTTTTTCGCCGGCTACAGCGACGGCGAGACGGCGCGCCTGCTCGGCCTGAGCACCCGCACGGTGCAGCGCGACTGGCTCAAGGCCAAGGCCTGGCTCTATCAGGAGCTGGAAGAGCCCGCGGCATAGGTTTGCCGCAGCTTCTGCGCCTCGGCCAGCACGCCCTTGGCTGGCGCCCCCAGGGCCGCGGCCTTGCTTTCGCCCGCCTGCAGGAACGGCATGGCATCGGCCGGCCGCTTCTGCCGGAAGCGCAGGCGCGCCATCTGCACATCCGCCGCGGCGGTCAGCAGATGCTTCTCGCCGTAAGTGGTCTTGGCCAGATCCAGCGTGGCGCGAGTCTCCGTTTCCGCCTCGGGGCTGTCGGTGGCGGTCAGCGCCTGGGCGAAGGACAGGCGGCTGGCGATGCTGAGGAAGCTGGCCGGACCCGAATAACTCGCGCTCATCTGCGCGGCCTCGCGCAGCAGGGGCTCGGCCTCGGGCGCGCGGTCGAGCTTGAGCAGCACCTTGCCGTAGTTGTTGAGCAGGGCCGCCAGCGCCGCCGAGGGCCCGAACAGCTCGCGCCGCAGGGCGACCGCTTCGCGGAAGCGCCGCTCCGCCTCCGGCAGGTCGCCGCCGTAGTAGGCCATCGCCGCCAGGTTGTTGAGTACGTTGAGGCCCTGCTCGGTGTGCTGGTGGCGCAGCCGCGTCAGGATGTTCCAGGCGCTGGTCGCGGCATCGCGGGCGGCGGGCATATTCCCGGCCTGCTGCTCGGCATCGGCGAGGTCGTTGTAGAGATAGGCGGTGCGCAGGTCGTCCTCGCCGTAGCCGCGGCGGCTCTCGTCCAGGGTCTGGCGCAGCAGGTCCAGGCCGGCCTGCGTCTCGCCGCGCCCGCGCAGCAGCTGCGACTGCAGCACGCGGCTGTCCAGCAGCTCGCCGCGGTAGCGCGGTACATCGGTCGTCCAGAAGGTCAGCGCTTGGTCGAGCTGGAGCTGCGCCTCTTCGGCATGGCCGCTGCGGAACAGGGCCTGCGCCAGGTCGGCGCGGGCCCGCGCCAGCTCGGCCGGCGGCGTATCGGCCGGCGCGTGATCGAGATAGGAGTGCAAGGTCGCCACCGCGGCGGCATCGTTGTCCATGCGGGCATAGAGCTGGCCGAGGATGCGGCTGGTCTGCAGCGATTGCGGCGAACCCGGATCGGCCTCGATCCGCCGGCGCTCGTCGTCGAGCAAGCCCTTGACGGTCAGCGCCGCGCCGCCGGGCTCATCCTTGGCGTGGGCGAACAGGCGGAACACGTAGTTCTCAACGTCCTCCAGCCAGGCCGACTGCGAGCGCGCCAGATCGCGCTGCACCCGCACCGTGTGGGCATAGCGGGCGATCACCGCCGTGGCGCCCAGCACCACTGCGAACAGCAGGGCGGCGCCGGCGGCGAACAGCCGATGGCGGCGGACGAAGCGGCCGAGCACGTAGGACGGCGCGTCGCCGCGCGCGCCCACCGGCTGGTGCCGCAGGAAGCGCTGCAAGTCGTCCTCCAGGCCCAGCGCGCTGGCATAACGCTCATGCGGGTTTTTGCTGAGGCACTTGAGGACGATGGCGTCGAGGTCGCCGCGCAGACGGCGCGGCGCCACCGGCGCGTCCGGCGTGGCGGCGGCGCTGGGCGGCGCCGGCGTCTCGTTGACGGCCCG
>CAYWPB010000409.1:0-3663 GCA_964458725.1 uncultured Nevskia sp. | reverse complement strand
GCAACTCGTGCGCGGCGCCCCGCGGCAGCACCAGCAGGCTGCCCGGGCCGAGGCGCAGCGCCTTCTTCGACGGCGTCAGCAACAGCTCGCATTCGCCGCGCAGCACGATGTGGAACGGCGCCCGCCAGGGGCCGATCGGCTGGTGCGGCGCGCTCCAGGCCTGGCCGAACAGGCAGCGCAGGTCCATGCGCCCGCGCGGGTCCAGTAGCCCCACCAGCCGGCTCAACGGATCCATTTGAGACGATCAGACAATTTTTGCGGACGTTCAAACATTCAGCATCTTACCTCGGCGGCCCAGACTGTGCTCACCAAATCCGGTGCGGGAACGCGCCAGGAATTCGAGGAGAGCGAATGATGAATGCACAGGAAGTCGCGAAGCGTGGTCCGATGCCGGTGGCGTTTTTCAGCATCGCCGTCGGCTCGCTGGCCTTGGCCAACGCCTGGCGCGTCGGCGTGCGACTGTGGCAGTTGCCGCAGGCGGTTTCGGAAGTCCTCTCGGCGGCGGCGCTGGCGGTATGGCTCAGCCTGCTGATCGCCTACGCCCGCAAGTGGCTGGTGCAACGCGAGGCGGCGCTGGCCGAGATGCGCCATCCGGTGCAGTCGGCGTTCGCCGCGCTGGGCATGGTGTCGAGCCTGCTGGCGGCGCAGCTGCTGCTGCCCTGGTCGCGCCCGGCGGCACTGCTGGTGTTCGGCGTCGGCGTGACCGGCCAGCTGGCGCTGGCGCTCTACCTCTACGGCCGCTTCTGGCAGGGCGGTCTCAAGCCCGAGCTGGTGACGCCGGCAATCTACCTGCCGATGGTGGCGCAGAACTTCGTCGCCGGCACCGCCGCCGCGGCCTTCGGCTGGCCGCAGGTCGGAGCGCTGTTCTTCGGCGTCGGCGCCTTCGCCTGGCTGGCGATGGAGTCGATGATCCTGCACCGCGCCGCGGTGCACGACCCGCTGCCCGAGGCGCTGCGTCCGACCCTGGGCATCCAGCTGGCACCGCCGGTGGTCGGCGGCGTCAGCTACCTGGCGGTGGGCCAAGGCCAGCCGGACCTGTTCACCCAGGCGATGCTCGGCTACGGACTGTTCCAGGCGCTGCTGCTGCTGCGGCTGCTGCCCTGGATCCGCAAGCAGCCGTTCGCGCCTTCCTACTGGGGCTTCAGCTTCGGCGTCGCGGCCCTGCCAACCATGGCGATGCGCATGGCCGAGCGCGGCGACACCGGCCCGGCGCTGTGGCTGGCCCCGGCGTTGTTCGTCGCCGCCAACCTGATCATCGGCACGCTGGCCTGGAAAACCTTGGGCCTGCTGTTCAGCGGCAAGCTGCTGCCGGCGCCCGCGGTCGCTCCGGCCCCGGCGATCCCCGAAACGGCGGTGAAGCAGAACTGAGTTCCACAGCCCTCCCCTACCCCTCCCTCATCCACAGGAGAATTCCCATGATGCTTGACTGGAAGAATTACCAAGGCCAGCTGTCCTCCACCATCGGCGAAATCGGCAAGCTCAGCCCGGATACGGTCAAGGGTTACCTGGCCCTGTCCAATGCCGGCAAGCAGACCGGCCGGCTCGACGCCAAGACCCGCGAACTGATCGCGCTGGCGGTGGCGGTGTCGCTACGCTGCGACGGCTGCATCACGGTGCACACCGACGCCGCGGCCAAGGCCGGCGCCAGTCGCGAAGAGCTGGCGGAAGCGCTGGGCGTGGCGATCGCGGTCAACGCCGGCGCCGCCCTGGTCTACTCGGCCCGCACCATCGACGCGTTCAAGCAGCACAGCGCGGCCTGAGGCCTGGCGCACCGCAGCCCCGGCGGGGACGGCATACTGGAAGCCGCCGTTTCTGTCGGGGCCCATTTATGGACTTGCTGGTCAACATCGACGTCGACGACCTGGACCGGGCCGTAGCCTTCTACACCGGCGCGTTTGGCCTGCGCATCAGCCGCCGCTTCGGGGCCAGCGGCGTCGAGCTGCAGGGTGCGGCCGCGCCGTTCTACCTGTTGGCGAAGGCGCCCGGCAGCCGCGCCGCGAAAACGCTGGAGCAGCGGCGCGACTATCGCCGCCACTGGACGCCGGTGCACCTGGACTTCGTGGTGCCGGATCTGGTCACCGCGGTAAACCGCGCCGAGGCCGCCGGGGCCACGCTCGAAGGCGGGGCAGAGACGCATAACTGGGGCCGCATCGCCCATCTTGCGGACCCTTTCGGCCACGGCTTCTGCCTGATCGAGTTCCTGGGACGCGGCTATGATGAGATCGCCACGCCGATCTGAACGGCATACGACGAGCTTGCAATTTCCATGCGCCGACTGTTGACCGCCTGCCTCCTGGGCAGCTTGACCGCCACCGCAGCCGCGCAGTCCTGCCCGCCCTATCCGGAGACTTTTGCGCAGGCTTTCTACCGGTCCAGCTACTCCTTCTTCAACGAATCGCCGCAACAGGTCGGCGAACTGGTCGCGCCGCCGCTGCTGGCGCGCCTGCAGGCGCAGCGCGACTGCTGGGAGAAACACCAGGGCTGCGGCCTGCGCTATGACCCCTGGCTGGGCGCGGCGGACGGCAGCATCGCGCCGCCACTGCGCTTCGAGCGCGAGTCGCAGGATGGGGACCACGCGGTGGTGGCCATGCACTATGCCGGCGAAAACAACCAGGGCCGCACGGTGCGGTTGAAGCTGCGTCGCTCCGTGGCCAGCGGCTGCTGGCAGCTGGAGGACTTCGTCACGCCGCTGGGCGAGCCGCTGTCTCAGCTGCTGCCGGCGATACCGCTCCGATAGAGCCGGCAGGCGCGCCGCACGGTTCGACCCATGAGCTATTCCGCGCGTATCGGCATCCGCAGCCACATCTTCGCCGACCTGCGGGAGCTGCTGGCCAAGGCCAGCCCGGCGCGCTCCGGCGATCAGCTCGCCGGCATTGCCGCGGCCAGTCGCGAGGAACGCGCGGCGGCCAAGCTGGCGCTGGCGGACCTGCCCCTGGCGGTGTTTCTCGAGCAGCCGCTGGTGCCCTACGAGACCGACGAGGTGACGCGGCTGATCGTCGATGGCCACGATGCCGCCGCCTTCGCCCCGGTGCGCGGATTCAGCGTCGGCGAATTCCGCGACTGGCTGCTGTCCGATCAGGCCGACACCGCCGCCCTGACCGCGCTGGCGCCGGGCCTCACGCCGGAGATGACCGCGGCGGCGAGCAAGCTGATGCGCAACCAGGACCTGATCCTGGCGGCGCGCAAATGCTGTGTGGTGACGCGCTTCCGCAACACGCTGGGCCTGGCGGGCCGGCTCGCGGTGCGGCTGCAGCCCAATCATCCCACCGACGATCCGAAAGGCATCGCCGCCAGCATCCTCGACGGCCTGCTCTACGGCGCCGGCGACGCGGTGATCGGCATCAATCCGGCCACCGACGACCCGGCGAAGCTGGCCGGACTATGGCGGCTGCTGGACGAGCTGATCGCACGCTTCGACATCCCGACGCAATCCTGCGTGCTGGCGCACCTGACGCGGCAGATCGAGGCGATCGAACGCGGCCTGCCACTTGACCTGGTGTTCCAATCGATCGGCGGCAGCGAGGCGCTGAACCGCAGCTTCGGCATCGACCTCAAGCTGCTGCGCGAAGGGCACGAAGCCGCCCTGTCGCTGCAGCGCGGCACGCTCGGCGACCACCTCATGTACTTCGAAACCGGCCAAGGCAGCGCGCTGTCGGCCGGTGC
>CAYWPB010000408.1:0-3668 GCA_964458725.1 uncultured Nevskia sp. | reverse complement strand
CGATGATCGAGCCCAGGCCGGTGAACATCAGGGCGATGGCGCCGACGTCGCGGCGAATCGCGCTCTCATTGGACATTCAAAGACTCCCTTGCAGGTCTGCCGCCGCCGGAAGCGCAAAACCGGCGCCTGCCGCGGTACCTGCCGCGGCACTGGGTCGCCGGTTATTTTCCCTTCCGATTCAAGCGGTCAACGAATGCAGCCGACTGTAACCGCTTGACTGCGTCGGCGCTATCCCGATAATGACTGCCAAAGCAGTTATTGCTGAGGCAGAATATGTCCAAGCAGTATTATCACGCCGACAGCTACACCACCCGCAGCAGCGTGGGTTACCTGGTCAAGCGCGCCCATGGCCTGGCCTTGGATGTGCTGGAGCCGGAGCTGGCCCGCCACGGCCTCACCTTCACCCAGTATGCGGTGTTGATGTCGGTGCGCGACGGCATCGCGCTCAATCCCAAGGACCTGTGCATCCAGCTGCGCCACGACAGCGGGGCGCTGACCCGCCTGCTCGACCAGCTGGAATCGCGCGGCCTGGTCGAGCGCCATCGCAGCACCGAGGACCGGCGCGCCATCGAAGTGCATCTCACCACCGCCGGTGAAGAAGCGCTGCGCACCGTGATTCCGCTGGTGGTCAACCGCATCAATACGGTCCTCAAGGGCTTCAGCCACGCCGAGATCGACGAGCTGCTGCGGCTGCTCAACAAGCTGATCCTCGGCTGGCAAGACGAGTTGGCCGCCAGCGGCCAGCAGTCCTGAACGATTTTCTTCTTTCGAAAGAATCCTTCGCCATGAAATACACCCGCACAGCGGTTCTGGCGCTCGCCGGAGGCCTGCTCAGCGCCTGCGTGCTACCGCCCAAGGACGCGCCGCGAGAGCACGCGCTGCCCGACAGCGCGCTCGGCCTCACCACCGCGACCGTGCCGGTGCCCGGCGCCGAATGGTGGCACGCGTATCACGACCCGCAGCTCGACCGCCTGGTGCAGCAGGCCCTGTCCAGCAATCCCAGCCTGGCCCAGGCCATGGCGCGGGTGCGCGAGGCCCAGGCCCTGGCCGACGTCGCCCATGCCGGTCTGCTGCCCTCGGTGTCCTACGACTTCAAAGACACGCGCCAGCGCTTCAGCACCAACGACATCGTGCCGCCGCCCTTCGGCGGCGGCGTCTACTGGGAAGGCCAGCAGGGCGTGAACCTGAACTGGGACCTGGACTTCTGGGGCCGCCAGTCCGCGCTGGTGCGGCAGGCCCGCTCGCAGACCGCCGCGGTGCAGCTCGACGTGGCCAGCGCGCGCCTGGCGCTGGCCGGCGCCGTGGCCCAGGCCTACATCGACTTGTACCGCCACCATGCCCTGGCCGAGGTGGCGCACCGCACCGAGGAACAGCGCCTGCGCATCCTCGACATCACGCGCAAGCGCGTCGAAGCCGGCCTCGACACCAACGTCGAGCTGCGCGAAGCCGAGGGCGCGGTGCCGCAGGCGCACGTGGAGCAGACCCAGGAGCAGGCGGCGATCGCCCTGGCGGTCCACCAGCTCGCCGCGCTGAGCGGCCGCGGCGCCGACGCCTATGCCGCAATCCACAGGCCACAGCTCCAGATCGACACCGCCCTGCCGCTGCCGACCCGCTTGCCCGCCGATCTGCTGGGCCGCCGCCCCGACGTGCTCGCCGCACGCAGCCGGGTCGAGGCCGCCACCGCCGGCAGCGCCGCAGCCAAGGCCGCGTTCTATCCGGACGTGAACCTCGCCGCCTTCGCAGGCACCAGCGCGATCGGCTTCAGCAACCTGTTCCGCGCCTCGTCCGGCGCCTATGGCGCCGGCCCGGCGATCCACCTGCCGCTGTTCGAGGCCGGCCGGCTCAAGGCCGGCTACCGCGGCGCCAATGCGGAGATCGACGACGCCGTCGCCAGCTACAACCAGACCGTGCTGCAGGCGGTGCGTCAAGCCGCGGATCAGATCAGCAACATCGACGCGCTCGGCAATCAGCTCGGCGAGCAGCAGAAGGCGCTCGACGCTGCCGAGGCTGCCTACCGCCTCGCCGGCGAGCGCTACGACGCCGGCCTGTCGAGCTACCTGACGGTGCTCAACGCCGAAACCCAGGTGCTGAGCGCGCGGCGCCAGCGCGTCGATCTGCTCTCCGCCCAGGCCATCGCCCGCGTCACCCTGCTGCTGGCGCTCGGCGGCAGCTTCGATCCGAAGGCGCCGGCACCGGTGCAGACGGCTTCGGCGCGCTGACCCCATTCATCAATGTTCCAACGTTTCCGCATCGAGCGAGAACTGACATGAGCACAACTCCCACTCCTCCCCCCGCCAACGGCAATGGTTCGCGCAAGCGCGGCCTGCTGATCCTCGCCGCGGTCGTGATCCTCGGCGGCATCGGTTACGGCGCCTGGTGGATGCTGCACGGCCGCTATTACCAGACTACCGACGACGCCTACGTCAGCGGCGACCTGGTGCAGATCACCAGCGAGGTGCCGGGCACCGTGATCGCCTTGCGCGCCGACGACACGCAGAGCGTGCAACGCGACCAGGCCCTGCTGGAGCTGGACCCGGCCGACGCCGAGGTGGCGACGAACAGCGCCGAGGCCAACCTGGCCCGCGCGGTACGCCAAGTGCGCACCCTGTTCGCCACCGGTGACCAGCTGCGCGCCCAGATCACCGACCGCGAGATCGCGCTCAAGCGCGCCCAGGACGACTACCAGCGCCGCGCCCGCCTGGTCAGCGACGGCGCCGTGTCGTCGGAGGAGCTGTCGCATACCAGGGACAACATCACCCAGATGCAGGCCAGCCTGACCGCCGCGCGCGAGCAGCTCAACGCCACCACCGCGCAGATCGACGGCACCACGGTCGCCAGCCACCCGCAGGTGCTGGCCGCCGCCGCGGCGGTGCGCGATGCCGCCCTGGCGCTGAAGCGCACTCACATCAGCGCGCCGGTCGCCGGCGTGGTGGCGCGGCGCTCGGTGCAGGTCGGCCAAAGGGTCGCCGCCGGCACGCCGCTGATGGCGGTGGTGCCGCTGGAAGACGTATGGGTCGACGCCAACTTCAAGGAAGTGCAGCTGGAGCAGATGCGCGTCGGCCAGCCGGTGGAGCTGCACGCCGACCTCTACGGCTCGGACACGGTGTACCACGGCAAGCTGGTCGGCTTGCCCGCCGGCTCCGGCTCGGCCTTCGCCCTGCTGCCGGCGCAGAACGCCTCCGGCAACTGGATCAAGATCGTGCAGCGCGTGCCGGTGCGCGTGGTGCTGGACCCGCGTGAGCTGCAGGCGCACCCGCTGCGCCTGGGCTTGTCGATGACGGCATCGGTCGACGTGCGCGACGCCTCCGGCGTGCTGGTCGCCGACCAGGTGCGCGAGCGTCCGCTGCCGGCGCAAGCCAGCGACGGCGACGACCCGGCAGTGGAGACACGTATCGCGCAGATCATCGCCGAGAACTCCGGTGGCGTGGCGGTCGCGGCCGAGTGAACGCGGTGCGTAAGTCATGAACCCGCCCGACGCCCGCCTCGGCCGCGGCATCACCTCGCTGGCGCTGTCCCTGGGCGCCTTCATGCAGGTGCTCGACACCACCATCGCCAACGTGGCCTTGCCGACCATCGCCGGCAACCTCGGCGTGTCGGCGGACCAGGGCACCTGGGTCATCGCCTCGTTCGCGGTCAGCCACGGCGTGTCCGTGCCGCTCACCGGCTGG
>CAYWPB010000407.1:0-3675 GCA_964458725.1 uncultured Nevskia sp. | reverse complement strand
GACGGCGGCGGCGGCCATCCCGGCCGCCTCGCCCCCGAGCTCACCGCGCCGCTGCTCGGCCTGTTCAACGCCCGCTCCGCGCATGGGCGCCTCGCGGCGATCGCCGCGGCGATCCAGGTGGAGCGCGTCGATGGCGGGCGGGTGTTCGACCTGGCGTTGCAGCTGCCGGAGTCCAGTCCCACCAGGCCGGTGGTGATGCCGCCGCTGGGGTGGGAGTTGTCGCGGGATTCGCAGGAGACGATTGCGGGGCAGGCGGCGCGGCTGGTGGCGGCGCGCAGGGATGCGCTGGAGCAGGCGCTGCGCTGAGGGTTCCTCGGTCCATCCTCGCCATCTTTGATTCGTCATTCCCGCGCAGGCGGGAATCCAGTTTTCGTTCCATCAGCGCTGCGGCGTCAGGCCTTCACCGAATGACGATGAACCAAAACGGGATCCCCGCCTGCGCGGAGATGACAGGACACGTGGAATTCACAGCCCGTGGGTTAGGGTGAGCGAAGCGAGCCCCAGCGTTGAATCGGAACGGGATCGTTGGGTTTCGCTTCGCTTACCCCAACCTGCGCGGACTGCCAAAGGTCGCAATGTGCCAACTGCGGTCAGTCAGCCTCTGAAAGTCGCCGCCGTAAAGCTGCCGGATGAGCGGTCACTTCAGCTGGTTATCGTTCTAAGTGCTACTGCCGAGGATCTCAGGCAACACCCGCAAACGCCATGCATCATCCGATGCAAATGTTTTCCTTTCTGATCCGCTACTCTCGAGGGCGGTGAACAATTCCTTTGATGCGACGAAGCCCAGCCGATTCCCTATCTCGACTATGCGCTCGGGAGTTTGCTGGGAAAATTCGTAGAAATTTATAAAGATGTGGGCAAGAAGAAATTGAATATTTGACCCGAAATCTTCATATATTTGGTCTTGCTCCAGCTCGAAGTAGACAAACCTGTTTTTCTCGTCTTTCTGAAGCAATACATAGTATGTGTCGCCATTACTCCCGCTTAATATGGGGGTGATAGTCGAGCCAGCTAGAATCTCGTAGTGAATGATCTGGGGCAGGTAGAAATAGGCAGCCTCAGGACCCTCAATCTGGTACCGCAGATCGTCGAGTGATCGAAGATTCTCTAAGGCCGTTAGAAGTGCTAATGGCACTCCAGCCTTCTGCAGCACCAGTTCGCGCTTATCAGGCGGAATGATCATAGGGAGTTCATCGACGGAGATGCCGGTCGTGATACTTCACAGTAAAGTTGATCCTCGAAAGCGGTCGGTCGCGAACGACCAGAATGGGCCGACAGCGGCCGATGGTAGCGGTTCACTTTCCAAAGGAAGCATCAAGCCTCTTCCATTGGACGTATTGTGGCCACGCTTGCCCAGATAGAAAGGTGCCAAACACCTCGTCGACCTGCTTTAGCAAGAACCAATCCTGCCGATCCATAGTGATTCTTCCGGCGCTCGACTCAATTGTGGTTCCATCGGGAAATGGAACTACCGGCTGTTCCTGAAAAGCCCGGTAATGTTCGCCGCTCGGGGATCGACGCTCTAAAACGAACAATCCGGGGCCACCGGCGACCTGAACGAAGCCGCCATCGGCGGTCGTGAGGGAAGCGAAGGATGAGCGTGTTTTCGCCAATTCTGCTCCGACCCTCTTCGCGGTCGGATTGGCCACAGCCTTGCAATTTTCTCTCTCGAAGATCATAGCTATCTACGATACCCGTTAGCTGCCGTTCGCCATAGACCGCTATGGGCCGGCTGCGGCCAATTGTAATGCCGAGCGCCGCTGCGCCAGGAGCGGACATTAGATTTGTTGAGCCTGGCCTCCTCAGGTCATATGCGAAAAACTCAAGACCACTATCACGGTGATGAAGGCTGCATAAAGAATCGGCAGGGCGCCTAGGCCGATCAATGCGAAAGTCCGGAGAGTACGTAGCTCGGAGTGCCGCAGAATCCGACGCACAGCCAAAGGCACAGCAACGAGTTCAACCAAGCTGGCGAGAAACGCGCCGCCCCACAAGACCCATGCCACAGTGTTGTGGCCAGGTTCTTCGTGCCCCCTTCCAAAAGGATTGTGCATAGGGCACTCAGCAACACCGCAACCGGGGGCAGCCAGAGCGCCAGGTTGAGCTTAAACCCCACTAGATCTCACCCAGGACACGATGGAACCGATGATGAAAAGCAGGGCAAATATCACAACGATCGGCGCAACGCCTGCTGTCCATAATCCCGGCCGCAAGATGGCGTCCGAGGTCATTTGCCCTATCGACATCCACATTGGGACTGGTATCAATCCCCCGTTGTTTCCCACGTAGACACCAGGCGTGAAGAAGACCGCAGCAACCAACGACACGGCGGCTCGGCGTTGCCATCTGCCGGCGAAGCTCTTCATGACTACGCACACGCCCCAAATAGCCAAACTACCAACCAGCGCGTATCCGGCCAGAATAAGCAATATCAGCCATTGCTCGCTTGTCATGGGTCTCCTCGGCCATGGTCGCCAATATGGCCGGCTGCTTGGCAGTGGTGGAGCCCAAGGGAGGGAGGAGCGAAGGGTATCCCGCCTGTCGAGCTATTCCAAATCCATCGCACGGATAGCCTACTCCAAAGCTGCCGTTCGCGACCGACCGGTACGGGCCGATTCCGGCCGGTTGATCCGATCAGTATCTCCGGGCGCTCATCCTCGGGGGCCTAAAGCTTCGGAATCCTGATCCGACTGATCATCAGCGACCCCGACACCGCGAACATCAGCGCCAGCGGGTGCAGGCGGTACTGGCCGAACTTGATCACGCCGAACCAGAGCTGGTCGCCGAGCGCTTGGTTGGCGGCGGCGATGGTCAGCACCACCACCAGCACCAGCGAGGTGGGGATCGGCGTGCCTTCGAAATGCTTCACTTTGTCGCCGCCTTCGGACAGGGCCTCGGCGGTGATGTTGTAGCGCGCCAGGCGCGACACGCCGCAGGCGACGAAGTAGCCCAGCACCAGGCGGTCGATCAGGCCCTGCATGCCGCAGGCGTAGCCCATCACGGCCGGGGCCACGCCGAAGGAGATCACGTCGGCGAGGGAGTCCAGCTCGCGGCCCATCGCCGAGGACTTCTGGCGCCAGCGGGCGATGCGGCCGTCGAGCACGTCGAACACCAGGGCCACCACCACCATGGCGCAGGCCAGGTAGATGTGAAAGCTGTCGCCGGATTGCAGGTAGGACATGACCGAGAACAGCGCGCCGACGCCACTGGCGGCATTACCCAGGGTGAACCAGTCCGCCAGGTGGAATTCGCGGATCATCGAAAACGGCTTGGGCTTGTTCATGGTTTTAGTGGCTCCCTGTCGCAGCCGGTATCATAGCGGCCATTTTTACGGCTTACCGCAGTGAGTTCCCTCCCCGAAGTCCAAACCCGGTTCGACCAGCTCAGCGGCAGCCTGCTGCTGGCCGACGCCGAGCGCCTGCGGCGGCAGCTCGAGGGGGGCCGGCGTAACCCGAAATTCGACTTCGCCCGCTATGCCCGGGACCTGGAGAAAGCGGCGCTGGCGGCCGAGAATCGCGCCCGCCTGCGGCCGGCCGCCATCGCCTGGCCGGAGAACCTGCCGGTGGTGCAAGCCCGGGACGAACTGCTGGCGGCCATCCGCGACCCTCCGGTGGGTGTGGGCTGCGGGGAGACCGGCCCGGGTGTCGCCCGAATTGATGATCGCGATCCCGGTGC
>CAYWPB010000406.1:0-3677 GCA_964458725.1 uncultured Nevskia sp. | reverse complement strand
TCCGCCAGCCTGGCGATGCTGGGCGACATCCACATCGTCGAGCCCAAGGCCCTGATCGGCTTCGCCGGCCCGCGCGTGATCGAGCAGACCGTGCGGCAGAAGCTGCCAGAAGGCTTCCAGCGCGCCGAGTTCCTGCTCGACAAGGGTGCGGTGGACATGATCGTCGACCGCCGCGAGATGCGGGAAAAAATTCATCGGCTGCTGGCGATGATGACGCACTTCGCGCCGGCTGTAGCCCACTAGACAGACCCGTAGGATGTGGTGAACGAAGTGAAGCGCATCAGCATGTCGTCCTGACAAGCACCGGGCCATCCGTGGCCCGGACTGTTCAAACAAGCAACTGACAATGACCACCGCCCTGTCCGCAAGCTCCCCGCTTGCCGACTGGCTCGCCTACCAGGAGCGCGCACACCCCAAGGCCATCGACCTCGGCCTGGAGCGCTCGCGCGAAGTGGCGCAGCGGCTGGGGCTGCTGCCGGCGCGCGCAACTACGCTCACCGTGGCCGGCACCAATGGCAAGGGCTCCAGCGTCACCCTCGCTGCGGCGATCTACCAGGCGGCTGGTTACCGCACCGGCCGCTATCTCTCGCCGCACCTGCTGCGCTACAACGAGCGCATCGCCATCGATGGCATCGAGGCAAGCGATGAGGCGCTGTGCCGCGCCTTCGCGGCAATCGAGGCGGCGCGCGGCGATATTTCCCTGACCTATTTCGAATTCGGCACCTTGGCCGCGCTGTGGCTGTTCCGCGAAGCGGCAGTCGAGGTGCAGGTGCTGGAAGTGGGGCTGGGCGGGCGGCTGGACTCGGTGAACATTGTCGACGCCGACTGCGCCCTGATCACCAATATCGGCCTCGATCACACCGACTGGCTCGGCAGCGACCGCGACAGCATCGGCTACGAGAAGGCCGGCATCATGCGGCCGGGCCGGCCGGCGGTCAGCGTCGAGTTGCAGCCGCCGCGGCGCCTGGCCGAGCACGCCGATAGCATCGGCGTGCCGTTGCGCCGGCTCGGGCGAGACTACGACTACGTCCAGCACCACGACGACCGCTGGGATTGGCATGGCGCCGCGGCGCGCTACGCCAGTCTGCCCGCGCCGGCGCTGGACGGTGAGGTGCAGGTCCGCAATGCCGCCGGCGTGCTGGCCGCGGTCGAGGCCCTGCGGGCCATGCGGCCGGTGCCGGAGGCGGCGATCCGCGAGGCGCTGCCGGCGCTTCGTTTGGCCGGACGCTTCCAGCAACTCGGCAACACCATTCTCGATGTCGCCCACAATGTCGAATCGGCCGCCGTTCTGGCGGATAATCTGCGCCGGCAAAGCGTGGCTGGAAAAACCTGGCTGGTGCTGGGCATGTTTGCCGACAAGCCGGTGGAGGGTGTCTGCGCGCTGCTGGCGCCGCTGGTGCAGGGCGCGTACTTCGGCGGGCTACCGCCGCCGCGCGGCTTGCCCGCGGCCGAGCTGCGCCAGCGCGCCGCGCACGGCGGGCTCGAGGGCGAGGCGGCCGGCACCGTGGCCGAGGCCTACCGACTGGCCCAGGCCCGCGCCGCATCCGGGGACCGCGTCGTGGTGTGCGGTTCGTTTCTCACTGTCGCTGCTGTTGCGGAATTGCTGAATTGATCAACGAAACCCAGAAGCGCCGGCTGGTCGGCCTCATCGTCCTGCTGGCCATCGTCTTCATCCTGAGCGGATTGCTGCCGCACAAGCTGCCCGAGTCGGGCGAGCAGGGCGTGCCGAGCACGACCCTGCCGCTGGCCACCAATCCTCATGATGGCGCCGCGTCACCTGCAGTACCGGACGATGCCGCAACAGCGCCTGCTGCGGCCGCGCCGCAAGTGCTACAGAGTGGTGCGTCGCCTCAGGTCGATGCCTCCGCACTGCCGCTGAGTCCCGGCACTGCGCCGGCCCGTCTGGCGAACGGCTCCGGTCTTCCGGCCGAAGTTTCTTCTATGCCTTCGGGCGCCGCGCCGGTGGAAGCCACCGCCGAGACAAGGCCTCCGAAGCCCGCCGAAACCAAGCCCGCAAAGCCTGCCGCGCCCAAACCCGTCGAGACCAAGCCGGCGGAGGTGGCCAGGGCAGAGAGCAGGCCCGCGGCACCGCCGGCGCTGAAGCTGGCGCAGAGCCTGCCGGCGCCTTCCGCCAAGGTACCCGCCGCGCCGGAACCTTTGCCCAAGCCGGCCAAGCCTACGCCGCCGCCGGTGCCGCCGATGCCCAGGCTCGCCACCTCGGTGCAGGCCCCGCCGCCACCGGTCGCGGCCGGGCAGGGCAAGCTGTGGTACGTGCAGATCGGCAGCTTCGCCGACCAGGGCAATGCCCAGACCACCCTGAACCTGCTGCAGAACATCGGCTTCCGCGGCGAGTCGAGCAGGATCAACAGCAACGGTGCCGTGCTGTATCGAGTGCGCCTCGGGCCGTTCCCGAGCGAGGCGGTGGCGCAGCAGGCTTACACCAAGGTGTCGCACCAAGGGTATCCGCAGGCGCGAGTGTTGGCGGAGGCCAGCGGCAAGCCCTGAGAGTTCTCCGTGTCGAGCGGGCCATGGCTCGCCCGACACAATCTCAATATTTGCGCGGTTCGAAGCGGCCGACCAGCCGATGCTGCTCCCCCGGATGCCACAGCCGCGCAAAGGTGACCGGCGTATCGCCGTCCCAGGTCTGACGCTCCACCACCAGGCAGGCGCTGCCCGGCGCCAGCTGCAGCAGGCGCGCGGTGTGGCCGCGCGCGGCGCGGGCCAGGATGCTGTGGCGCGCCTCGGTCCAGGGCACTTCGCGCAGCAGCCATTCGCCGGGTGAAAGCTTGCGGAAGCTCTCCTTGCGCGCCGCCGGCACGGCGTCGAGGTTGATCAGGCGCTCTTCCAGTTGCACCGGCTGCGCGCCGGCGCGGTGCTCCACCAGCAGCCAGAGCAGGCTGGTTGCCGCATCCAGGCCATCGATGCCGCCATGCCGGCTGCTGCCGTCGAGAACTTCGCGCTCATGGATGGTGAAGTCGTAGTCGGCGCCACTGCGGCGCACTTCCGCCGCCACATCCCAGATCTCGAATACCGGATGTTCCTGCGCGCGCTCGGCCACCACCGTGCCACGCCGGCGGCGACGCTCGACCAGGCCGTCGTGGGCCAGGCTGTGCAGGGCCTTGTTCACCGTCATGCGCGAGGCGCCGTAGCGCTCGGTCAGCTCGGTCTCGGCCGGGATCTTCGCCCCGCTGGGCCAGCTGCCGTCGAGGATCGGCCGGGCGAGGGCACGGCGGATCTGAAGCCATAGGGGGCCGTCACCGTCGAGTTGGGGCATGTTTGCAGTCATCGCCCGCTCAACATAATATGTATATACATATCCACGCAAGACGGTGGACCGAAATGACCGGCAACCCTCCCTCCGGCGCGATCCGCGCTCCTCGCGGCACCACTCTGCAGGCCAAATCCTGGCTGACCGAGGCGCCGCTGCGCATGCTGATGAACAACCTCGACCCGGAAGTGGCTGAGAAGCCCGAAGACCTGATCGTCTACGGCGGCATTGGCAAGGCCGCGCGCAACTGGGACTGTTACCACCGCATCGTCGAGACCCTGAAGCAGCTGGAGGCCGACGAGACCCTGCTGATCCAGTCCGGCAAGCCGGTCGGCGTGTTCCGCACCCACGCCGACGCGCCGCGGGTACTGATCGCCAACTCCAACCTGGTGCCGCACTGGGCCACCTG
>CAYWPB010000405.1:0-3684 GCA_964458725.1 uncultured Nevskia sp. | reverse complement strand
GCCGCTGCACAGCAAGCTGGTGTCGGACCCGGCACAGCTGCAGGCGGTCGCCGCGCAGATCCAGAGCCAGATCCCGCTGGGCCGCTTCGGCACGCCGGAGGAGATCGCCTCCACCGTGCTGCACCTCAGCTCGCCGGAATCGGCTTTCATCGTCGGCACCGAGATCATCGCCGACGGCGGCATGAGCCAGCTGTAAGCCTGCTTTTCGCCTCTCCCCCTGGGAGAGGCCGACGCGAAGCGGCGGGTGAGGGGCGCAACTGGACGAAGTGACTTCTTCACCGAACCTGCGCCCCTCACCCCTTCCCCTCTCCCGGAGGGAGAGGGGTATCGTTCACCGCTTCAGCGGCACCCAGATCTCGAACCCACCCGCCCCGGTGCGCGCGTCGAAGGACTCGCCATAGCGCTCCAGGTCCGGCGCGTCGGCGATCTCGTGGCCGGACTGCGGCAGCCAGTGGCAGAGGATGGCGTTCCACACGCCGCGGATGTCGGAGACGTGGCCGGGGTGGCTGAACACGGCGTAGCGCTGCGCCGCCAGGCGCAGGCGGCTCCAGTCGGCGGGGATGCCGTTGAAGTCCGACACCTCGACGCCGCAGACGTAGTCGAGGTTGCCCTCCTCGTCGCCGTTGCTGCAGACGCCGTAGGCGGTGTTGCCGCCGACCTGGCCGGGGATGTGGCCGATGCTCGCGCCGAAGCGCTGCCATTGCGCCGGGATGCCGGCGGCGCCCTCGCAGTTGAGGCGGCCGCCGAGGCCGGCGATCAGCAAGGGCTTGCCCTCGACGTAGCGCGGGGGACGCAGTTCCAACGGGGTGTCGCTCATTTTCAGAGGCTCCACAAGTTGCAGGTTGCGCAGGTGGCCCTGGGCCCGGACCATCTCGGGCGTCAGCCCGAACTGGTCGCGGAAGGCCCGGGTGAATGCCTCGTGGGAGCCGTAGCCCGCCTCCAGCGCCACTTCCAGAATGTCGGAAGCGCCGGCGCCGAGCTGCTTCGCCGCCTCGCTGAGGCGGCGGCCACGCACATGGCGCAGGATCGGCCGTCCGGTGGCAACGCCGAAGGCCCGCGCCAGGTGGTAGCGCGACACGCCCGCCACCTGCGCCACCTCGTCCAGGGACAGAACCTGGCCGAAATGGCTCTCGATGTACCACAGGGCTTTGGCGACAGGATTCATGCGGCTCTCGCAAGACACGGCGCTGTTGTACCGGCCGGGCTGGCGCTCCATTTGATCGGTCTTGCGCCCGCCGGGTTTATCGCGGCGCAGCAAAAAACACCGGTACGGAAATCCGCCGGTTTGCGTTGCGACCTTCCAGCGGCTCCAACACCACCTTTCACCGGCCGCGTTCCGGCACGGGGGTCTCGTCGTGGTCTGCTTCGCGCGATGGAGAGGAAGACCGCCATGAATCTTTTCCCCGATGCCCCCACCGACAGTCAAGGCCTGGTGCACCAGGGCCTGGCCTTCGCCCGCGCCGCGCGCGGCGCCGGCCCGGCCTCGCGCCGGGAAATGCAGTTTGCCCATGCCTGGCAGCGCGAGAATCTGCGCGATCTGGGCCTGACCGGGGCGCTCGACGCCTTGCTGCGCGCCAGCGACGAGACCGGTCTGGCCGGGCGCGACGCGCCGCGCCCGGTGCCGCTGGACCAGCAGTCCGCCACCGTAGCCGCCACCACCGTCCAGTGGCTCGGCACCACCCAGGGTTTCCAGTTCCTCGCCGACGTGCTGGAAGCCGCCGGCTACAAGCTGGTGGACGCCGCCACCGGCAAAGTACAGACCGCCGGCGCGCGCTTCGAGCGCTGCAAGCGCGAGGCGATCCGCGAGCGCTACACGGTCGGCGCCACACCGAACGCCATCGAAGGCCAGGCAGTCCGCTACTTCGGCACCGTCGACGGCATCACCATCTGCGCCAGCGTCGACTCCGCCGAGCAGGCGCAACATGACGCGGTGTCCGCCATGCTCGACGGCACCGTGATCGAGCAGCTGGCGCTGCGCCTGACCGCCTGCACCACCGGCCATGCCGCGCGCCAGGCCAGCCCGGAACAGGTGGCGCGCTACGCCGACAAGTGCCTGGCGCTGGCCGGCAAGGCGCTGGCCGACCTCGACGTGCGCGCGGCCGAAACCTTGCGCAGCCGTCTGCACAACGCGATGGAGGAATGGCGCCGGCAGAATCCGGCGCCTGCCGAGCCGATGCGCAAGGTGGCCTAAGCCAGCGCCTCGCGCACGAAGTCCAGGCGATCCTGGCCGAAGTACATCTCGCCGCCGACGAACATCACCGGCACCCCGAACAGGCCGCGCTTCGCCGCGGCCTCGGTCTCGCTCTTCAGCAACTCCTTCACTTGCGCATCGCCGATCAGCGCCAGCAGCTCCTGCGGCTCGAAGCCGGCCTTGGCCAGGGTCGCGCCCAGCACCGCCGGGTCGCCGAGGTTGAGCTGGTCCACCCACATGCCGCGGTACAGGGCCTCGACGTAGGCGCCGAAGCGTTCCGGCATGCGCGCCTGCACCCCGACCGCGCCGCGCATCATCTGCAGCGTGTTGATCGGGAAGTGCGGGTTCATGTTCAGCGGCACGCCGTAGCGCCTGGCGAAGCGCGCCAGGTCGCGCAGCATGTACTGGCCCTTGGCCGGCACCATCATCGGCGAAGCGTTGTGGGTGGCCTGGAAGATGCCGCCGAGCAGCACCGGCTTGTACACCAGCTCGGCCCCGGACGCGGCGGCGATCCTGGGCAGCTGGGTCCAGGCCAAGTAGGCGGTGGGGCTGCCGAAGTCGAAGTAGAACTCGATGCGTTTGGTCATGATTCCTCCGGGTCTGTTTTTCCCCCTCTCCCCACGAATGTGGGGAGAGGGATGGGGTGAGGGGCCACGCGCAACCCGCCTCTGTGCTGAGTCAGATCGAGATGCGGGCTAGCGCCCGCGCCCCTCACCCTAACCCTCTCCCCACGTACGTGGGGAGAGGGGATTGAATCAACTCACCACTTCTCCATCCACGGCCGCAGGTCCAGCTCGAAAGTCCAGGCGTCGCGCGGCTGGCTGTGCAGGTGCCAGTAGTTGTCGGCGATGTGATCCGGATTGAGGATGCCGTCCTGCTCCTTGCGCGCGTAAGCCTCGGGGAAGCTGCTGCGGATGAATTCGGTGTCGATGGCGCCGTCCACCACGACGTGGGCGACGTGGATGTTCTTCGGCCCCAGCTCGCGTGCCATGCTCTGCGCCAGCGCGCGCAGCGCGTGCTTGGCGCCGGCGAAGGCGCCGAAGTTGGCCGAGCCGCGCAGGCTGGCGGTGGCGCCGGTGTAGAGGATGGTGCCGCGGTTGCGCGCCACCATGCGCCGCGCCACCTCGCGCCCGACCAGGAAGCCGGAGAAGCAGGCCATCTCCCAGACCTTGAAGTACTTGCGCGCGGTCTCCTCGAGGATGCCGCAGGGCACGTTGGCGCCGATGTTGAACACCATGACCTCGATCGGCCCGATCTCGCGCTCGATCTGCTCGACCAGGGCGGCGACCTCCTCCTCCTTGCGCGCGTCCGAGGCGAAGCCGCGGGCGCGGCCGCCGTCGGCGGTGATGCTGTCCACCAGCGGCTGCAGCTTGTCGGCGCTGCGCCGCGTGACGCAGGCCTAGTAGCCCTCGCGCGCGAAGCGCAGAGCCAGGGCCTTGCCGGTTGCGTCGCCCGCGCCGATCACCCGCGCCACTTTCGTCCGCGTGTCCATC
>CAYWPB010000404.1:3071-3687 GCA_964458725.1 uncultured Nevskia sp. | reverse complement strand
CGCGCCGCGCCCGCGCCTCGGCGTAGCGGCCGCCGCGCAGCCAGCGCACGCCCACCGCGCGCTTGCCTTCGAACAGCACTTTCGCCGCGTGCGCGTCGGTGACCACGGTCAGGTTCGCGCGGCCAAGCACCGGCGTGAGGAAGCCGGCGGCGTTGCTGCAGCGCTGGCCGCCTTTCTGCATGGCGTGGTAGTAGCCGATGCCTTCCTGCCGCGCGCCGTTGAAGTCCGGGTTGTGCGGGTGGCCGGCCTGCTGCGCCGCCGCGACGAAGGCGCTCATCAGCGGGTTGACGTAACGATGCTCGGCGACGTTGAGCGGCCCGCCGCTGCCGTGGAACTCGCGCGCGCCGGGGACCTGGTCGATCGGCTCGAAGTTCTCGGCTTTCTTGAAGTACGGCAATACATCCTTGTAGCCCCAGCCCTCGTTGCCGAGGCTGGCCCAGTGGTCGTAGTCCCAGGCGTGGCCGCGGATGTAGCACATGGCGTTGATCGCGGAGCTGCCGCCGAGGGTGCGGCCGCGCGGCCAGAACATCGGCCGGCCGGCGGAGTTGCGCTGCCGCGTGGTCCAGAACTTCCGCTTCAGTCTTTCGCTGCGGATCACCGGGATGTTGCCGGGGGG
>CAYWPB010000404.1:0-3061 GCA_964458725.1 uncultured Nevskia sp. | reverse complement strand
AAGACTTCCCGTTTCGATTTGTGGGGGGGGATCACCGGGGGGAGGCCGGCGGGGTGGTGGATGAACGGATTGCGGTCGGCCGGACCGGCCTCGAGCAGCAGCACCTGCCACTTGCCGCTGGCCGAGAGCCGGTTGGCCAGCACGCAGCCCGCGGAACCGCCGCCGACGATGATGAAATCGTAGCTGTTCACGCGCCTATCCTCCTGATCCATGCGCGCCGCCGGCGGCACGCCGCGCGGCACAGTTGAACGCACGTTTAGTTTTTCTTCAGTGTACTCCCGGATTTACAGGCTGTGAACCGTACCGGGTGTTGTTTGGTGTAAGTTACGCCTGATGAATCAAGCCATTCCGCAGTCCAAGGCCGGTCAGGTCCGCGATCACGCCCTCGAACTGAACGAGGTGCTGGAAGGCCTGCTGGCCGATCGCCTGATCCTGCCCGAGCAGGCGCGCCAGCTGCGCGCCACCGCCCTGGAATCACGCGAAAAGCTGCATCCCCTGCAAAGGGTGGCGCTGTGCGAATGGGTCAACGCGCAGCAGCCGCACAAGCGCCTGACCCTGGAAGCGCTAGTGCAGTGGCTGGCGGTGAAAACCGAGCTGCCCTACCTGCGCATCGATCCGCTGTCGATCGAGGTCGGGCGCGTCACCACCGTGGTGTCTTACGCCTATGCCGCGCGCCTGAAGATCCTGCCGGTGAAGGTGACGCAGGACGAGGTGACCATCGCCACCGCCGAGCCCTGGCTGCGCGAGTGGGAGAATGACCTCTCCAGCACGCTCAAGCGGCGCATCCAGCGGGTGCTGGCCAACCCGCTCGACATCGAGCGCTACCTGCTCGAGTTCTACGCCCTGGCCAAGTCGGTCAAGGCCAGCAGCGAGGAGCGCAGCAAGTTCGCCAGTTTCGGTGCCACCCGCACCCTGGAACAGCTGGTGGAGCTGGGCCGCAGCGGCAAGCTCGACGCCAACGACCAGCACGTGGTCAACATCGTCGACTGGCTGCTGCAGTACGCCTTCGACTCGCGCGCCAGCGACATCCATCTGGAGCCGCGCCGCGAGCACGGCAACGTGCGCTTCCGCATCGACGGCGTGCTGCACGAGGTCTATCAGATCCCGGCCGCAGTGATGACCGCGGTGACCAGCCGCATCAAGATCATTGCGCGCATGGACGTGGCCGAGAAGCGCAAGCCGCAGGACGGCCGCATCAAGACGCGCAGCCCCCAGGGCAAGGAAGTGGAGTTGCGCGCCGCCAGCCTGCCTACCGCCTTCGGCGAGAAGCTGGTGCTGCGCATCTTCGACCCCGAGGTGCTGGTGCGCGACTTTTCCCAGCTCGGCTTCTCGGCCGAGGAATCGCGCCAATGGCAGGAGATGATCGTGCGGCCGCACGGCATCGTGCTGGTCACCGGCCCCACCGGCTCGGGCAAGACCACCACGCTGTACTCCTCGCTCAAGCAGCTGGCGACGCCGCAGGTCAACGTCTGCTCGATCGAGGACCCGATCGAGATGGTCGATCCCTCCTTCAACCAGATGCAGGTGCAGGCCAACATCGACCTGGGCTTTGCCGAGGGCATCCGCGCCCTGATGCGCCAGGACCCGGACATCATCATGGTCGGCGAGATCCGCGACCTGGAGACCGCCGAGGTGGCGGTGCAGGCGGCGCTGACAGGCCACCTCGTGCTCTCGACCCTGCACACCAACGACGCGCCGTCCGCGGTGACGCGCCTGCTCGACCTGGGCGTCCCGGGCTACCTGCTCAAGGCGGTGCTGATCGGCGTGGTGGCACAGCGCCTGCTGCGGCGGCTGTGCCCGCACTGCAAGCACGCCGTGCAGATCGATTCCGACCGTTGGTTCGACCTCACCGGCGGCGCGCCGATGCTGCCGCCGGACATCGCCTACGAGCCGGTCGGCTGCCTGGAGTGCCGCGAGACCGGTTACCTCGGGCGCGTCGGCATCTACGAAATCATGCCGCTGAGCGACTCCCTCAAGGCACAGGTCCACGAGAAGACCGACAGCCTGCTGCTGCGCCAGCAGGCGTTGCGGGAAGGCATGACGCCGTTGCGCCTGGCCGGCTGCCGCAAGATTGCCGAAGGCCTGACCAGCGTCGAGGAAGTGCTCGGCGCATCGATGCTCGAGCGCGGCGTCTGAACCTGCCCGGCTGGGTGCGCAGGGGCTTTTTTCAAGGGCCTTGAACAGCGCAGGGGCACCCCTAATTTGCAGTGGCGAGGGCGAAGAGCCCTATCAACATTGATTGTTTGGCCATTAGACTTTTTGGAGGTGTCAGATCATGACTACTTTACTGCGTTACCAGCCCTGGTCCGTGCACCGGGAACTGCTCAACGAATTCAACCGATTCTTCGACCGCGCCGACGCTTCGGCCGCTGCTTCGGCGGGCGCGGCCGCCGAGTGGACCCCGGCGGTGGATATCGAGGAATACGCCGACAAGTTCGTGCTGCATGCCGACGTGCCAGGCGTTGACCTGAAGAGCGTCGAGGTGACGCTGGAGAAGGGCGTGCTGACGCTCAGCGGCTCGCGCGAGAAGGCGGTCGGAACCAATGGCGTCGAAGCCCGTCGCGTCGAGCGCGCCAGCGGCCGCTTCTTCCGTCGCTTCAGCCTGCCCGACACCGTCGATGGCGAAGCCGTCACCGCCCGCGGCAGCAACGGCGTGCTCGAAGTCGTCATCCCGAAGCGCCCGCAGGCGCAGCCGCGCAAGATCGCGGTCGCGCACTAAGCCTCCCGCCCCCGCGCCGGCGGCGACGCCGGCGCGGTGCAAGGCCCGCTGTTGGTAAAGTAACGGGGCGCCTATGGCGCCCCGTTTTTTTGATCTAATCTCGCTGCCATGGAATACAAGGACTACTACAAGATTCTCGGCGTGCCGCGCTCTGCCAGCGCGGACGAGATCAAGCGCGCCTATCGCAAGCTGGCGCGCCAGTATCACCCCGACAAGAACAAGGCCAAGAACGCCGAGGACAAGTTCAAGGAGGTCAACGAGGCCAACGACGTCCTCAGCGACCCGAAGAAGCGCCAGGCCTACGACCAGCCCGGCGCCAACTGGCGCCCCGGCGAGCGCTTC
>CAYWPB010000403.1:0-3709 GCA_964458725.1 uncultured Nevskia sp. | reverse complement strand
CTGATCCTCGACATCTTCGCCCGCCGCGCGCGCTCGCACGAGGGCAAGCTGCAGGTCGAGCTGGCGCAGATGCAGCACCTGGCGACGCGCCTGGTCCGCGGCTGGACCCACCTGGAGCGGCAGAAGGGCGGCATCGGCCTGCGCGGCCCCGGCGAGTCCCAGCTGGAAACCGACCGCCGCCTGGTGCGCGGCCGCATCGCCACCCTGAAGCGGCGGCTGGAGGAAGTGCGCGCGCGCCGCGCCCAGAACCGCCAGGGTCGTGCCCGCAACGAGATTCCCACGGTGTCCCTGGTCGGCTATACCAACGCCGGCAAGTCGACCCTGTTCAACGCCCTCACCGGCGACGAGACCTTCGCTTCCAACCTGCTGTTCGCCACCCTCGACACCACCGTGCGCAAGGTCGCCCTGCCGACCGGCGAGACCGCGGTGCTGGCCGACACGGTGGGCTTCATTCGCGACCTGCCGCACGACCTGATCGCCGCCTTCCGCGCCACCCTCGAGGAATCGCGCGAGGCCGACCTGCTGCTGCACGTGGTCGACGCCGCCGACGCCGAGCGCGTCGCGCGCATGGAGCAGGTCGACGCGGTGCTGCGCGAGATCGGCGCCGACGAGGTGCCGCGCCTGCTGGTCTACAACAAGATCGACCTGCGCAAGGAAGGGATCAGCCCGGAAACCGCCCGCATCGAGCACGACGAGCAGGGCCTGCCGGCGCGGGTCTTCATCTCCTCGCGCACCGGCGAGGGCCTGGACCTGCTGCGCAGCGCCATCGCCGCCCGGCTCTACCCCGACCTGATCGAGGACGAGCTGCTGCTGCCGCCCAGCGCGGCGCGGCTGCGGGCCCAGCTGTTCGCCCTCAACGCGGTGCAGTCCGAGCACGTCGAGGACGACGGCGGCCTGCGCCTGCGGGTGCGCCTGCCGTACTCGCGGCTGGAGCGGATGTGCCGCGAGGCGGGGGTGCAGCCGCCGCCCCGCGCGGTTGCCGCAAGCGTCGCCGCTTCCTAAAATCCCGCTTTCGGTCAGCATCTTCCCATCATCCTGCGTCCATCAGAGACGCAATCGTCCCCCTGAGCGGAGCAGAAATGGCCTGGAATGAGCCGGGTAACAACAACCGCGACCCCTGGAACCAGGGTTCCGGGGGCAAGGGCGGCGGCACCCCGCCGGACCTGGGGGAGCTGTTCAAGCGCCTGCGCGCGCGCTGGGGCGGGGGCGGCAGGGAGCGCGGCGGCCTGGTGCTGCTGATCGTCTCCCTGCTGTGCCTGGGCTGGCTGCTGAAGGGCTTCTACACCGTGGCCGAGGGCGAGCGCGGCCTGGTGGTCCGCTTCGGCGCCTACGCCCGCACCGACGGCCCCGGCCTGCACTGGCACTTGCCGCCGCCGTTCGAGCACGTGCTGCGCACCAATGTCGGCATCCTGCGGCAGATGTCGCCGGTGCGGACCGAGCTGCTGACCAAGGACCAGAACCTGGTCGAGGTCGGCCTGGCCCTGCAGTTCAAGGTGACCTCGGCCGAGGACTACACCTTCAACAACGTCGACAAGCCCGAGGACATCGTCGCCCTGACCGCCAGCAGCGCCCTGCAGCAGGTGGTGGGCAGCTACACCATCGACGAGGTGGTGGGCCGCGCCGACCTGAGCAACAGCCAGGCCGAGATCGCCACCGCCACGCGCAAGCTGCTGCAACAGATCCTCGACAGCTATCACAGCGGCGTGCAGCTGACCGAGGCCAACCTCAAGGTCGAGCCGCCCGACGCCCTGCAGCCGGCCTTCGCCGACGTCATCAAGGCCGGCGAGGAGCGCAAGACCCTGCGCAACGACGCCCAGGCCTACGCCGACAGCCGCGTGCCGGCGGCCCGCGCCGACGCCGCGCGCAACATCACCGAGGCCCAGGCCTACCGCGACCAGGTCATCGCCCGCGCCGAGGGCGACGTTGCCCGCTTCGCCGCGGTGCTGGAGGAATACCGCAAGGCGCCGCAGGTGACGCGCAAGCGCCTCTACCTCGACACCATGAGCGGCATCTATAGCCGCTCCGGCAAGGTGCTGGTGGACGTGGACAAGGGCAACCCCAACTTCACCGTGCCTTTGCAACAGATATTGCAGGCCAGCCCGGAGCCCGAGGCCGAGGCGCCGCCGGCCGGGCCGCAGAACGTGCCGTCGCCGCCGCCCGCCACCGACAGCGGCAGCAGTGACGACAACGGCGCGCGCTCGCGCAGCCGGGGAGGCCGCTGATGAACAGCCGTACCAATCTCGGCCTCGGCCTGATCCTGCTGGTGCTGCTGCTGGCCAACAGCGTCTACGTGGTGGACCAGCGCTCGGTCGCGGCCCTGCTCGAGTTCGAGCAGTACAAGGGCGCGGTGACTACGCCGGGCCTGCACTTCAAGCTGCCGTTCGCCCAGACCGTGCACAAGATGGACAAGCGCCTACTCACCGGCCGCCAGTCCACCAATGTCCCGGTCGCTGGCGAGCAGAGCGTGGACGTCGACTACTACGTCAAATGGCGCATCGCCGACGTCACCACCTACTACCGCGCCACCAACGGCCAGTCCCAGCTGGCCAATGACCGCCTGATGCAGCGCCTCGACAGCAGCCTGCGCGAGGTGCTGGGCAAGCGCACCCTGGAGCAGCTCGTCTCCGGCGACCGTGACCAGCTCGACGAGGGCCTGCTGCGCGAGGCGCAGCGCGTCGCCGGCGACCTCGGCATCGAGGTGTCGGACGTGCGCATCAACACCCTGAGCCTGCCCAAGGACGTGGCCCAGGCCTATTTCGACCGCATGCGCGCCGAGCGCAAGCGCACCGCCGACGAGCTGCGCGCCCGCGGCAAGGGCGAGGCCGAGCAGATCCGCGCCGCCGCCGACAGCGAGGCCCAGACCACCCTGGCCGAGGCCTACCGCAAGGCCGAGACCCTGCGCGGCGAGGGCGACGGCAAGGCCGCCGAGATCTATGCCAAGGTCTACGGCCAGGACCCGGAGTTCTACGCCTTCTACCGCTCGCTCAACGCCTACCGCGACGCCTTCCAGGGCAAGCGCGACGTGCTGGTGATCGAGCCGCGCGGCGAGTTCTTCAAGTACTTCAACAATGCCGGCAAGGACGCGGGAGGCGGGAAGTAACATGTTCGTCGGTCCCAGCATCTGGCTCGATATCCTGCGTGCCCTGTCCCTGGTCATGGTGATCGAGGGCATCCTGCCGTTCGTGGCGCCGCCCCGCTCGCGCGAAGTGTTCGCGCGCCTGGCCACGCTCGACGACAAGGGCCTGCGCACCATCGGCCTGCTGAGCATGCTCAGTGGCCTGGGAGCATTGCAGTTGATTCACTGGCTCGCCTGATGAGTACGAACAACTTCTGGATGCTGCCCGAAGGCGTGGAGGAATCCCTGCCGCCGGTGTCCTGGCGCATCGAGGCGCTGCGCCGCGGCCTGCTCGACCGCTACCGCGAGCACGGCTACGAGCTGATCCTGCCGCCGCTGCTGGAGCACCTCGACACCCTGCTCACCGGTGCCGGCACCGACCTGGAAAGCCAGACCTTCAAGCTCACCGACCCGGCCGGCGGCCGCCTGCTCGGCCTGCGCGCCGACATGACGCCACAGGCCGCGCGCATCGCCGCGCGCCATTTCGCCGGCGTGCCGGTGGTGCGCCTGTGTTACCTCAGCAGCGTGCTGCGCACCCGCCCGGACAGTCTCGGCGGCTCGCGCGCGCCGCGCCAGGTCGGCTGCGAGATCTTC
>CAYWPB010000402.1:0-3758 GCA_964458725.1 uncultured Nevskia sp. | reverse complement strand
GACTACGTCGCCTACGTCGGCACCGGCAGCCCGCGCTTCTACCTGCCGCTGGACCAGCAGCTGCGCAACACCAACCTGACCGAGTTCATGGTGGTGAGCCGCGACCTGGACGCGCGCGAGCGCCTGATCCCGAAACTGCGCCAGTGGATCGCGCAGGACTTCCCCGGCGTGCGGCCGCGCATCGACCGCCTCCCCAACGGCCCGCCGGTGGGCTGGCCGGTGCAGCTGCGAGTGTCCGGGCCGGATCCGCAGCTGGTGCGCGAGTACGCCGAGAAGGTGAAGGAGGTGTTCCGCGCCAATCCTTATGCGGTCAACGTGCACGACAACTGGCACGAGAAGATCCTGACCGTGCACGACGAGCTGGACCAGGAGAAGCTGCGGGTGCTCGGCATCACCAGCGAGCAGGTGCGCAACGCCGCCCAGACCATCCTCACCGGCACACCGATCGGCACTTATCGCGAGAACAACCGCAACATCGCAGTCGTCGCGCGCCAGCCGCTGGAGGAGCGCGACCGCCTCAGCGACCTGCGCGACGCCTACATGCCGACGGTGAGCGGCCAGTATGTGCCGTTCTCGCAGTTCGGTACCGCCAGCGCGGAATTCGAGGACGGTGTGATCTGGCGCCGCAACCGCCAGCCGGCCATCACCATCGAGGCCGAGGCGGCGGACGGCATGCAGGCGCCGGACGTCAGCAACATGCTTTACGATCAGCTGGCGCCGCTGCGCGCGCAGCTGCCGCCGGGCTACGACATCGGCATCGCCGGCGCGCTGGAGCAGAACAAGCTGGCCAACGACTCAATCAACGCCCAGATGCCGGTGATGGCGGTGGTGACCTTGCTGTTGCTGATGATCCAGCTGCAGCACTTCGGCCGTACCATGCTGGTGATCCTGACCTGGCCGCTGGGCATCATCGGCGCCGCGCTGGCGCTGCTGCTGACACAGGCGCCATTCGGCTTCGTCTCCCTGCTCGGCGTGATCGCACTGGGTGGCATGATCATGCGCAACTCGGTGATCCTGGTCGACCAGATCCGCCAGGACGTGGATGCGGGCCACGACGAATGGACCGCCATCGTCGAGTCGGCGGTGCGCCGCTTCCGCCCGATCTGGCTCACCGCCGCAGCTGCGGTGCTGGCGATGATCCCGCTATCCCGCAGCGTGTTCTTCGGGCCGATGGCCATCGCCCTGATGGGTGGCCTGATCGCCGCCACCTTGCTGACCCTGACCTTCCTGCCGGCGCTGTACGCCGCCTGGTTCCGGGTCAAGCGCACGCCCGCCTGACGAGGAGCAACCATGCCGCCATCGTTTTCCGCGACCGTCGAGGCCGTGCTGCCGCTGGAGCCGGCGGCGGCGTTCCTGCACATCGTACCGATCGACCTGCCGGGCATCTTCACCGGCTACGGCCCGCTGCCGGCGGTGACCGGCACCCGCGAGCAGAGCGGCGCCTGGGATGGAGTGGGGCAGACCCGCACCGTGCTGCTGTCCGACGGCAGCAGCGCCCGCGAGTGCCTGACCGGCTACGAGCCGCCCGGCCGGTTCAGCTACACCGTCGGCGATTTCTCCGGCGCCCTGCGTTTCCTCGCCGCCTCGGCCGACGGTGAGTGGTGGTTCAGCTCCGCACCCGGCGGTGCCACCCACATCCGCTGGCGCTATACCTTCCACGCCCGCGCCTGGCTGGCTGCGCCCCTGTTGGGATTGATCACTCAGCTGCTGTGGCGCGGCTATATGCGCAGGGCCCTGGCCCTGGCGCAGGTGCAAGCGGCGGCTCGCTGAGCTGTCGACGCCAGTAACCTGAGCGTAAGCTTCAAGATGAAACGTACCAAAAAGTACGAACACCCTCCATCCCGTTTCCGCATTTCGTCCCAATCCGGCAACCAAACGCCGATCTGCTGCATCCAAAGCCCGGTACATCGCAGCTGCACGCCTGCCGGCTCCTCGGCGGGCCGTGGCAGCGGCCGCTCGACGGGGGCGTAGCGACATGCGCGATACGGAAATCAAGCTGGTACGCGGCAGCGTGCACGAGCCGCGGGAAAGCCAGGCCTGCGAGGAGGAAATCCGGGCACTGTATCCTTCCTGGGGGCGCCAGCCGGTCGGTGCGGAGGGCGGTCGCCTGTGGCTGCGCGACGCCGGTCCCGCGGACCTGCTCGGCATCTTCATCCTTTATGGCCGTCCGGATCTGGTCCGTTTCGCCGGGCGCAGCGACATCGGCGCGCGCCGCCGCCTGGCGGTGTCCGCCGGTACCGGCTTCGCCCTCTTTGTCACGCCGCTGGCCTACCAGGTGTTCGTCGCCGAGGTGGACGAGGTGCTGGCCGGGATGCTGGCGGTGACGGTCACGCACAACCACGCCAATGGCCGCATCGACGGCGTGGCGGAAAGCCTGGCGGTGCATGCGGATTTCGATGCGGATGTAATCAGCGGCTCGCTGCTGTGCTACGCCGTCAAGTTCTGCCGCCGGCAGGGCTGCGGCAATCTGATGCTGGCGATGAACGAGGGCGATCGCGGCTTCAGCCGGTTCCTGCACTCGATCGAGGTGCTGGATTCCTGAGTGGACGGATCACCAGCCAGTACAGCGGCACGGTGAGCGCGACAGTCAGCACAGACAGAAGTAGCAGGCCCGGATCGGAGGCGGCGATGACCCAGGCGCAGATCAGCACGGCCGCCGCCGCCAGAGCGCGGTAACGGATATAGACCCAACGCGGGGACCCTGGTCGGTCGAGCTTCCAGATGGCGACGCTGGAGTAGATATAGGCCAGCAGGCAGAAGATGGTCGAGACTTCGATCAGCTTGCCGAACTGTTCGCCAATGGTCGGCGAAACCGTGGCGAATACCACCAGGCTCATCACCGCCGCCATCAGCAGCAGGCTCGGCACCGGGATGCCATAGCGGTTGGCGCGGCCGAAAAAAGCCGGGAACAGGCCGCGGTCGGCGCCGGCCTTGCTGGTCTGTGCGGTGAGCAGGATCCAGCCGCCCAAGGTGCCCACGGTCTTGAGCAGGGCCATCAGGCCGACCAAGGCGCCGGTGGCGGAGCCGAACAGCAGGGTTGCCGCGTCGGCGAACGGCGCGGTGGAATGCGCCAGCCGCTGCGCCGGGATCAGGCCCATCACCACGCTGCAGGAGACGATGTAGACCAGCGCCGCCACCAGCACGCCGCTGATAGTGGCGATCGGCACGTTGCGTTGCGGGTTCTCGACCACCGCGGCGGCAACCGAGGCACTCTCCAGGCCGGTGAAGGCCCAGAACACCAGTACCAGGGAATTGGGAATGGCCTGCAGCGCCGGCGCGTGCTGCACGTTCCATGAGGTCTGGAACAATTGCGGATCGAAGCGGGTCCAGCCCACGGTGGCGATCAGCAGGATCGGGATGAGGCCGAGCAGGATGGCGCCGGATTCGAACTGGCACACCAGGCGCGGGCCGAGGATGTTGATCGCGGTCAGCAGCCAGATCAGCGCCCAGGTCGTCGCGGCTCCTACCAGAGGCGCGGCCAGTGCCGGGAAAAAGCTGGCGAGGTAGCCGGTGGCGGTCACGGCGATAGCGATATTGCCGGACCAGCAGGAGATCCAGTAAATCGCCGTGCACTGGAAGCCGAAGTAGGGGCCCAGCGCCTCTGCGGCATAAGCGCAGGGGCCGCCGGCCTGCGGCGAGATGCGGCCCAGCCGCGCCAGGGTGACCGCTACCAGCAGGGCGCCGATCGTGGCCACCAGCCAGCCGACCAGGGTGATGCTGCCTACCGCCGCCAGGGTTGCGGGCAGCAGGAAGATGCC
>CAYWPB010000401.1:0-3787 GCA_964458725.1 uncultured Nevskia sp. | reverse complement strand
GTGATGAACAGGAACGGGAACAGGCTGCCGGCGAACACCGGGCCGCTGCCGTCGATGAAGCGGGTCAGTGCCGGCAGCTTCAGCTCCGGCCGCACCAGGAAGATCGCCACGGCGAGCAGCGCCACGGTGCCGATCTTGAGGAAGGTCGAGAGGTAGTCGCGCGGCGCCAGCAGCAGCCACACCGGCAGCACCGAGGCGACGAAGCCATAGCCGATCAGGGCCCAGGCCAGCTGCGTGCCGTTGAAGCTGAACCACCGGCTCCACTGCGGATCGGCGGCCACCACGCCGCCGAGCCAGATCGAGGCCAGCAGCAGCACGAAGCCGATGACCGAGACCTCCAGCACCCGGCCCGGCCGCAGCCAGCGCAGGTACACCCCCATCAGCAGCGCGATCGGCAGGGTTGCGGCGACGGTGAAGGTGCCCCAGGGGCTGATCGCCAGCGCCTTGACCACGATCAGCGCCAGCACCGCCAGCAGCATCAGCATGATGGCGAGGATGCCGATCATCGCCACCCAGCCGGCGGCCTCGCCGATCTCGCTGCGGATCATCTCGCCGAGCGAGCGCGCATCGCGCCGGGCGGAGAGGAACAGGATGACGAAGTCCTGCACCGCGCCGGCGAAGATCACGCCGGCGAGGATCCACAAGGTGCCGGGCAGGTAGCCCATCTGCGCCGCCAGCACCGGGCCCACCAGCGGGCCGGCGCCGGCGATGGCGGCGAAGTGGTGGCCGAACAGCACGGTGCGGTCGGTGGGAACGTAGTCGAGGCCGTCGTTGCGGCGGCGCGCCGGCGTGGCGCGGCCCGGATCGAGGCGCAGCGCCGAGACCGCGATGAAGCGGCTGTAGAAACGGTAGCCGATCAGGAACACCGACAGCGCGGCCGCCACCAGCCACATGGCGTTGATGCTCTCGCCGCGGCGCAGCGCCAGCACCGCGAGGCAGGCGGCGCCGAATACGGACAGGGCGGCCCAGGCGAGCCTGCCAGCCAGCGACTTCATACGCTCCTCCGTGCGTCGCGAATCGTGCGGCAGAGATTCGGACGTACCGGGCGGGGCGTCAAGCCGCGTGGCTTAGCTCGTCGGCTGCTCGGTGGTCACCAGAACCGGCTGGCCGATGATCACGCCGTCCATGACGACGGTGGCGGAGCCGAGCTGCACGCCCAGGAACTGCAGCAGGGAGTTGACCAGCTGCAGGATGGTGGTGTTGAGCAGGCTGAGCAGGGGCTGCAGGGACGTGACGAGTTGGTTGACCAAGCTGCTGGCCACGCCGGCCAGGCCGCCGATCAGGCCGCTGCCCTTTTCCTGGGTGGACAGCCCCAGGTTCAGGTTCAGGGCCACCGGCGAGCCGATGGTCTGCGGGTTCACTGCCGAGGTGTTGGGCGAGCCCGGGGCACCGTCGGCCAGATAGTAGTATTGCGGGCCGCCCCCCTGCGCCGACGGGTTGGGCTGCTGCGTGAACTTGGTGACCGGGGAAAGCGAGGTGAAGCTGCCGGTACCCTGACCCACGGTGAGGTCGGTCAGCCCCAGGTTGACGATGAGGTCGCTGCTGCCGAGGTTGACGGGAATGCCGAGGCAAAAACCAAGCGCGCTGACGCCGATGCAGGCATGGCTGGCGTCGATCTTCACCTCAGCCAGCGGCCAGATGTTCCCGGAGGACAGGGCGGGCACCGTTCCGGCGGCACCCTTCGCCGGCAAGGTGCCGATGAACGTGCCCAGCTGGACGTTGGCGATCGCGGTGCTGGCGCTGAGATTGGCGGTCGGGTTGGCGTTGTTCACCGTGGGGCATTGCAGCTGATCCAGGCGTGCCGTGGCCTGGGCCACGCTAATGTCCGCGCCGATATTGATCGGACCGGGTAGCGGAGTCGTGCTGATGCTCAGGCCCAGCACTCCGCCGAGCAGATTCAGCACGGTGGTGAGCGCATTACCGACCGTGCTGACGATGCTGTTAAGGATCTGTCCGGCCTGAATGCGCACCATCAGGGTGATTTCGGCGGTCTTGGCGCAGGAGGCGTCGCAGCCCTGCCCGGCCCGGACGTAGCCGGCGAACTTGGGCGGTGCGCCGATCTTGAGGAAGACGCGGGCGACGGCGACGTTCGGGACGTCCAGGTCGACCGGCAGCGCAATCGGCTGCACCTGGCCGTTGGGCCCCGAGGTCGCGGACTCGCCCAGGGCCAGGATCAGCGACTTCAGGTCGACGAAGGGCACGCCGGCGGCGATGCTATCCACGGTGCCGAGCAGCGCGCCGAGCGGAACGCCGTTGGGATTGCTGCTGGCCTTGGCGAGATTTTGCAGCAAGGTGGAGACGCTGGAGCTGATCGTTCCGCTGAGGGAGGTGGCGAGACCATTCAGGAGACTGGACAGGACCGGCGTCTTGGTGGTCAGCGCCAGCGGATCGGACAGGTCCTTCACGTTGACGCCGGCGGCGGTCGCCAGCTGTCCGAGGGAGACATTGACGTTGGCCAGGCCGTCGAAGGCGCTGGCGACGTTGAGGGCGATGATGCTGTTCTGGCAGACGGTATCGCCCGGCGCACACAGCAGCAGGCCGAGCAGCTGGTTGAGCGCGCCGCCGTTGAGGCTGGCCAGGCCGGTGCCGAGGTAGAAACTCCCGAGCGCCGGCTGCTCGGCCGTGGCCGAGGCCCTCAGCGTCACCGGGGTGGTACCGGGCAGGAGGCTGCCGCCGATCAGGCCCGGCGAGACGGCGGTCAGGTTGACGCGCACCGCACGAATGTGGGAATCGCCGGTGGCCAGGGGCACGAAATGGCGCAGGCCGTCGTCGGCCAGCGTGTGCTTGGTGCCTAGATCGTCGGTGAACGACTCGCCGCTGACGTCGTTGATCCAGCCGACCTCGACCGCGCGGGCGCCGTTGATGCCGGTCATCGAAGCCGTGGCAGCGCTGGAGTCCCGGCCGTTGTTGTTGGTGATGGCGGCCTGCACGCGATTCCACAGCGCCGAGCCATTCGAGGTGTCGGTCGCAGGAGTACCGCCGTTGCTGCAGCCGCTGCCCAGCTGCGCGCCCGCCAGGGCGCCGAACACCGCCTGCTTCTGCAGGCTGCGCTGCGCGTAATACAGCACGCCGATGTTGATGCCCAGCAGCATCGCCGTCAGTGCGGCGACCACCGCCACCGCGGCGAACACCGCGGCGGCGCCGCGCTGACGCCGCGCCGATGCAACCGGGACGACGCGCTGCGCCCGACGCATCTGCCGAGTGGATCTGCCGTTCATTCGCCCGAGCTCCCTTTCCCTCACGCCGCTGCGGCCCGTCGGGGCCGGATCTAGCTGGAATGCCGCGCCGGGCAAGCTCCGGCCGGGCATTCAGGTTAAGGCTTATCCCATACCAGGGAAAGGGAAAATTGAGACCACGGCAGATGAACGGCCGGTCAGATGCGCCAAGCGGCAGATCGCGCCGGATTCGGCAGTCAGCCGATCCGACGGACGATTCAGGCCTGCCGCCGGCGCGGGGTCTGCGTCATACTGGTTTCATCATGGCGGACCTGGCGCAGGCGTACACGCTGTACGGCACGGCGATCTCCGGCAACTGCTGGAAACCGGCCTTCATGCTGCGCCAGCGCGGCCTGCCGTTCCGCTGGGAGGAAGTCGACATCTTCGCCGGCGCCAGCCGCACCCCCGGCTTCCTCGGGCTCAATCCGAACGGCCGGGTACCGCTGCTGCGCCTGCCCGACGGCCGGCTGCTGGCCGAATCCAACGCCATGCTGTTGCACCTGGGCGAAGGCAGCGACTGGCTGCCGCGCGACGCCTACGACCGCGCCAAGGTATACGAGTGGCTGTTCTTC
>CAYWPB010000400.1:0-3790 GCA_964458725.1 uncultured Nevskia sp. | reverse complement strand
GCGATTTCATCCTGGTCAACAAGTTCGGCTATGGCCTGCGCTGCCCGGTGGGCAACTGCAAGCTGCTTGACACCGGCGAGCCGCAGCGCGGCGACGTGGTGGTATTCCGCTATCCGGCGCGCTCCGACGCGGATCCCAACCACGGCAACGACTTCATCAAGCGCGTCATCGGCCTGCCCGGCGACCACATCCAGTACGTCGACAAGGTGCTGACCGTGAACGGGGCGAAGATTCAGGTGCAGCCGGCCGGCATCTTCCCCAAGGACGGCACGGCGCAGCGTTTCACCGAGGATCTCACCGGCGTCAGCCACAACATCCTGATGGAGGCCGACCGGCGCAGTCCCGACGTGGACCTGGTGGTGCCGCCCGGTCACTACTTCATGATGGGCGACAACCGCGACGGTTCCAACGATAGCCGCTACTGGGGCTTCGTGCCGGAGGAGAATCTGAAGGGCAAGGCCATCCTGATCTGGATGGCCTGGGATGGCGGCCCCGAACTCTCCCGCTTCGGCAGGCTGATCCATTAAGATTGAGGCAGGGCATCCTGGGGGAGGAGGGGCAGATGCATATTCGTCGTGGACAATACGGACTGGGCCTGATCGGCTTCGTCTTCATACTGGCACTGATCGGCTTCGCAGCGCTGGTCACGATCAAGGTGGTGCCGCTGTATCTGAACCAGATGACGCTCAAGCGCGACCTCAACGAGGTGGCGACCCAGGTCAACACCTCCGGCAGCGAGATCGACATCGGCGAGCTGCGCCGCGACATCGAGAAGCGCTTCGATATCGACTACATCAGCCAGCTCGAAGCCAAGGACATCAAGGTCGACCGCACCGAGTCAGGCATGACGATGGGCTATGACTACGAGGCGCGGGCCAACCTGTTCGCCAATGTCTTCGTCGTGATCCACTTCAAGGAATCCATCCCCCTGCGGGTGCGCGTAAACGGTTGAACGAGGATCTCGAACGCCTGCAGAGGGCCCTCGGCTACCGTTTCGGGGACGAGCCGGCGCTGCTGCGGGCTCTGACTCACCGCAGCGCCAGTTCCGAGAACAACGAGCGCCTGGAATTCCTCGGCGATGCGCTGCTCAACTTCGCGGTTGGCGAGGCGCTCTATCTGCGGCTGCCGAAGGCGGCGGAAGGCGACCTGTCGCGCCTGCGCGCCACCCTGGTGCGCGAGGAGACCCTGGCCACGGTCGCCCGCCGCATCCAGCTCGGCGACGTGCTGCGCCTGGGCTCGGGCGAGCTGAAGAGCGGCGGCTACCGCCGCGATTCGATCCTGGCCGACGGCCTCGAGGCGGTGATCGGCGCGGTCTATCTCGACGGCGGCTTCACGGCGGCGCGCGAGCTGTGCCTGCGCCTGCTCGAGCCGGAACTCGCCAACCTGCCGGATCCGCTCAGCCTGAAGGACGCCAAGACGCGCCTGCAGGAGCGTCTGCAGGCCGCCGGCCGGCCGCTGCCCGAATACGCGGTGCTGAGCGAGGAAGGCCCGCCGCATCGCCGCAGTTTCCGGGTACGCTGCCGCCTGACGGACGACCGTGCCGAATCCATGGGCGAGGGCAGCAGCCGCAAGATCGCCGAACAGCAGTCGGCCGAGCGTATGCTCGACCTCATCACTCAAGGGAGCCCAGGAGGCCGTCATGCGTAGCGGCATCGTCGCCATCGTCGGCCGGCCCAATGTCGGCAAGTCCTCGCTGCTCAACGCCCTGGTCGGGCGCAAGGTCAGCATCGTCGCGCCCAAGCCGCAGACCACGCGGCACCGCATCCAGGGCGTGCTGCACCGGCCGCAGGGGCAGGTGGTGTTCGTCGACACGCCCGGCCTGCACCGCAAGGCGCCGCGGGCGCTGAACCGCTACATGAACGAGGCCGCCAGCAGCGCCTTGCGCGACGTCGACCTGGCGCTGTTCGTGGTCGAGGCCGGCCGCTGGACCGACGAGGACCAGGCGGTGCTGGAAAAGCTCAGGCAGGGTCAGGCGCCGGTGGGCCTGATCGTCAACAAGGTCGACCGGCTGGACGACAAGTCGGGCCTGCTGCCGGAGCTGGAAAAGCTGTCGGCGATGCATGCCTACGCCTTCATCGTGCCGCTCTCGGCGAAATCCGGCGACAACCTCGACTCGCTGGTGCGCGAGCTGTTTCCGCGCATGCCGGAAGGGCCGCCGCTGTATCCGGAGGGGCAGGTCGTCAGCCATGACCTCAGCTTCACCGTGGCCGAGCTGGTGCGTGAGAAGCTGATGCGCGCGCTGGCCCAGGAACTGCCCTATGCGCTGACCGTGGAAACCGAGAGCCTGGAGCATTCCGGCACGGTGCTGCGCACCTCGGCGGTGATCTGGGTCGAGCGCGACAACCAGAAGAAGATCGTCATCGGCGAGGACGGCGTGATGCTCAAGCGGGTCGGCAGCGCCGCGCGCCGCGAGCTGGAATACATGACCGGCGCCAAGGTGGTGCTGAAGCTGTGGGTCAAGGTCAAGGACAACTGGACCGACGATCCGCAGGCCCTGAAGCGCTTCGGCTACCGCGACAGCTGAAGGCCGGGCGATGCGGCAGCGCATCGAATTCGAGCCAGCCTGGCTGCTGGCCCAGCGCCCGTACCGCGAAACCAGCCTGCTGCTGGAGCTGTTCACCCTGCAGCACGGCCGCGTCGGCCTGGTGGCGCGCGGCGCGCGCGGGCCGCGCTCGAAGCTGCGCGGCATCCTGCAGCTGTTCACGCCACTGCTGTTGTCGTGGCACGAGGCCGGCGAGCTCGGCACTCTGATCGCCGCCGAAGCCGTGGCGCCGGCGGTGGAGCTGACCGGGGAGCGGGTGTTTCACGGCTGGTACCTCAACGAGCTGCTGCTGCGCCTGACCGAGCGGCACGACGCGCATCCGGGCCTGTACCACGACTATGGCCGTGCGCTGGCGCAGCTGCCGGGCGAGGGCGGTGAAGCGGCGCTGCGCATCTTCGAGAAGCGGCTGCTGGCGGAGACCGGCTACGGCCTGCCCTTGCCGGACGAGCTGGAGCCGCAGCGGCGCTACCGCTTCGATCCCGAGCGCGGGGCGATCCCGGCTGCGGCGGACGAGGCCGACAGCTATCCCGCCGCCAGCCTGCTGGCCCTGCGCGACGAACGCCTGGAGACGCGCGAAGCCCTGCGCGACGCGCGTAAACTGTTGCGCGCCGCCCTGCAGCGCCAGCTTGGCGATCGCGAACTGGAAACGCCGCGTCTGCTGCGCGAACTCCGCAAACTGTGAAGACCCGAATGACCCGACCGACCCCGATCCGACTCGGTGTGAACATCGATCACACCGCCACCCTGCGCCAGGCGCGCGGCACCCCTTACCCGGACCCGGTCGAAGGCGCCTTGCTGGCCGCCGCGGCCGGGGCCGACAGCATCACCCTGCACCTGCGCGAGGACCGCCGCCACATTCAGGACGACGATGTCGAGCGGCTGCTGCCGCGCTGCCCGGTGCCGGTGAACCTGGAGATGGCGGTGACGCCGGAAATGGTCGAATTCGCCTGCCGCCTGCGCCCGCAATACGCCTGTCTGGTGCCGGAGCGGCGCGAGGAGCGCACCACCGAGGGCGGCCTGGACGTGGCCGGCCAGCAGCGCGAGGTGGCCGCCGCCTGCGCACGGCTGGCCGCAGCTGGCATCCAGGTATCCCTGTTCATCGACGCCGAACCGCAGCAGCTCCGCGCTACCCTGGCCTGCGGTGCGCCGCACATCGAGATCCACACCGGCGGCTATGCCGACGCGCTGACCGCCAACGCGCAGACAGCGGAACTGGACAAGATTGCCGCGTTCGCCAGCGAAGCCCAT
>CAYWPB010000399.1:0-3795 GCA_964458725.1 uncultured Nevskia sp. | reverse complement strand
GGGGGGCGGGTAATTGGCCCCTGGGGGGGGGGCTTGGGGCCGCCCGACTTGGGCGCGTTCAGCGGCGACCTGCTGATCGCCAACTTCGGCGACGGCAAGATCAACGCCTATGACCCGGGCACCGGGGCGTTCAAGGGCACCCTGGCGACGCCGGACGGCCAACCGATTGCGATCAACGGGCTGTGGGGCATCGGCTTCGGCAACGACGCCGCGAGCCAGCCGCACAACACCCTGTTCTACGCCGCCGGCACCAACGACGAGGCGGACGGCAGCTACGGCCGCATCGACACCCGCACCGTCACCGTCGGCAGCAGCGGCGGCCCCTGCACCGGCTACGGATGCTGATCGCCGCGGCCGCATGACCGCGGGGGCGTCGGCATGAGCCCCCGCTTCAAAACCGAGGTCGGCAAATCTCTCGCCAAGGAGGGAATGGAGATGCTGCGTCCCGTTTCAGCCCTGATCGCATTCTCAGTCCTGCTCTGCGCGGCGGCCGACGCCGGTGCCCCGCGCTCCGGCGAGCAGACGGTGCGGCAGGTCTGCTCGGCCTGCCACGGCGCCGGCCTGCTCGGCGCGCCGCGCATTGGCAACGCTGAGGCTTGGTCGGCGCGCCTGCGCGCTGCCGGCTCGGTGGACGGCCTGCTGGCTTCCGCTACCAACGGCAAGAACAGCATGCCGCCGCGCGGCGGCGTCCCTGAGCTGAGCGACGCGGACCTGCGCGCGGCCATCGAATCCATGCTCGCCCAGAGCGGCGTGCGCTGACGGAGTCCACGACGTGACCGACCATGCCTTGATGTCGTCCCGCCTGCTGGCGCTGCTGGTCTTGCTGCTGCTGGGTCTGATGCCGCAGACGGCGCAGGCGGTGCCGAGCTTCGCCCGGCAGACCGGGCTGCCCTGCGCCACCTGCCACACCACCTCCTTCGGCCCCGGGCTGACGCCGGCCGGCCAGGACTTCAAGCTCAACGGCTACGTCATGAGCGACGGCAAGTCCGGCTTCCCGCCGCTTGCCGCCATGTTGATCTCGTCCTTCACCAACACCCAGTCCGGACAGGACGGCGGCGCCGCGCCGCATTTCAGCCCCAACGACAACCTGGCGGTGGACCAGACCAGCCTGTTCTACGCCGGCCGCATCCTCGACCACCTCGGCGCCTTCATCCAGGTGACCTACGACGGCATCGCCCAGCGCCTGGCCTGGGACAACTTCGACCTGCGCTACGCCGACAAGGCCCGCATCGGCGGCACCGGCCTGGTGTGGGGGCTGTCGCTCAACAACAATCCGACCGTGCAGGACCTGTGGAACACCACGCCGGCCTGGAGCTATCCCTACATCGGCTCGGCCCTGGCGCCGACGCCGGCGGCGGCGCCGCAGATCGAGGGCGCCCTGGCGCAGGAGGTGTACGGCCTGACCGCCTATACCCTGGTCGACGAGCACCTTTATCTGGAAGGCGGCGCCTATCGCAGCCTGCCGGATCGCGCCCTCAGCCGGCTCGGTTCCGGCGCCGGCTCGGTCAGTCCCTTCCACGGCCTGGCGCCGTACTGGCGCGTGGCGCTGAAGGGGCAGCGCGGCGCCAGCTATGGTTCGCTCGGCCTGTTCGGCATCGACCTGCGCCAATTTCCGGGCGGCGACCGCAGCGCCGGCACCGACCACTACACCGACCTCGGCTTCGACGCCAGCTACGGTTGGGTGCGCGGCAGCCACGGCGTGCTGCTGCAAGCCACCCAGATCCACGAGCTGCAGAAGCTCGACGCGTCCTTCGCGCTGGGCGGCGTCGGCCTGGCCGCCAACCAGCTCAACACCAGCCGGCTCAACGCGCAGTACACCTTCCGCCAGACCTATGCCTTCAGCACGGCCTGGTTCCGGGTCAGCGGCGGCAGCGATCCGGTGCTGTACGCGCCGGGCGCGATCTCGGGCAGCGCCGACGGCAGCCCGGACAGCCGCGGCTACCTCTTCCAGGCCGAGTACATCCCGTTCGGCAAGGCCTTGTCGCTGTGGCGGCCCTATCTCAACGCGCGCCTGGGCCTGCAATACACTTACTACACCGAGTTCAACGGCGGCGGCGCGAACTACGACGGCTCGGGCCGCAACGCGCACGACAGCAACACGCTGTTCCTGTTCGCCTGGTTCGCCATCTGAGCGGACCGTGCGGAGGCGTTAGACCACGAACGGCACCAGCCACCAGCTGCGCTTGCGGTAGGCCGCCCATTCCGGGTAGCGCGACATGCTGGCTTCCTTCATGACCATGTTCACCGCGAACATGCAGCCCCAGAAGTAGGCCAGCACCAGCACCGGCAGCCAGTGCCAGGCCATCAGCGCGAAACTGCCGTAGACCAGCATCTCGCCCAAATAATTGGGGTGGCGGATATAGCTGAACAGTCCATCCGTGATCAAGCCCCTCCGCGCGCGCAGCTGCACGTACTTCTGGGTGTCGGCGCCGAACACGAAGGCGCAGCCGAGAATGCACAGCGAGATGCACAAGGTGAACCAGGCGTGTTCGGGCAGTGGATAGTGCGGGTTGGAGATGCCGGAGATCAGCACCCAGCCGATGGCCCAGTAGAAGGCCAGGCCCACCGCGCCGAACACCGCGCTGCCGATGGTGCAGCGGCCCTGCCAGTTTGCGTCGGGGAACACCAGGTCCTTGAGCAGCCACAGCAGGCCGTAGGAGCCGTGCATTGCCAGATAGATCCAGGCCGCGGTGGAGGTGGCCCAGGGCGTCTTGTCGGCGTAGTACCACATCAGCAGCGCGTAGAACGGGAAGCAGCCGGCCTTCTGCATATTGATGACCCAGGCCAGCTTGAGCGGCCGCGGGCCGCCGGCGATGTCGAACAGGCACCAGTTATTGAAGCGGCGCATCGCCGCGGCCCAGCGCGGGGCGACGGTGGGCGCCGTCGGGGTGGAGACGGTGGTGCTGTTCATGGACGGCTCCGGCACGGGCGGATGGCCGATTCTTGCATCATCCATCCGCCGGCGCCCCTGCCGGACGATAGGGGCCCGCTCCCTGAAAGCGCCGCGCGCCCTCAAATCTGTCCGCCGCCCGATGACCGGTATGAATTGCGGTTTCCGCTGGGTTTGAGTTCGCCCTGGCGCAGGGACATATTGATTGCGGGCCTATCTCTCTATCCCACGCAGGGCTTTGGACAATGCCACAGCTTATTACCCCCAGGTTTGGCCGCGAACGGGGCGTCACCGCGACCGAATACGCTTTGATCGTCGCAGCCGTGACCCTCGTCATGCTGCTCGGTGCGCAGCTGCTGGGCACCAACCTGAGCGACGTGTTCAGCTCTGTCGCAGGCGACATATAAGGCGGTGGCCGGCCAGGCGGCCGGTGAAACGAAGAGCTGGCGCACCCGAAGAGGCGGCCGCGCGCCGTAAATACTGCACCGCCCCTGAAACGGCTTCCCCGACTCGAGGCCCATAGGGGCCGCCCGTGCCCCACGGCTCTGGCCCGGCCGGCCGCACTCGCGCCGAAAAAGTACGGGCCCGCTCTTGAACTTTGCCCGTTCGTGCACAAGAATTAGCAGCCTTCGCTGGAGAGTGCTAACAGCCCTTCAGAAGCTGTGTCTGCAACTCCGCGAAAATCACTGTGCAGTCAACTGCTTAGAGGAGTTTTACAATGAAGCTACGTCCCCTGCACGATCGCGTGATCGTGAAGCGTCTGGAAGAAGAGAAGAAGTCCGCGGGCGGCATCATCATTCCGGACCAGGCGGCCGAGAAGCCCCTGAAGGCCGAAGTGGTCGCGGTCGGCCCGGGCAAGATCACCGATGACGGCAAGCGCCAGGCCCCGGACGTGAAGGCCGGCG
>CAYWPB010000398.1:0-3796 GCA_964458725.1 uncultured Nevskia sp. | reverse complement strand
AGCGAGCCCATCACCAGGGCCCAGCCGTCGACCAGCACGAACAGCATCAGCTTGAACGGCAGCGAGATCAGCATCGGCGACAGCATCATCATGCCCATGCTCATCAGCACGCTGGCCACCACCAGATCGATCACCACGAATGGGATGAACAGCATGAAGCCGATCTGGAAGGCGGTAGTCAGCTCGCTGGTCATGTAGGCCGCGGCCAGCACCGTGAACGGCACTTCGTCCGGGCTGGCATAGGGCCCGTGGCCGGCGATGCGGGAAAAGGTGGCGAGGTCGTCGTTGCGGGTCTGGGCCAGCATGAAGGCGCGCATCGGCTTGGCGGCGGCGGCGAGCGCCGGCTCGAACTCCAGCTTGCCGTCGAGGTAGGGCTTGGCCGCGTCCTGGTAGACGCGCTGCGCCACCGGCTGCATCACGAACAGGGTCAGGAACAGCGACAGGCCCAGCAGGATCTGGTTGGACGGGGTGTTGTTGGTGCCCAGGGCCTGGCGCAGCAGGCTCAGCACCACGGCGATGCGGGTGAAGGCCGTCATCGTCATCAGCGCCGCCGGGATCAGGGTCAGCGCCGTCATCAGCAACAGCAGCTGGATGCTCAAGCTGTAGCCCTGCCCGCTCGGGCTGGCGGTCACGCCCGGAACCGTCATCGCCGCGGCGGACGCCGGCAGCGCCGCGAAAGCGGCCAGGCCGACGAGGGTCTTCATCAAAGTATGAGTCTTCATTGCGGCCTGCCGCCCGCGGCAATGCGGCGCAGCGCCTCGCGGAAGCTCGGCGGCGCTGTACCTTCCGCCGGCTCGGCCGGCGGCTGGTCGAACACGTGCAGGGTCTGCACGCGGCCGGCGGCGACGCCGATCAGCAGGTCCTTGTCGCCGGCGCGGATCCACAGTACCCGCTCCTTGGCGCCGACCTGCAGACCTCCGCGGATGCTCAGCATCCCGGCGGCCGGCGCGCGCACCGACTGCACGCGGCGCAGCAGCCAGGCCAGGGCGAAGATCAGCCCCAGCACCAGCAGCAGGCTCAGCGCGGTGTGCGCCATGCCGGCGCCGACCGGCACGGCCGTGGCGGCGGTGGCAGCCATCAGCGCAGCTTGCGGATGCGCTCGGCCGGGCTCACCACGTCGGTGAGGCGTACGCCGAATTTCTCGTTGACCACCACAACTTCGCCGTGGGCGATGAGGGTGCCGTTGGCGTAGACGTCGAGCGGCTCGCCGGCGGCGCGCTCCAGCTCCACCACCGAGCCCTGGTTGAGCTGCAGCAGGTTGCGGATCGGCAGGCGCGCCCGGCCCACCTCCATCGAGATGGTCACGGCGACGTCGAGCAGCACGTCGAGATTGAGGTCGCCCTCAATGCGCGGACCCTCGGCCTGCAGGTTCTGGAAGCTGGCGCGGGCGTAGTCCTTGGCCGGGGCGGCGGCGGGAGCGGCGGGCGCCGCGGCGGGATTGACAGTGGTGTTCATCGGCTCGATCCGGGAGTGGTGACGAAGGCGGGGTTGCGGCGCACCACTTCGCTGATGCGCACGGCGTTGTGGCCGTTGTTGAGGCCGAAGGTGCCGCGGAACAGCGGCAGGCCGTCGACGCAGAGGTCGACGCACTTCGGCAGGTTGATGGGGATGACATCGCCGGGCTTGAGGTTAAGCATCTCGCGCAAGGTGATGGTGGTGCGCACCAGCTCGCTCTCCACCTCGACCTCGGCATCCTTGATCTGCTCGCGCAGCGCCACCGACCAGCGCTCATCCTTGTCGGCGCGGTCGGACTGCACGCCGGCGTCGAGCTGCTCGCGGATCGGCTCGATCATCGAATAAGGCATGGTGACGTGCAGATCGCCGCCGCCGCCATCCAGCTCGATGCGGAACTTGGACACCACCACCACCTCGGAAGGGGCGACGATATTGGCGAAGTGCGGGTTGACCTCGGACTGCAGGTATTCGAACTCCAGCGGCAGCACCGGCGACCAGGCCTCGCGCAGATCGGCGAAGGCCTGGCGGATCAGCAGCTGGATCACGCGCAGCTCGGTGGGCGTGAACTCGCGCCCCTCGATCTTGGTGGCGTAGCGGCCGTCGCCGCCGAAGAAATTGTCGACCACCGCGAACACCAGCTTGGGTTCGAACACGAACAGCGCGGTGCCGCGCAGCGGCTTGATCCGCACCAGGTTGAGGCTGGTGGGCACGTACAGCGAATGGGTGTATTCGTTGAACTTCTGCAGCTCCATGCCGAGCACGGTCAGCTCGGGGGTGCGGCGCATCATGTTGAACAGGCCGATGCGGAACAGGCGCGCGAAGCGCTCGTTGATCATCTCGAGCGTCGGCATGCGGCCGCGGATGATGCGGTCCTGCGAGGTGAAGTCGTAACCCCGCGCCTCGCCGGGCGCGGGCGGCGGCGCGGTGTCGACCTCGCCGCTGTCGACGCCGTGCAGCAGTGCGTCGATCTCGTCCTGCGACAGCAGGTCTTGCACGGACGAACTCATTGAATGACGAAGCTGGTGAAATAGACCGCGCCGATGTCGGCGGGCGCGTTCTCTTCCTGCAGGGCCTTCTGCACCTCGGCCAGGGCCTGCTTCTGCAGGTTTTCCTTGGCCTCGCGGCTGGACAGGTCATGCGAGTGCTGCTGGCTCAGCAGCAACAGGATGGTGTTGCGGATACGCGGCATGTTGGCCTTGGCGGCGTCGATCACCTTGGGATCGCGCGCCATCAGCTCAGCCTCGACCTGGAGGAAGCGCACCGCTTCCTCGTCGGCGAGATTGACCACGAAAGCCGGAGTCAGGTCCAGGTACAGCGCGGCTTCCTGCGGGCCGGACTTCTTGTCCTCGTCCTCGCTCGCCTTGGCCTCGTCCTTGTCCTGCGCCTTGTCGTCGGCCTTGGCGTCTTCCTTGGCCGCTTCGGCGGCATGGCCGTGATGCGCGGCCGGCGCGTGCTTCGGCGCCAGGAACCAGGTGACGCCGCTGGCCAGGGCGGCCGACAGCAAGGCGCTGCCCAGGATCAGCGGCAGCGGGCCGCGCGCCTTCTTCGGCGGTGCGGGCTTCTCCTCGCCATCCTCTTCCGCCTCTTCACGCTTGCCGGCGGACTTCGCTGCGCTTGCCATCCTGTACCTCCATCGGGGACGCGGAGCCGGAGCAAGCCCTGTGCCACGCCGCCGCCGCGGTGTTTTGCGGCGTTACGACGCTTTTTTGACTGGCGACCGGCGTGCAGCGCCGACGGAAAGGCGTCGCTCAGACCGCGTCCGTCACGAGGGGATCGAATGCTGGCCGTGTCTCGAGGAGGCCGATGGCGCCGGATCGGAGCGAAACCCATGGTGGTTCCACGGGTTGAGTGAAATCCAAGCCAGCGGCCCCGCGGACAGGCCAGCATCAATCAGCCCGGAAATCCCAAGCGGCACCTTGCTCGCAGAGGTGAACCCGGGGTACTGGGCGCAGCCTCAAGGGAATGCGGGATTTCGGGCGACCTCGTGGGGGATGCGGGGCTATGCGAACGCGTCGACCAGGCCGATACGGCTGATGCGCGGACGCGGGCGCGGGGCGGCTTCGGCGCCCGCGGCGTCGCCGGACAGGCTGAAGCGCGACCGGCCAGCCGGCGCCGGCTGTTGCTGGGGACGGGATTGCGAGCCGACGCTGGCTTGCGCCAGGTACAGGCCGTCCGCGGCGAGCAACGCCCGCAATTGCGGCAGCGAAGCTTCCAGGGCCTGGCGCGCCTGCGGATGCGCCGCGGCGAACTGCACCTCGGCGCCGTGCGGGGCGATGCGCAGCTGCACCTGCACGCTGCCGAGCTCGCGCGGATGCAGTTCCAGCTGCGCTTCCTGCACAAC
>CAYWPB010000397.1:0-3806 GCA_964458725.1 uncultured Nevskia sp. | reverse complement strand
TCCACCAGCAGCGGCTCGTAGGAACGGATCACCAGCCGCACCATGTCCAGGCCCAACTCGCCCAGGCCCTTCAGCTCCGGCGCCGAGAACAGCTCGTTGAAGAACTGCCAGAACTCGTTGACCAATGCCTCCGGCACCGGCACCGGGCTGCGCGCCACCACCTGCTCGACCACGAAGCGGATCAGGTCCTCGGTGGACTGCTCGTCGGGAATCAGGCGGCGCTTGCGCAGCAGCGCGGTGATGCGCTCGGTGGAGCGCAGCACCGGGTGCTGGTAGAGGCCGGCGAAGGCGCGGTCGATGACCTGGCCCAGCTGCGCGCGGTCGATGTCCTCGTCCGATGCGAGCAGCCGCAACAGGGGCATGAAGCCCTGCGACACGCGCACCGTGGACACGCCGAGCGCGCCGATCTCGCGGATCAACCCGCGCGGCTTCTGCGGCGGTTCCGCGCTGGCGGGGGCGCTCGGCTGCTCGTCGGGCGCGGCCGGTTCGGTCACGGAGCTTTCCCGTCCTTGCCGCCGAGCAGCAGGTGACCCATCTTCGCGACCTTGGTGTCGAGGTAGGACTCGTTGTGCGGATTGCGGCCGCGCTCCACCGGCACGCGCTCGACCACGTCCACGCCGTCGCGGACCAGGGCGTCGAACTTGGCCGGATTGTTGGTCATCAGGCGGATGCGGCACAGCTTCAGCTCGCGCAGCAGCTGCACCGCCAGGCCGTACTCGCGCGCGTCGGCGGGAAAGCCGAGCTGGTGGTTGGCTTCGACCGTGTCCGCGCCCTGGTCCTGCAGCGCATAGGCGCGGATCTTGTTGCCCAGGCCGATGCCGCGGCCTTCCTGGCGCAGGTACAGCAGTGCGCCGCGGCCTTCGCGGGCGATGCACTCCAGCGCCGCGCGCAGCTGGAAGCCGCAGTCGCAGCGCAGCGAGAACAGCGCGTCGCCAGTGAGGCACTCGGAATGCACGCGCACCAGCGGCGCCGGCTTGCCCGAGGGCGGATCGCTCTTCATCGAGCCGGACAGGTCGCCCAGCAGCATCGCCAGATGCTCCTTGCCGTCGCCCGATTTGAAGGCGTGCACGGTGAACTCCGCGAACGGCGTCGGCAGCTTGGCCGTGGCGATGTGCTTCAGCGGCTTGGGCGACTCGGGCAAGGTCATCGACGGGGCTTCAGGCGCCAAAGAAGTTCTGCCCGCAGACGCGCAGGGTGCGGCCGTTGGCCGCCGCCGCGAAGGGGCTGGCGAAGAAGGTCACCGCCTCGGCGATGTCGACCGGCAGGCCGCCCTGTCCGAGCGAGGACAGGCGCCGGCCCACTTCGCGCGGCACCGCCGGCATCGCCGCGGTCATCTGCGTCTCGATGAAGCCTGGCGCCACCGCATTGATCGCGCCGCCGCGGCGCGCCAGCTCCGGCGCCAGCGCCTCGACATAGCCGATCACGCCGGCCTTGGTCGCGCCGTAGTTGGTCTGGCCGGCGTTGCCGCCAATGCCGCCGATGGAGGAGATGCAGACCATGCGGCCGCCGCTCTTGAAGCCGTCATTGCCGGCGAGCAGCCGCTCGTTGATGCGCAGGATGGCGCCGAAGTTGACGTCCAGCACCTGGTCCCAGAAATGTCCCGGCATGTTCTTCAGCATCTTGTCGCGGGTGATGCCGGCATTGTGCACCACAATGTCGGCGCCGCCGAGCTTGGCCAGCTGCTCGACGATGCGCGCCGGCGCATCGGGCGCGGTGATGTCCAGCGGCAGGCCCAGGCCGTTGAAGGCGGCGAGGGTCTGACCCAGCACGCCCTCTTCCTGCGGCCGGTCGATGCCGACGACCTGGGCGCCCTCGCGCGCCAGGGTGGCGGCGATGGCGGCGCCGATGCCGCGCGCGGCGCCGGTGACCACGGCGATCCGGCCGGACAACGGCGCGGTGAAACTCTTCAGTGCCTTGGCCGTGGCGAACGGCCCGGCCAGCGGCAGCACCTGTCCGGTGATGAAAGCGGAGTGCTCGCTGAGGAAGAAGCGCAGCGGGCCAGCCAGCAGCGCATCAGCCTCGCCGCCGAGTTCGAGCAGGTTGACCGTGATGCCCTTCTTGCCCACTTCCTTGGCGAGAGAGCGGACGAAGCCGCGCAGCGCCTGGCTGGCGGCGCGGGCGGCCGGGTCCCTGATCTCTTCCGGCGCGCGGGACAGCAGCAGCACGCGGCCGCCGCCGGGGATGCGGCCGATGCGCGGCTGGTAGAAATCGTAGAGCTCGCGCAGGCTGGCCGGGCCCTGCAGGCCGGTGGCGTCGAACACGTAGGCAACGGCGCCAGCCTGCTTGTCTTCCGCGCCGGGCTCGCTCTTCAAGGCGATGCCGGCGGCGGCAGCGGCCTGCTTGAGCGGCGGCAGGCCTGGATGGCTCGGCACGATCTGAACTGCGGCGCCGGCCTCGTGCAGCGCGGCCAGCAGGGGCGCTGAAAGCTCACCCCGGCTGGTGCCGCCGAGCAGCACCGAGCGGTCGGCCAGCGGCTGGGCGGCATACCCGGCCTTGGCGCGGCGCAGGCGCGGCGCTGCCGGCAGGCCGAGCGAGGTGGCGATGCTCTTGCCCAGGGGGGAATTGGCGAATTCGAGGTACCGATCGGACATGAACGCTCCGGACTCTGCGGGGGATTTTGGGACGACGGAGGGCGCGTATTATCGCAGCCTCCACTGTCGCGCGACAGCGCCGCGCCGCCACCCCGCCCCGGCCCCAGGGTTCAGGCACTTGCCGGGCTTTTGCCGCGCACCTCGCGCGTTTGCGTGAGGCCTTTTTTACCCGTTGCCGGACGAATTCACGCCGATCATAGTGGGGCCGCGCCTGCGCAATCCCCGGCAGGCGCCTTGCCGCAAAGGATTGCTCTATAAACATGCCCGGCACCAAGACCGGACAGGGGGTGACTTCAGGGAGCAGCTTCATGCAGAAAATCGGCCTGGGCGCGGTCATCGCCCTTACCGTCGCGATGCTGGTTTATGCCGGCGTAGTCGCCAGTCGCGATTTCCGTTCCGCACCGGCAGTGCAAAACGCGGTCAGCCGCAGTCCGCAGGAGTTCGCCGCGCGCGAGCGCATGGCCCGGCTGGTGGCCGAGGTCGCGGCCCGCAGCGCCGCGCAGACGGCGAAAGCCATCGCCCTCGAGAAGCTGCGCCGGCAGCAGGCCCAGGCGACCGTCGCCCCACCCGCGCAGACCGTGGCGGAAACGACGGCTCGCCGCCAACAAATGACTGTTAACTAACCGTTTTATTCGGTAAAGTCAGCCTGTTGTTTAGAAACAGGCCAGCCGGCCGGGCTGTGCTGCGCACCCGGTGTTGGGGCGAATCCGGCAGGCAATCAACCACGGCAGGAAAACCAAAGGCGTTCGGGGACTTTGCAATGACCTTCACTCGCGTCGGCATCATCGTTGTGATTACCGCGGTCCTGGTGTACTTCGGACTGAATATCCTGCTGCCGCGCAATCAGGCCGAGCAGAAAGCCGCCGCCGCCACCACCGCCGACCAGGTCTTCGGCACCACCACCACCGCCACGCCGGCTCCCGCCGCCGAACAGCAGACCGCCGCCGCGCCGGCCGCCGCCACGCCTCCGGCCGAGAGCAGCGCCACCTCTTCCTCCTCTTCGTCAGCGCCCGCCGCTGCCGCACCGGCGCAGGGCCTGAGCGAAGAAGAAGCCCGCAAGATCGCCGAGGAAGTCGGCCGCAAGACAGCCACCGAAGTCGCCTCCTCGGTCCAGTCCTCCGGCGGCCAGCAGCCGGCAGCCGAGCAGCCCGCGGCCACCCCGCCGCCCGCCGAAAGCTCCTCCACCCCGGCCGCCAGTTCCGCGCCGGCGGAGCA
>CAYWPB010000396.1:0-3825 GCA_964458725.1 uncultured Nevskia sp. | reverse complement strand
GGGACCAGCGGGGGAAAGCCACCGCGCTGTTCAAGGAAGCGGTCGGCTTCGCCGCCGCCCGCGGCGACAGTCTCAGCGTGCAGAACGCGCCGTTTGCCGCGTCGCAGCCGCCGGACCTGGCGCCGCTGCCGCTGTGGCAGCGCCCCGAGCTGCGCGACATGGCGCGGCAGGGCTTGGGCGGCCTGCTGCTGCTGACGCTGATTTTCGCCGTGCTGCGGCCGCTGCTGCGCCACTTCCTCGCTCCGGCGCGGCCGGTGGCGGCCGGCGCGGTGCCGACGGCGCTTGGCGAGGAGCGCCTGTCGCTGTCGGCACAGCCGGCCGGCGCCCTGCCGTATGAACAGAAGATGGTGACGGCCCGCGCGGCCGTCAACCAGGATCCGAAGCGGGTGGCGCAGGTGGTCAAGACCTGGCTCAACGAAGATGGCTGACAGCGGCGAGGCTTCGCAGTTTCCCGGCGGCGCCGAGCGCGCCGCGATCCTGCTCATGTCCCTCGGCGAGGCCGAGGCGGCGCAAGTGCTCAAGCACCTCGGCGCCAAGGAAGTGCAGAAAGTCGGGCAGGCGATGGCCGCGCTCAACAGCGTCACGCGCGAGCGCGCCGCCATGGTGGTGGAGCGCTTCGTCGACGAACTGGAGAACCAGACCTCGCTGGGCGTCGGCGCCGACGACTATGTGCGGCGGGTGCTGATCGGCGCGCTGGGCGAGGACAAGGCCACCGGCCTGATCGACCGCATCCTGCTCGGCCGCAACAGCAAGGGCCTGGAAGCGCTGAAGTGGATGGAGACGCGCGCGGTCGCCGACCTGGTGCGCAACGAGCATCCGCAGATTGTCGCCATTGTGCTGGCCTATCTCGATCCCGACCAGGCCGCCGACATTCTGGCGCAGCTGCCCGAGCGCATGCGCGGCGACGTGCTGATGCGCATCGCCCGCCTCGACGGTATCCAGCCACAGGCGCTGCGCGAGCTGGACGAGATCATGGAAAAGCAGTTCACCGGCGGCGGCAACCTGAAGTCGTCCAGCGTCGGCGGCATCAAGGTCGCCGCCAACATCCTCAACCTGATGGACTCGGCGGTGGAGGGGCAGATCATCTCCACGATCTCCGAGTCTGACGCCGACCTCGGCACCAAGATCCAGGACCTGATGTTCGTGTTCGACGACCTCGCCGACGTCGACGACCGCGGCGTGCAGGCGCTGCTGCGCGAGGCCAACAACGACATGCTGTGCCTGGCGCTGAAGGGCGCCGATCCGCGGGTGCGCGAGAAATTCACCAAGAACATGTCCAAGCGCGCGGCCGAGATGCTGCTCGAGGACATGGAAGCCAAGGGCCCGGTGCGGCTGGCCGACGTCGAAGCGGCGCAGAAGGACATCCTGGCGGCGGCGCGGCGCCTGGCCGAAGCCGGCGAGATCGTGCTGGGCGGCAAGGGTGAAGAGTTTGTCTAATGTGCTCGCAGCGGAGCAGCTTCCGGGCGCGCAGCGCTGGGAAGCGCCTATGCTCGGCCAGCCGGGCGCAACGTCGCCGATCCACACGGCGGCGCAGCTCGACGCGATGGAGCGTGCCGCCTACGAGGAAGGCTTTGCCCGCGGCCATGCTGACGGCTATGCCGCCGGCGGGCAGGACGCGTGCAACGCCGCGCAGCGGCTGCGCCAGCTGCTCGAGCACTGCGCCCGCCCGCTGGAGGTGCTCGACGCCGAAACCGAGCAGGCCCTGGTGGAGCTGGCGCTGCAGGCGGCACGCCGTCTGGTGCAGCGCGAATACCAGTTCGATCCGCAACTGCTGGGTGCGGCGATTCACGAGGCGATCGGTGCGCTGGCGACGATGCCGCGTGAGCTGCGCGTGCATCTGCATCCCGAAGACCTGCGGCTGCTGCACGACAGCCTGGAGCGCCCGCCCGAGCTGGCCGCCTGGCGCCTGGTGCCGGACCCGGCGCTGCTGCGCGGCGACTGCCGCATCGCCAGCGACTCGGGGTGGGTCGACGCAACGCTGGCGACGCGCGAGCAGGCCTTGGCCCGCGCGCTCGGCGCGCAGCGGGACCTCGACCCATGAACGAGTTCAGCGCCGCCGCCCATGAAAACCTGGCGCGGCGTCTGCGCGGCGCCGCGATGCGCGTCGACCTGGCGCCGACGATGGTGGCGGAGGGTTTGCTCAAGCGTGTGGTCGGTTTGACGCTGGAGGCGGTGGGTTGTCAGGCGCAGATCGGTTCGCGCTGCCGCGTCGTCAGCGGCGCCGATAACGTGGTGGAGGCCGAGGTGGTCGGCTTCTCCGGCGAGCGTGTGTTCCTGATGCCGGTGGGCGAGATGCAGGGCCTGCTGCCGAACGCGCGCGTCATCCCCCTGCCGCATGCCGCTTCGATCCCGGTCGGCGATGCGCTGCTCGGTCGCGTGCTGGACGGGGAGGGCAAGCCCATCGACGGCCGCGGCCCGCTGCGCTGCGAGCGGCGCCAGCCGTCCGCCGCGGCCATCAACCCCCTGGCGCGGGCGCCGATCGACCGGCCGCTCGACGTCGGCGTGCGCGCCATCAACAGCCTGCTCACCGTCGGCCGCGGCCAGCGCCTCGGCCTGTTCGCTGGCACCGGCGTCGGCAAGAGCACCCTGCTCGGCATGATGACCCGCTTCACCAACGCCGACGTCATCGTCGTCGGCCTGGTTGGCGAGCGCGGCCGCGAAGTGCGCGACTTCATCGACCACAGCCTTGGCGCCGAGGGCCTGCGCCGCTCGGTGGTGGTGGCCACGCCGGCCGACCGCGCGCCGATGCTGCGCCTGCGCGGCGCCTGGCTCGCCACCGCCATTGCCGAGAGCTTCCGCGACCAGGGCCTGCAGGTGCTGCTGCTGATGGATTCCCTGACCCGCTTCGCCCAGGCGCAGCGCGAGATCGGCCTGGCGGTGGGCGAGCCGCCGACCACGCGCGGCTATCCGCCCTCGGTGTTCGCGCAGTTGCCGCGCCTGGTCGAGCGCGCCGGCAACGGCGAACCGGGCGGCGGCTCGGTCACCGCCTTCTACACCGTGCTGACCGAAGGCGACGATCCCAACGACCCGATCGCCGACACCGCGCGCGGCATCCTCGACGGCCACATCCTGCTGTCGCGCGGCATCGCCGAGTCCGGCATCTACCCGGCGATCGACGTCGAGGCTTCGATCTCGCGCGTTGCCCGCGACATCACCAGCCCAGTGCAGCAGAAGCTGGTGCGGCGCTTCCGCCAACTGGTCTCCGCCTACCAGCGCAACCGCGACCTGATCGCCATCGGCGCCTACCAGAAGGGCAGCGACCCGCAGGTCGACGCCGCGCTGGCGCTGTGGCCGCGCATCGAGAGCTTTATGCGCCAGGATTTTCACGAGCCTTCCGGCTTCACCGACAGCCTCAAGGCCCTGGAGGGCCTGATTCCGCAATGAACGGACAACCGATCCAGTCCCGCCGCCTCGAACCGATCCAGCGCCTGGCCCAAGGCCGCGAGGACGACGCGGCGCGGCGCCTGGCCGAGAGCCAGCATGCGCTGGAGCGGCAGGAGGCGCAGCTGCGCGAGATGCAGCGGTACCTGGACGAGTACAGCGCCAACCCCGCCGGCGTGCTGACGCCCTCGCTGCTGGCCAACCGCGAGGCCTTCCTGCGCCAGCTGGCCGAGGCCCTGCGCTGGCAGGCCGGCGCGGTGGGCGAGGCGCGCAACCGCCTGGAGTTGGCGCGTCAGCAGTGGATTGGGCGGCACCGCGACACCGACGTGGTGGAGCGCCTGCTCGAGCGCAGCCAGGATCACGAACGCAAAGCGCAGGAGCGCCGCGCGCAGCGCGAGCTGGACGAGTTCGCGCAGCGCCTGCCGCTGTCCGGCGGCGCGGCCG
>CAYWPB010000395.1:0-3837 GCA_964458725.1 uncultured Nevskia sp. | reverse complement strand
GGCGTGTGCGTCTGCAGTTGGCCCAGGTCAAGGGGGAGGCTGGCGTCGCCGGCGATGTCGAGGCCGGTCCTGGAGAGGCGGGCGAACTGCGCGGCGATCGCCTCGGGCAGGCCGAAGCCCATGGTGCCCATCGAGCCGGAGGTGAGCCACAGGCGGGGATCGCGGAAGTCGAAGTATTGCGCCGCCCACATCTGGTGCTGGCCGACACCGGTGCTGATGATGGCTTCGCCCCTGGTGTGCTTGTTCAGCTCCTCGATCACCGCGTAGGGCTGGATCAGCTTCGACTGGCGGTCGTAGTTCATCGCGTAGGTCTTCTTCAGCTCCGCGATGTGCTTGTGCCAGCCGGCGTACTCCGGCTTGAAGTCCTGCGCCTGCAGGTAGCCGCGCAGCTTGTCGAGGGCGCGGGTCAGGTTGCCCAGGTGGTGCCAGTGCACGCGCTTGACCTTGTTGATCTCGGCCGAGTCGACGTCGAGGTGGGCGATGAACTTGGCGCTGCGCGCGAACTTGGACGGCACGCCGGCGACGCGGTCGTCGAAGCGGCTGCCGACGGCGATCAGGAAATCGCAGTCGTCGGTGGCGTAGTTGGCGTAGGCGGTGCCGTGCATGCCCAGCATGTGCAGCGACAGCGGCTCGGTGGTGTCGACGGACCCCAGGCCCATCAGGGTGGCGGCCACCGGGATGCCGAAGGCGTGGGCGAAGTCGCGCAGGGCGCGGGCGCTCTCCGACAGGATCACGCCGCCGCCGGCATAGATCAGCGGGCGCTTAGCCTTGCGCAGGTTGTCGAGGAAGACGGCGCAGGAAGCGTCGTCGAGCTGGTTGTCCTCCACTGCGCGCAGGCGCGCACGGTAGCCGGGCACCGGCAACTGGCCGGCACCCTGGAACGGACCGCTCCAGTTCTGCACGTCCTTGGGCACGTCGATCACCACCGGGCCGGGGCGGCCGGTGCGGGCGATCTCGAAGGCGGTGCGGATGGTGGCTTCCAGGCGCGTCGGGTCGGTGACCAGGAACACGTGCTTGGCGCAGGCGCTCATGATGTTGGAGATCGGCGCTTCCTGGAACGCGTCCGAGCCGATCGCGGCAGTCGGCACCTGGCCGCAGATCGCCAGGATCGGGATCGAGTCCGCCATGCAGTCGCGCACGGGCGTGACCATGTTGGTGGCGCCGGGGCCGGAGGTGACTACAGCCACGCCGACCTTGCCGCTGGCGCGGGCGTAGCCCGAGGCCATGAAGCCGGCGCCCTGCTCGTTGGCGGGCACGATCAGCGGCATCGGATCGCGGCCGTCGGCGGTCTTCTTCTCGGCGTTGAAGCGGAAGATGGCGTCGTAGGTCGGCAGGATGGCGCCGCCGCTGTAGCCGAAGACGACGTCCACGCCCTCATCGGCCAGGACCTGGACGATGATCTCGGCCCCGGTCATGACGGTGCCGGCGAGAGGGTGGGGAGTGATTTTCGGCTGGGCGTTCACGGCGGTTTTGTTCCACAAATCCTGCAAATTCGGGCGGCTTTTATAGCACGCTGGGGGTTTTCCCGCAGTGGCCTGGAAGTGTTTCCCTTCGGTAACAGCACCATGTCGCTGTCATGGGGAAAGAGTAAGCTGGACCCCCATTTCCAGGGAGGAGAATTGTCATGGGTTTGCTTGATCAATTGGCCGGCAATGTGCTCTCCGGCGTCCTGGGGAACATCCAGCAGCAGCACGCGCAGAATCCTCTGGTCGGCGCAGCGATGAATCTGATCCAGCAGAACGGTGGCGTGCCGGGCCTAATCGCCAAATTCGAGCAGTCCGGCCTGGGCTCGCAGGCGGCCTCCTGGGTTTCCACCGGCGCCAACCAGGGAATCAACGCAGACCAGCTCAAGCAGGTGCTGGGCAGCGGGGCCATTGGCCAGATCGCCAGCCAGCTCGGGCTGGACCACGGCCAGGTCAGCGGCGGCCTGGCCCAGCTGCTGCCGCAGCTGATCGACCAGATGACGCCCAACGGCCAGGTTCCGGCCAACCATGCCGACCTGCTGTCGCAGGGCCTGGCGATTCTCGCCGGGCGCGGCGCCGGGGCTCCCGCCGCCAGCTGACGGCGGCGCGCGACTCGCGTGCAAGCCAATGCCGGGGCGGGTTTCGGCACGGTCAGGGCAAGTCTCGGACTTGCCCTGACCTAGCGCAACACGCTATGTTCTCGAAATTATGCGCCACATTATTTCGATCCTGCTCCAGAACGAGGCCGGGGCACTTGCCCGTGTGGCCGGCATGTTTTCCGCCCGCGGCTACAACATCGAATCGCTCACCGTAGCGCCGACGCATGACGCGACCCTGTCGCGCCTGACCATGGCCACCACCGGCAGCGACGCCGTGATCGAACAGATCATCAAGCAGTCGCGCAAGCTGATCGACGTGGTGGAGATCACCGATCTCACCAGCAGCGCCCACATCGAGACCGAGCTGGTGCTGCTCAAGGTCGAGGTCGACGCCAACAGCGGCCCCAGGGTGGTGGAGTGCGTGCGCCGCAACCGCGCCCTGGTGCTCGATGAGAGCACCACCACCCGCACGGTGCAGTTCACCGGCACCGGCGCCGAGGTCAACGGCTTCCTCGCCGAGCTCTCCGGCCTGGCGCGCGTGCTGGAGCTGGTGCGCAGCGGCACCGCCGCGCTGCAGAGCGGTGCCACCGTGCTGGCGCCGCCGCCGGCCTAGGGAGCCTCTGATTAATTCCATGCCCTGCCGTTGCCCCCCATTTTGCGCCAGGCAAGGCGCGAGCGACGATGTGTACTCGAAGTACATGAGGAGCTCGCAACGCGGCCTGGCGCAAAATGAGGGGCAACCCTTCGGGCGGCTTGCCTTTTCGCGCAGGGCGGCGTTGCTCGTCGCTCATGTACTTCGAGTACACCACGCTCCTCGCGCCTTGCCCTGCGCAAAAAGGCAAGCCGCGGCAGGGCATGGAATTAATCAGAGGCTCCCTAGCCTCATCCCACTTTTTTCCGCCCCCAAGAGGTAATCGCAGTGAGCATCAACGTCTATTACGACAAGGACGCCGATCTTTCGATCATCCAGTCGAAGAAGGTCGTCATCCTCGGTTACGGTTCGCAGGGCCATGCCCATGCGCAGAACCTCAAGGACAGCGGGGTCGATGTCACGGTCGGTCTGCGCAAGGGCTCCAAGTCCTGGGCCAAGGCCGAGGGCGCCGGGCTCAAGGTCAAGGAAGTCGCCGAGGCGGTGAAGGGCGCCGACCTGGTGATGATCCTCGCCCCTGACCAGGACCAGAAGAAGATCTACGAGGACAGCGTCGCCAACAACCTCAAGCAGGGCGGCGTGCTGGCCTTCGCCCACGGCTTCAATATCCACTTCCAGCTGATCGAGCCGCGCGCCGATCTCGACGTGATCATGGTCGCGCCGAAAGGCCCGGGCCACCTGGTGCGCAGCACCTACACCCAGGGCGGCGGCGTGCCGAGCCTGATCTGCGTGCACCAGAACGCTTCCGGCCAGGCCAAGCAGATCGCGCTGTCCTACGCCTCCGCCAACGGCGGCGGCCGCGCCGGCATCATCGAGACCAACTTCAAGGAAGAGACCGAGACCGACCTGTTCGGCGAGCAGGCCGTCCTCTGCGGCGGCGCCACCGCGCTGGTGCAGGCCGGCTTCGAAACCCTGGTCGAGGCGGGCTACGCCCCCGAGATGGCCTACTTCGAGTGCCTGCATGAGCTGAAGCTGATCGTCGACCTGATGTACGAAGGCGGCATGGCCACCATGCGCTACTCGATCTCCAATACCGCCGAGTACGGAGACTACACGCGCGGCCCGCGCGCCGTCACCGAGCAGACCAAGGCGGAGATGAAGCGCATCCTCACCGAGATCCAGACTG
>CAYWPB010000394.1:0-3840 GCA_964458725.1 uncultured Nevskia sp. | reverse complement strand
CCGGCTCGGTGCCGACCACCCTGCTGCTGCCGCAGGTGCTGGACGCGGTGAAGGTACCGGTGGTCGCCGCCGGCGGCTTCTACAACGGCCGCGGCCTGGCCGGCGCGCTGGCCTACGGCGCCGCCGGCATCGCCATGGGCACGCGGTTCCTGATGACCGCCGAGTCGCCGGTGCCGCGCGCCACCCTGCAGAAATACCTGGACGCGAAGGACCCGGCCAGGATCCGCGCCTCCACCGCCGTCGACGGCATGCCGCAACGCATGATCGACAACCCCTACCTGCTGCGGCTGGAGTCCGGCGGCCTGCTGCACCGCCTGTTCGTCGCCCTGTCCAGCGCCTGGCAGTGGCGTGCCCACACCAACATGTCCATCGGCCACATGGTCCGCACCGCGCTCAAGGCCCTTGGCGAGGGCGATTCCGCCATCCAGACCATGATGGCGGCCAATGCCCCGGTGCTGATCCAGCGCGCCATGGTCGAAGGCCGGCCAGACGAGGGCGTGCTGCCCAGCGGCCAGGTCGCTTCCAACATCGACAGCCTGCCGAAGGTGGCGGAGCTGATCGCCGGCATCGTCGCCGAGGCCGAGGCGCGCCTCGGCGCTCTGCAAGGCCGCACTACTACCTCTGGAATCGCCGCATGAGCGCGCCCTTCAAAACGACTATTGCCGATGGCATCGCGGAAATCGTCATCGACCGGCCGCCGGTCAATGCCCTCAACGACGCCGGCTGGCACGCGCTGGCCGACGAGATCGCCCGCGTCGGCACCGATCCGGCGGCGCGCGTGATCGTGCTGCGTGCCGAGGGCCGCGGTTTCTGCGCCGGCGTCGACATCAAGGAACTGGACAAGGAACCGGAGCGGATCGTCTCGGTCAACGCCGGCAACTACCGCAGCTTCGAGGCGGTGCACCGCAACCCGCTGCCGGTGATCGTGGCGGTGCACGGTTTCGTGCTCGGCGGCGGCATCGGCCTGGCCGGCGCGGCGGACATCGTCGTCGCCGCCGGGGACGGGACCTTCGGCGGGCCGGAGGTGGATGGCGGGGGGATGGGTGGCGGCGCCCACCTGCAGCGCCTGTTCCCGGTGCAGAAGGTCCGCATGATGTACTTCACCGGCGACCCGATCACCGCCGCCGAGGCGTACCGCCTCGGCGCCATTGAGAAAGTCGTGCCGCGCGCGGAACTGCGCGAAGCGGCGCTGGGCATCGCACGCAAGATTGCAGCCAAGAGCGGGACGATGATCCGCCTGGCCAAGGAATCGTTGAACGGCATCGAAGACGGCAACCTCGAGAACAAATACCGCTGGGAGCAGGGCTTCACCCTGCAGGCCTACATGAGCAAGGAATCGGCCGAGACGCGCCGCGCCTTCGTCGAAAAGCGCGAGGCGCAGCTCAACGCCGGGGCGCAGCCGGAGAAGAACAAGAAATGAGACTCGAATACACCGAACGCCAGCAGCGCTTCCGCAAGGAAGTGCGCGAGTGGCTGGAGCAGAACGTGCCGAAGCAGCCGCTGCAGAGCTTCGACACCGAGGAGGGCTTCGCCGAGCACCGCGCCTGGGAGGGCAAGCTTGCCGCTGGCCGCTGGAGCGCGGTGACCTGGCCCAAGGAAGTCGGCGGCCGCAGCTGCGACCTGATCGAGTGGCTGATTTTCGAGGAAGAGTACTGGCGCGCCGGCGCGCCGCTGCGCGTCAACCAGAACGGCATCTTTCTGCTGGCGCCGACGTTGATGGAATATGGTACGGCGGAGCAGAAGCAGCGCTTCCTGCCGCGCATGGCCACCGGCGAGGACGTCTGGGCCCAGGGCTGGTCCGAACCGGGCGCCGGCTCCGACATGGCCGCGATCCGCTGCAAGGCGGTGCGCGACGGCGACCACTACGTCATCAGCGGTCAGAAGACCTGGTCGACCCGGGCGGTGTGGGCCGACTGGCTGTTCGGCCTGTTCCGCACCGATCCGAACTCGGTGCGCCATCACGGCCTCACCTTCATTCTGCTGCCGCTGAACCTGCCGGGGATCACCATCCGCCCGGTCAAGCAGCTCAACGGACAGACCGGCTTCGCCGAAATCTTCTTCGATGAGGTGCGCGTGCCGGTGGCGAACCGTCTCGCCGACGAGGGCGCAGGCTGGCAGGTGGCGATGGCCACCGCCGGCTTCGAGCGCGGCCTGATGCTGCGTTCGCCGGGCCGCTTCCAGCAGACGGCGAAGCAGCTGGTCGATCTGTACCTGCGCCATCAGAAGGAGGTCGACGCCGACCCCTCGGTGCGCGACGCCGTGCTGCAGAGCTGGATGGGCGCCGAGGCCTATGCCCTGGCGACCTACCGCACTGCCTGCCGCCTGGCCAAGGGCGGCCAGATCGGCGCCGAGGCCAGCACCAACAAGATCTTCTGGTCCGAGCTCGACCTGCTGATGCACGAAACCGCCATGCGCATCCTCGGCGCCCGCGCCGAGCTGATGCCGCACGCGCCGGACGCCGGCGACATCGGCCACTGGCTGGACGGCTTCCTGTTCGCGCAGGCCGGGCCGATCTACGCCGGCACCAACGAGATCCAGCGCAACATCATCGCCGAGCGCATGCTCGGCCTGCCCAGGTCCTGAACCATGGACTTCACCTTCGAAGAACAACAAGTCGCCTTCCGCGACGCCGTGCGCAAGTTCCTGATGGTCGAGGCGGCGCCGGAGCTCCTGCGCGAGATCTGGGAAACCGAAAGCGGCCGCTCCAAGGACCTGCGCGCCAAGCTGGCCGACCAGGGCATCACCGCGCTGTCGGTGCCGGAAGAATTCGGCGGCATCGGCCTGGGCGACCTGGACTGGGTGTTGATCAACCAGGAGCTGGGCTACTACGCCATTCCCGATTCCCTGTCAGACACGGCTTATCTCGCCGCCTTTCTGCTGACGCGCCTGTCCAGCGACGCCGCGCTGAAGAAGACCTGGCTGCCGAAGATCGCGGCCGGCACGGCGCGCATCGCCATCGGCCACCCGGTCAACCCTTTCGTCTCCGACGCCCAGCTCGCCGACCTGCTGTTGCTGTGGCACGAGGACGAGGTGCACGCCGTGTCGCGCGACAAGGTCAGGCTGTCGCTCAATCCCAGCATCGAGATTTCGCGCCGCCTGTACAAGGTGGAGTGGACGCCGTCCGAGGCCACCCGCGTCGCCTCGGCCCGCGCCGGCAAAGAGCTGTGGGAAGGCCTGCTCAACCGCGCCGCGCTGGCGGTCAGCGCGCAGCAGCTCGGTCTGGCGCAGCGCATGCTGGACCTGGGAATCGACCACAGTGCGCAGCGCAAGCAGTTCGGCAAGCCGATCGGCTCGTTCCAGGCGGTGAAGCACCACCTGGCCGATGTCGCGGTGAAGATCGAGTTCGCCAAGCCGGTGGTGTTCCGCGCGGCCCAGGCCCTGGCCACCGGCAGGGGCAATGCCGCGGTGCACGTCTCCCACGCCAAGCTGGTGGCGGGCGAGGCGGCCTGGCTGTCGGCGCGCAAGAGCATGCAGGTGCATGGCGCCATGGGCTACACCTGGGAAGCCGATCTGCAGATGTTCATGAAGCGCGCCTGGGCGCTCGACGCCGCCTGGGGCGACCGCGCCTTCCATAAAACGAGAGTCGCCAAGCACATCTTCGAGTCCGGTGCAGCCCTTGGTCCCGGCGAGACATTTTCATGAGCTTCAAAGAGATCATGCAGCTCCCAAGGTTTAGTTGCGCTGACCTCAGCCCGCGGGTGATCTCATCTGGAGTTGCGGGCTACACCTGGGAAGCCGACCTGCAGATGTTCATGGAGCGTGAATTGTCCGCCTGGGCGCTCGACGCCGCCTGGGGCGACCGCGCCTTCCACAAGACCCGGGTCGCCAAGCACATCTTCG
>CAYWPB010000393.1:0-3840 GCA_964458725.1 uncultured Nevskia sp. | reverse complement strand
GCGCAGCTCCAGGTTGTAGTTGAGGCCGCCGCGGATCACGTGCAGGTGCGAGTCGATCAGGCCGGGGATGAGGCGGCGCCGGCCGGCATCGATCAGCTTCGTCCCGGTGCCGGCGAAGCGCAGCACCTCCTCGTCCTGCCCCACCGCCAGCAGCACGCCACCGGCCACCGCCAGCGCCGTGGCCTGGGGCCGCGAGCGGTCCAAGGTGGTGATGCGGGCGTTGTGGACGACCAGTTCGGCGGGGACGCTCACGGGCCGCCTCCCGCCTGCTCCGGTGGACAGGGCTGGCCGTCCGCGGCGCGGGCCTGCGGCAGCTCGCCCAGCACGTGCTCGCCGCATTGCGTGCTGACCCAGGCCGCGGTGACCGGCTCCGGACCCAACACCCGCTTGGCCAGCGGCACGACCTGCTCGCCCAGCAGGATGCCGAGCAGGCCAACCAGGGCGATCACCGGCGGCGCCGGCGAACGTACGTTGAGCAGGCTGTAAACGACGCCGACCAGCAGGCCGGCGCCGAGCGAAAGCAGGTACGGTTTCATGATGCTGCTCCGTGTGGCGCCGGCGGCAAAGGGCCTCAGTGCCCGGACGAACCGGGGATCACGTATTCCGGATACTTCGTCTCTGGCGCGCCGTGCACCATGGTGTAAGCGTATTCGACGCCGACACCGTAGGCGCCGCAGTGTGTCTTGACGATGTCCATCACCGCATCGTAGGTCTCGCGCTGCGCCCAGTCGCGCTGCCACTCCAGCATTACCGACAGCGCGGTGACCGGCTTGGCCCCGGCCTGGACTACCCGCTTCATGGCGTTGTCGTGAGCGAGCAGACTGACGTCGCCACAGCAGTCCTCGACCACATAGACCTCGTAGCCGTCGTGGATCGCCTGGATCGTCGGCAGCGCCACACAGGTCTCGGTCCACAGGCCGGACAGCACGATCTTTTTGCGGCCGGACTTCTCGATGGCGGCGACGAAATTCCTGTCGTCCCAGGAGTTCATGCTGGAACGCTCGATCAGCGGAGCCCCCGGGAACACGGCGCGGAACTGCGGCCACTTGTTGCCGCTGAAGGCCTTGGTCTCGACCGTCGACAGCACTGCCGGAACGCCGAACACCCGCGAGGCCTTGGCCAGCACCAGGTTGTTGTTGATGATGCTCTGGCGGTCGTGGCTGGCCACGCCGAACAGCATCTGCGGCTGCAGGTCGATGAAAGCGACGACGCAGTTGTCGGGCGTCAGCAGACCCTTCTCGCTGCGCTTGGCCAGGGTTGGCTTCTGGGACATGGGTATCTCCTAAGTGATAGATGGACTGCCGCGCCGGATGCGGCCGAATCCTTGGTATCGGCTGTGGCATCCTCGCGCCGCCGGAACGTTTGCGCTTGCACGGATGAACCCCGATTTGATCGTCCGTGCTGTTTTGTGATCAGCCTCCGCCCGCCGCTTCGGCCTCCGGCAGGGATTCCGGCCAGACCCCGCCCATGGCGTCCCGGTCATCGGCGTAGCGATGCCGGAAGGTTCGCGGACTCATGCCGGTGTGCCGGTGGAACACACGGGTAAAGTGGCTGTGATGCGAGAAGCCCAGAACCTGCGACAGATCGGCCAACGGCAGCTGTCCGCCGATCAACATCGCCTTGGCACGTTCGATCCGCAGCCGGTACAGGTAGGACATCACACTGTAGCCGGTGCTGCGGCGGAACATGCGGGCGAAATGCGAGCGGCTGACACAGGCGGCGCCGGCGATGTCGCGCAGCCCGATCGGCTCGCCCAGGTTCGCCTCCATGAAGGCCTGGGCTCGTGTCAGCGCGCGGCGGCTGAGACCGCCGCACGCCGCCGACGCCTCGTGCGACGGCGCCGTGGTTTCACTGTCTGCCATGGTGGCGGCCGCTTCCCTGTCCGTGATGGTGTTCATGCCAGGCACTCCATGCGGTGACCCGTCCAACCTGCCCCGCTATTGCGGCAGATCGAATACCAGCAACTCGGCGCCGCGGCCGTTGCGGATACTCAGTGCAGACGCCTCCGTGAGCTTAAGCGCATCGCCCGCTGCGAGCGCGGTGCCGTTTACTTCGACAGAGCCGAGGGCAACGTGCACATAGGCGCGCCGGCCGGCGGCGAGCGGCAACGTCGCCGTCTCGACGCCATCGAACAGGCCGGCGTAGAGCCGCGCGTCCTGGTGGATCCGCACCGAACCTTCGGCGCCGTCGGCCGAGGCGATCAGGCGTAGGCGCCCGCGCTTTTCGGCTTCCGCAAAATGCTTCTCCTCGTAGCCGGGAGCGATGCCGAACACGTCGGGCTGGATCCAGATTTGCAGGAAATGCACCGGCTGCTCCGCCGAGGGATTGAATTCGCTGTGGCGGATGCCCCTGCCGGCGCTCATGCGCTGCACGTCGCCGGGACGGATCGTAGAGCCGTTGCCGATGGAGTCCTGGTGCGCCAGCTCGCCGGACAGGACGTAGCTGATGATTTCCATGTCGCGGTGACCGTGGGTGCCGAAGCCCATGCCCGGCTGCACGCGGTCTTCGTTGATCACCCGCAGCGGCCCGAATTCGATGTGCTGCGGATCGAAGTAGTCGGCGAAGGAAAAGCTGTGGAAGGACTTGAGCCAGCCGTGGTCGGCCTGGCCACGCTCGTGGCTGTATCGGACTTGGTTCATCGCAATCTCCTGTCGGTGTGGGCAGAAGATATGCTCGAAATATCAGATTAAAAAGCGCAATATTCGGATCAAATCAATTCACAAATCGGATGGATTAGCCCATGCAACTGCCCAAAACCACCCTGGAGCAATGGGCCGTGCTGGCCGCGGTGGTCGACCAGGGCAGCTTTGCCCAGGCCGCCTCGGCCCTGCACAAGAGCCAGTCCGCGGTGAGCTACGCGGTGAGCCGGCTGCAGGAGTGTCTAGATGTGCCGTTGCTGGAGATCGAGGGCCGCCGGGCTGTACTGACCGCGCACGGCCAGAGCCTGCTGAAGCGGGCGCGGCCTCTGCTGCAGGAACTCGAGGTGCTGGAGGCGCTGGCGCGAAAGCTCAAGCAGGGCTGGGAGGCGCAGCTGCAGCTGGTGGTGGACGTGGCGTTCCCGCGGCAACGCCTGCTGGGCATCGTCGCCGAGCTGCAGCAGCTCTGCCCCAACACGCAGATGCAGCTTTCGGACGCGGTGCTGTCCGGCGCCGAGGAAGCCATCACCGACGGCAGCGCCGACCTGGTGGTGACGACCCGCCTGCCTCCCGGCGTGCTCGGCGAATTCCTGCTCAACATCGAGTTCATCGGCGTCGCCAGCCCCGGCCATCCCCTGCTGCAGCTGGAGCGGACCCTGGCGGTGGCGGACCTGGTGCGCCACGTGCAGGTTGTGGTGCGGGATTCCGGGGTGCGCAACCCGCGTAGCGAAGGCTGGCTCGGCGCCGAGCGGCGCTGCACGGTGAGCAGCATGGAAGCCTCGCTCGCCACGGTGCGGGCCGGCCTGGGCTTCGCCTGGCTACCCGAACACCTCGTCGCCGAGGACCTGCGCGGCGGGCAACTGCGCGCCCTGCCGATGGAGCTGGGCGCCACCCGCACCGTGCCCTTGCACCTGGTGCTGGTGCGGCCCGAACTGGCGGGGCCGGCGGCGCGCACTGCCGTAGAATGCTTCCAGCGGCACGTGCCGCCCCGCTAGTGCCGTCAAGCCGGGGCGCAAAGGGCCTGGCAATGCCCGCTTTGCTCGACCAGGCCGATGAAGAAGCGGCGGCGCTTCAGCGCCTGCCGTAATCCGTGAACACGTAGTCGCGACTCTTGGCGATGGTGTGGCAGGCGAAGCCGCACTTGGCGTCGTTTCCCTGCGGCGGCTTGTCGGTGAGGGTGCCGGGGCGGAAAGTGTCGGTCGCG
>CAYWPB010000392.1:0-3842 GCA_964458725.1 uncultured Nevskia sp. | reverse complement strand
GATCAATTCCATGCCGCACGCGGCGGCCAGCCGCGAGAGCCTGCGCCGGCGCTTCCTGCGGCTGCTTCTGGCGCCGCTGGTGGTGCTGTTCGGCATCGGCGGCCTGGCCTGCTACGCCTTCGCCGTGCACTACGCCAATACCGTATACGACGGCTGGCTATTCGACTCGGTCAAGTCGCTGGCACTGGTGGTGGAGCGCACCGATCGCGGCGTGACGCTCGACCTGCCGCAGTCGGCGCTGCGCCTGTTCGTCTGGGATGTGGCCGACACCACCTACTACCGCGTCATCGGCTCGCGCAGCGGCTTCATCGCCGGGCGGCGCGATTTCCCCGGCACACCGCAGGACAATCGCGCGCTCGCCGACTACCAGGGCGCCGCTCTGTTCGACAGCGCCATTGACGGCGAGGCGGTGCGCGTCGCCTCGCTGCAGCTGCCACTGGACCAGTTCGGCGAGACCGTGACGGTGCAAGTGGCGGAAACCAAGAACAAGCGGCGCAAGCTGGCGCGCGAGGTGCTGGCCAGCGTGCTGCTGCCGCAGGTGGTGCTGATCGGCGCGGCGGCGCTGATGCTGTGGTTCGGCATCCGTCGCGGCCTGGCCCCGCTGGGCAGCCTGGCGGAGCGGCTGCAGGCGCAGGACCACCGCCGCCTGCAACCGCTGGCCGGCGATGACGTGCCGTTGGAGGTGCAGCCGCTGACCCTGGCGCTGAACGATCTGCTGGCGCGGCTGGAAAGCGCGCAGGCAGCACAGCGCCGCTTCGTCGCCGACTCGGCGCATCAGCTGCGCACGCCGCTGACCTCGCTCAAGCTGAACATGGAACAGGCCCTGCAGGATGCGGTCAGCGCCGGCTACGACGGCCTTGAGGAGAGCCTGATCCCGATGCTGCGCGAGTGCGCGCGCGCGGTGGATCGTGTCAGCCGCCTGTCCAACCAGCTGCTGCTGCTGGCCCGCGCCGAGCCCGACGCGATCGCCACCACGCCGTTCGAACGCCTCGACCTGGCGGCGCTGGCGCGCAGCGTCGGTGCGGAATGGGTGCCACGGGCATTGCAGCGGAACATCGACATCAGCCTGGCCGTGCCGGGGCAGGCGGTGGCGGTGAGCGGCAACCCGGTGCTGCTGTCCGAGGCGCTGAACAACCTGCTCGACAACGCCATCAAGTACCACCCCGGCAACGGCCGCATCTCGATCGAGGTCGACGCGCACCCGCGGCCCTCGGTGCGCGTCGCCGACGACGGGCCCGGCATCCCGGCGGAGCTGCGCGAGCAGGTGCTGAAGCGCTTCTTCCGCGTCGACCGCAGCGGCCGCGAAGGCAGCGGCCTGGGCCTGGCCATCGTGCAGGAAATCGTGCGCGCCCATGGCGGCACGCTGATGCTGGGCGACGGGCTCGACCGGCGCGGGCTGGGCGCGCTGATCGTGCTGCCTTAGGTTTTGGTTGAAGCCTGGCCGGCTCGCAGGCGCTCCTCGATGAAGCGGCTCCACACCGCATCCGGCTGCCACACCGCGAGCAGGTCGCGCTCGGCGGTCTCGCGCGGCACACCCAGCCGCAGCACGCGGTAGAGGAAGACGAAAGCGGAGACGCGCTTGTTGGCCGCGCAGTGCACGAACAGGCGCCGCTCGCCTTCGGCTTCCAGCAGCGCGCAGAAACGCGCGAAATCCTCGGCCGTGGGCGCTTCCCAGGCCACCGGCAGGTAGTGGTAGCGCAGGCCCTCGGCTTCGACCAGCTGGCGCTCCCCGGCCAGCGCCTGCTCCGAATCCTCCGGCAACAGGTTGATGACGGTCTGGAAGCCGCCGCCGCGCACCGCGCGGAACTGCTCGGCGGTGGGCTGGCCGGCCGTGGCGAGGCGCATGTCGATCCGATGGAAGACACGGATCGCCTGCAAGGCCTCGAACTCGAACGGCAGCGGCGTCAGGCCGCGGCGCAGCATCCAGTCGCGCAGCGCCAGGCCGGTGGCGGCGGGCCAGGGACGCAGCTGGTCCGGCGCAATGCGGCGGTACTCGACCAGTTCCTCGCCGAGCACGATCTGCCCTTCGGCGACGACGTGGTAGGCGATGATCAGCTGGTTCATGCGCGGAAACGGGTAGTGGCCGACGAACTCGCTGACGCGCGCCGTCTTCAGCCCCAGCTCCTCCTCCACCTCGCGTAGCACGCCGGAAGCCGGATCGGGGTCGTCCTTTTCCAGGAAGCCGGTGATCAGCGCGAACATCTTCGGCGGCCACGCGCGGTTGCGTGCCAGGATGATCTGCCCTTCGTGCTCGACGATGGCGGCAACCACCGGCACCGGATTGTCCCAGTGCACGAAGTCGCACGACGGGCAGCGCAGACGCTCGGGGCCCATGTCGACGGCGCCGGTGTGCAGCGGGGTGGCGCAGCACGGGCAGAACTTGTAGCTCATGGCGGATTTCCATCCAGGGCAACGAAGGTACCGCTGTGGCGCACCGCCTCGCGGCCGGCGCAGCTGAGGCTGCTGTGCAGGGTGATGCGGGCACGGCCGCGCTTGCGCAAGGTCGCCAGGAAGCGCTCCCAGTCTTCAACCGGCAGGCTGCACCGCGCCGTGAATTCGGCATCCACCGGCTCGACGAAATCGCATTCGCTGCGCTGGATGACGATGCGCGCGTCCAGCCCGTGGCGGCGCAGTTCCTGCTGCAGCAGGGCCCAGCCGCTGACGATGCCCAGGGTGGCCAGGCTGCCGCCGAAAGCGGTGTCGCGATGGTTGCGGTTGGGCGGCAGCGGCGCGAGCAGCTCGATACGGCCCTCACCACCGCCCGTCACGCGCAGCTGCATCGCCGCGGTCAGCGGGATGTGGCGGTGCAGGTATTCGGTGAAGCTTTCGGGGGACATGCGACGGCCCTTGCGTTCGTGCGCTTGCTGACCGTACCCGGTTGGAGAACCCGTCGCGAGGTCAGGGCTTACTGCGGAAGCTTTTGCAGCCGCTGAAGCCGGCGGTTCTGGAAGGCTTCGGCCTGCCCAGACCCGTTCGGACTGGTCAATTGGCCCTTTGCAAGCGTGCTGCCCCTGAGGTCCGTGCCGTTGCTGTCGCATCTGCTTGCTGCCAGGCCAAGCCGCGACACCGGGCCGCCGGATAGGCCGGGGCTCGCCGAGCCGAAACTGGTAGAACCATAAGTAGAGGGCGTCTTGCCGCACGATCCGAAGCCGTTTGACGCGGCTCCCCTACTATCGATATCAGTGCGGCCCTGAACCATAGCTTTGCCCAAAAGGTGTTTCTTCCTGGCCGCGGCGGCGTTCGCCGACGACGGGGGGGTCGCAGATTGCTGCGTCCGGTAAGGATCATAGAGTCCGCCGGTCGCATAGGGGTTGTCCGACGAGGTATAGCCCGATGAGCTCCGCGGGGCATAGGGGTCGGCGGAAGTCGCCGAACTGGTGCCGTTGCCGAAGGATGTCTGCTGCGCGCCGGCGCTGCACACGGCAAACACGAACAACAACGGGATGGCGGGAAACAGGCGACGCAGAAACATGATGCCGCTCCAAGGGTGCGGGAGCCGATGCTAGGCCCTGCGGGCCGGCAGGGCAACGGGTGCGGCATGGACCGCCGTTCCGCCACGAGGGTTCCCTGCTCCGAATGCAGGAGGCCGGCCCTGCGGAATGCTGGAATCCTGGCATCGCCGGGCCTCTCCGGCATCGATTCCAGAGAGACACGCCATGCCGCAAAAATGGACCCTGGCCGAGCTGCCGAGGCTGGACGGCCGCACCGCCGTGGTGACCGGCGCGAACCGCGGCCTGGGCCGCGAGATCGTGGCCGGGCTGGCGGCGGCGGGGGCCACCGTGGTGCTGGCCTGCCGCACCCCGGCCAAGGCCGAAAGCGCGGTGCAGGCGAGCGCCGACGGT
>CAYWPB010000391.1:0-3849 GCA_964458725.1 uncultured Nevskia sp. | reverse complement strand
CCGAGGCCGGCGCCGCCATCGCCGAGCAGCCGCTGGGCCGCGCCCTGGCCCAGCTGCACGGCGTGTTCGTGCTGGCCGAAAACCGCCACGGCCTGGTGCTGGTCGATGCGCACGCGGCGCACGAGCGGGTGCTGTACGAGCGTTTCAAGCAGCAGCTGGCGGACGGCGGCATCCCGTCGCAGGCCCTGCTGGTGCCGGAGGTGCTGCGGCTGGGCGAGGCCGAGGCCGACGAGCTGGAACGGCGGCGCGACGAGCTGTCGCGGCTGGGCCTGGTGATCGACCGCGCCGGCCCCGAGTCGGTGGCGGTGCGGGCCCTGCCGCCGCTGCTGGCCAAGACCGATCTCGGCGCGCTGCTGCGTTCGCTGTACAGCGCCGAAAGCGAGTCGCACATCGACGAGGTGCTCGACGCCCAGCACCGCATCCTCGCCGACCTGGCCTGCCGCAGCGCCATCAAGGCCAACCGCCGCCTGAGCCTGCCGGAGATGGACGCCCTGCTGCGCGACATGGAGGCCACCGAGCGCTCCGGCCAGTGCAACCACGGCCGCCCCACCTGGGTGCAGGTCGGCGCCGAGGACCTCGACCGGCTGTTTCTGCGCGGGCGCTAGCCGCCGGGCCAGTCCGGCCAGCCATAGCGTTTTGTTCTATAGTTCCTGTATGTCTGCACTGGCGCCACAGCTTGCCAAACTCTCGATCTCCGAGCGGATTCAGCTCGTGGAGGATCTGTGGGACAGCATTGCCGAGGAATCCCCTGATTCCCTGTCGCTGAACCAGACGCAAGTGGCCGAGCTGGAGCGTAGGTTGCGCGAGCACGACGCCGATCCGACTTCGGCGATTTCCTGGGAACAGGTCCGCGCCGAGCTGTTTCAGAATAAGAGCTGATGCAGGCCGTCTTCAGGCCGGAGGCGCGGCTTGAGGCTTTGCGGGCGCAGCTATGGTTTGAGGCCCGTTCTCCGGGCCTGGGCTTCGAATTCGCCAGGTCACTGGAGGCTGCGTTGGCATTGGCCTTGCGCAATCCGCGGGCGCAACGCGCAATCGAGTTCGACTGCCGGCGCGTCGTATTCCGGCGCTTCCCCTATGCCTTGATCTACCGCGTGCGCGACCAGGAGTTGCTGGTAGTTGCCGTCTTTCATCATCGGCGAAAGCCGGGCGCCTGGCATGGCCGCATCCGCAGCTGAATAGCAAACCCGAAGCGCGAAGTACGTCACATTTCGCCGGTGGTGTTCCGCCGGCCGCTCCGTTATGTTGAGTACGCGGCATGGGGATGCCGCCGACAGAAGGGGAGGGGGCGTGGACAATTTCGAGAAAACCCAGCCGATCCGCCTGGAGCCGCAGACCCTGCGCTTCAACGGCAGCGGTGGCGAATACTTCCGCATCTGGATCGTCAACCTGCTGCTGTCGATCCTCACCCTGGGCATCTACTCGGCCTGGGCCAAGGTGCGGCGGCTGCAGTATTTCTACCGCAACACCGAGCTGGCCGGTTCCAGCTTCGAATACCACGGCCAGGCGCTGAGCATCCTCAAGGGCCGCATCGTCGCCATCTGCCTGCTGCTGATCTACCAGCACGGCTTCGACGTCTCGCCCCTGGTCGGGGTGCTGTCGCTACTGCTGCTCGGCGGCGTGTTGCCGCTGCTGCTGCGCAATTCGCTGCGTTTCCGCCTGTACAACAGCAGCTACCGCGGCCTGCGCTTCCGCTTCAAGGGCAGCGTCGCCGGCGCCTACGAGACCTTCCTGTTCGGGTTCCTCGGCAGCCTGTTCACGCTGTACATCCTGGCGCCGCTGTTCCACCAGAAGCTCAAGGTCTACCAGCACGGCAATTCCTGGTATGGCCAGACCCGCTTCAGCTTCGCCGCGCGCGTCGGCCAGTTCTATGGCATCTACGGACGGGCCCTGCTGATGTCGTTCGGTGCCGCGATGCTCTCCGGAGTGCTGATCGCGATGGTCATTCCGGCGTTCGGCGCGCACCACGCGGCGGGCGCCAAGCCGGATCCCAAGGAGCTGGCGGTGTTCGTCGGCGGCTTCGTGCTGCTGTTCTACCTGCCGGTGCTGCTGGTGGTGGGCCCCTACGTTTCGGCGCGCCTGCAGAACCTGATCTGGAACAACACCCGCCTCGGCGAGCACCGCTTCGAGTGCCGCCTCTCGGCGCGGCGACTGTTCTGGATCTACCTGAGCAACTTCTTCGCCGTGGTGCTGAGCCTGGGCTTCTTCTCGCCCTGGGCCATGGTGCGGCTGGCGCGCTACCGCACCGAATGCCTGAGCCTGGTGCCGGCCAGCTCGCTCGACGAGTTCGTCGCCGACCAGTCGCAGGAAATCGGCGCCATCGGCGAGGAAGCGGCCGGCGCCTTCGACATCGACATCTCCTTCTGAGGGATGGCTACGGTGTTCGGCGGCGCCTACTACGATGGCCGCACCGCGCGCCGCCACCCGGTCGACCTCAGCATCGAGCACGGCATGCTGAGCGTCTCCGGCGCCGGCATCCGGCGCCGCGAGCCCCTGCAGCAAGTGCGCATCTCGGAGCGGCTCGGTAACTCGCCGCGGCTGCTCAGCTTCGATGACGGTGCCTACTGCGAGGTGCGCGACCTCGCGGCGCTGGAGCTGGCCCTGTACGGTGAAGGCCATCGCCCGGGGCTGGTCGACCGGCTGCAGCGCAGCTGGCGCATTGCACTGGCGTCGATGCTGGCCTGCATCGTCATCGCCGCGGCGGCCTACCGCTGGGGCCTGCCGATGGCCGCCGAATTCGCCGCCTGGCGCCTGCCGTCAGGAGTGGCACGGCAGTTGAGCGAGACCACCCTGGCCGGTCTGGACCGGACCTTGCTGCAGCATTCCCTGCTGCCGGACGCGCGCAAGCAGCAGCTCTCGGCGGGGTTCGCCGCGCTGCACGTGCCCGACGGCGGCACCGAGGTCGCCCACATCGAGTTCCGTTCCAGCCCGAAGATCGGCCCCAATGCCTTCGCGCTGCCCGACGGACGCGTGGTCCTGCTCGACCAGCTGGTGTTTCTGGCCGGTAATGACCAGGAGATCGATGGGGTGCTGGCGCACGAGCTCGGCCATGTCCACTACCGCCACGGCCTGCGCATGGTGCTGCAGGGTTCGGCGGTGGCGCTGGCCATGACTGCCTGGTTCGGCGACGTCTCCACCCTGTTGGCGACCGTCCCCACGGCCCTGCTGCAGACCCGCTATTCGCGCGAGTTCGAGGCCCAGGCCGACGACTACGCGGCGCGCATGATGCTGGCCAACGGCATCCCGCCCTCGCGCCTGGCCGACATGCTGGAGCGTCTGGTGGCGCAGCGCCGGACCAAGGACGGCAAGAGCGGCAAGAGTCCGGCAACCAAGCCGGACCAATCCGAAGAGCCCGACTACCTCTCGTCCCACCCGGCCACCGCCGACCGCATCCGCCGCCTGCGCGCCGCCGACGCGCAGTTGCAGCGCCAGCCCGCCCGCTAGAATTTGCGGGTGAGCCATCCCGAAGAACCCCTGCTGGTCATCGCCGGCCCCACCGCCGCGGGCAAGTCGGCGCTGGCGCTGGAGCTGTGGGAGCGCCTCGGCGGCCGCGCCGAGATCGTCAGCGTCGACTCGGCCCAGGTCTACCGTGGCATGGACATCGGCACCGCCAAGCCCGATGCGGCCACGCGCGCCCGCGTGCCGCACCACCTGCTCGACCTGCTCGATCCGGCGCGGAGCTACTCGGCCGCGCGCTTCGCCGCAGACGCGCGCCGCCTGATCGGCGAGATCCACGCCCGCGGCAACCGGCCGCTGCTGGTCGGCGGCACCATGCTCTACTTCCGCGCCCTGCTGCACGGCCTCAGCGAGCTGCCTTCGGCCGACCCCGCGGTGCGGGCGCGGCTGGAAGCC
>CAYWPB010000390.1:0-3890 GCA_964458725.1 uncultured Nevskia sp. | reverse complement strand
CGTCCGCATCGGTCATGATGATGATGCGGTGGTAGCGCAGGTTCTCCGGCTTCATGTCGTCGCGGCCGATGCCGCAGCCCAGCGCGGTGATCAGGGTGCCGACCTCCACCGAGGACAGCATCTTCTCCAGCCGTGCCTTCTCGACGTTGAGGATCTTGCCCTTCAGCGGCAGGATCGCCTGGAAGCGGCGGTCGCGCCCCTGCTTGGCCGAGCCGCCGGCCGAGTCGCCCTCGACCAGGAAGATCTCAGACAGCGCCGGGTCCTTCTCCTGGCAGTCGGCCAGCTTGCCGGGCAGGCCGGCGATGTCCAGCACGCTCTTGCGGCGGTTGAGCTCCTTGGCCTTGCGGGCCGCCTCGCGGGCGCGGGCGGCGTCGACCACCTTGGCGCCGATCACCTTGGCCTCGCGCGGGCGCTCCAGCAGGAATTCCTTCAGCTTCTCCACCAGCACCGACTCGACCGCGCCCTTCACTTCCGAGGAAACCAGCTTTTCCTTGGTCTGCGAGGAGAACTTGGGGTCGCGCACCTTGACCGACAGCACCGCGGTCAGGCCCTCGCGGGCGTCGTCGCCGATCGGCTCGACCTTCTCCTTCTTGGCCAGACCCTCGGTCTCGAGGTAGTCGTTGATGGTGCGGGTCAGGGCGTTGCGGAAGCCGGTGAGGTGGGTGCCGCCGTCCTTCTGCGGGATGTTGTTGGTAAAGCAGAACACCCCTTCCTGGTAGGAGTCGTTCCACTGCAGCGAGGCTTCCACCTGGATCCCGTCCTTCTCGGCATTGACGTAGATGATGGTCTCGTGCAGCGGCTGCTTGTTCTTGTTGAGGTACTCGACGAAGGCGCGGATGCCGCCGTGATACTCGTAGACGTCCTCGCGCTGGGTGGCTTCCTCGCGCAGCACGATGCGCACGCCCGAGTTCAGGAACGACAGTTCGCGCAGGCGGCGCGCCAGGATGTCGTAGTGGAACTCGGTCTGGGTGAAGATCTTGTGGCTCGGATAGAAGCGCACAGTGGTGCCGCGCTTGGCGGTGTCCCCGACCACGGCCAGCGGCGCCTGCGGCTCGCCCAGTTTGTACTCCTGGTGGTGGTGCTTGCCGTCGCGGTAGATGTCGAGCAGCAGCAGCTCGGACAGTGCGTTGACCACCGACACGCCCACGCCGTGCAGGCCGCCGGAGACCTTGTAGCCGCTGCCGCCGAACTTACCGCCGGCGTGCAGGATGGTCATGATGACCTCGGCCGCCGAGCGTCCTTCTTCCTCGTGGATGTCGACCGGGATGCCGCGGCCGTTGTCCACCACGGAAACGCTGTTGTCGGCATGCAGGGTGACGCCGACCTCCGTGCAGTAGCCGGCCAGGGCTTCGTCGATGGCGTTATCCACCACCTCGAACACCATGTGGTGCAGGCCGGTGCCGTCATCGGTGTCGCCGATGTACATGCCCGGCCTCTGCCGGACCGCGTCCAGACCCTTGAGAACCTTGATGCTGCTGGCGTTATAGCCAGAACCGTCGGCGGGTGGATCGTTGGGAGTCGTAGTCATCGTCTAATGCTTCTTCTGATTGCCTATTTTATCAGCGTCAGAGGGGTCTCAGCACCCCATGTTCCACGTGGAACATATGGGCGGAGGGCAGGTTTTTCAGTACTCCGGAGCGCTCCAGGGCGGTTACGAATTTCTGTCCCGGGTAGTCCAGCAGCAGGGCCAGGAGGCGGGTCTGGAACTCGGTCGAAAGCTCGGCGGCGAAGTCGTCCAGCAGCAGCGCCGGCACCCGCCCGCTCCGCTCCGCCACAATCCCGCATTGGGCCAGGATGAAAGCTGCCACCAGCAGCTTCTGCTGGCCGCGGCTGATGCGGCCTTTGACCGCCTTGGCCGCCTGGCCTTCGCCCGGCGCGGTGTAGAAGCCCAGCTCGGCCCGCTGCGGCCCGCTGGTAGTCATGCCCTGGCGGCGGTCCCGCTCAACGTTGGCCTCCAGCACTTCCAGGTAGCTGCGCTCCGCATCCCAACCCTGGGCATAGCGCAGTTGCCAGGATTCGCCGGGCAGCAGCCGCTGCAGCAACACCTGGCTGCGCGTTTCCACTTCGGCCGCATGACGGCGCCGCAGGACGCTGAGCTGCTCGGCGGCCTCGGCCAGCTCCCGGTTCCAGGGCGCCAGCAGCTGGGCCGAACCGTTGTCCCGCAGTACGGCATTGCGCTGATCCAGCGCCCGGCGAGCCCGGCGCCATACCGGCATGAACGAATGTTCCACGTGGAACACACCCCAGTCGAGGAACCGTCGACGAATGCCGGGGCCCTCCTCCAGCATGCGGTGCATGCCCGGATCGAGGATCTGCATCGGTACCCGGCGGACCAGCTCAGACAGAGCCAGGGCCGATTGACCCAGCTCGATGCGGGTTTCGCGATCCTTCCAGGTCACGCGCAGCAGCTCCGGCGGTGCTCCGGCGGCCTCGTCGAGCTGCCCGCGCGCCTGCCAGGCGTGCTTGCCGTCCTGCACCAGCTGCTGTGGCTGCTGCACTCGCCAGCTCGCCCCTCGCCCCAGCACATGCAGGATCTCCAGCAAGGTGGTCTTGCCGGCGCCGTTGTCGCCGACCACCAGGTTGAATGCTGGATGCGCGTCCAGTCCCAGTTCGCCGAACAGGCGGAAGTCGCGGGCTTCGAGGCGGGTGATCAACATGGAGGGCAAATCAAAAGCGCCTCACGCAAAGGCGCAAAGACGCAAAAGCAGCAAAACAAGAATAAAAAAGCCGGACGGATTCCGCCCGGCTTCGTTCATTCGCGCTCGGTACGATCCCGTGGCGCTTTTACCGTTTGCGTCTTTGCGTCTTTGCGTGAGCAGCTGTTTCGCTTTCCTTGAACGAGCCGCGCAGCTAGAGCCGCATCGGCATCACCACGAACTTGTTGGCATTGTTGGCGGCGTCGTAGACCAGGCCGCTGGCATCCCCGGAGCGCAGCTCCATGATGAACTCGTTGCCTTCGATCGCGTCGAGGGCGTCGAGCAGGTAGCCGACGTTGAAACCGATTTCCAGCGGCGAGCCGCTGTACTGCACCTCGACCTCCTCCTCGGCTTCTTCCTGCTCCGGGTTCTGGGTCTGGATGCGCAGGGTGCTGCCATTGATGCTGAGGCGCACGCCGCGGAATTTCTCGTTGGACAGGATCGCGGCGCGCGACAGCGCCGCCCTCACCCGGCCACGCTCGGCGTGCACGCTCTTGTCCGAGCCTTCCGGAATCACGCGCTCGTAGTCCGGGAAGCGGCCCTCGATCAGCTTGGAGGTCAGCTTGAGGCCGTCCAGGTCCACCTGCACCTGGTTGGCGGACAGGTTGATGACGATCTCGCTGTCGTCGCCGTCGATCAGGCGCTGCAGCTCGAGCACGGTCTTGCGCGGCAGGATCACCTGGAGGTCCTTCTTCACGCCGGTGTCGCGGCGCAGCTCGGCCATGGCCAGACGATGGCCGTCGGTGGCGACGGTGCGCACGCGGTTGGCGCGGATCTCCAGCAGCAGGCCGTTGAGGTAATAGCGCACGTCCTGCTGCGCCATCGCGAACTGGGTGCGGCCCAGCAGCTCCTTCAGCTCCTTGCCGGTCAGCACCAGCCTGGTCTCGGCGCCGGCGGCGCTGAGCGAGGGAAATTCGGCGGCGTCGAGAGTCGCCAGGGCGAAGCGGCTGCGGCCGGATTTCACGGTCAGGCGACTCTGGCTCAGCTCCATGCCGATGGCGGCGCCTTCCGGCAGGCCACGGCAGATGTCATGCAGCTTGCGCGCCGGCGCGGTGGTCTTGCCCGGAGTCAGATTCTGCACCTGCACGCGGCGCTCCACCTGCAGCTCCAGATCGGTTGCGGTCAGTACCAGCTCGTCTTCCTGCGCCACCAGCAGGATGTTGCTGAGGATCGGCAGCGACTGCCTTCGCTCCA
>CAYWPB010000389.1:0-3906 GCA_964458725.1 uncultured Nevskia sp. | reverse complement strand
GGCGGCCTGATGCTGGACTGGGACAAGCACCAGGCCTTCGAGTCCACCGCCGTGAGCCTGTGGGGCCACGACTTCTCGGTGGGCTTCAAGTAATGGCGCTGAACAAGGAAATGCCGGCGGCGGCTGCCATTGCGCAACTGCGCTCCGGCATGACGCTGGGCATCGGCGGGTGGGGCCCGCGCCGCAAGCCGATGGCCCTGGTGCGCGAGATCCTGCGCTCGGACCTGAAGGATCTGACCCTGGTGTCCTACGGCGGCGCCGACGTCGGCATGCTCTGCGCCGCCGGCAAGGTGAAGAAGCTGGTGTTTCCCTTCGTCACGCTCGATGCCATCCCGCTGGAGCCGTACTACCGCAAGGCGCGCGAGAGCGGCGTTATCGAGGTGATGGAGTTGGACGAGGGCATGTTCGAGTGGGGCCTGCGCGCCGCCGGCATGCGCATGTCCTTCCTGCCGACCCGCGTCGGCCTGGCCACTGACGTGCTGGCGAAGAATCCTTCGATCAAGACCATCACCTCGCCCTATGCCGACGGCGAGGTCTACGTGGCGATGCCGGCGCTGAAGCTGGACGCCGCCCTGATCCACGTCAACGAGGCGGACCGCCTCGGCAACACCCTGGTGCGCGGCGCCGATACCTTCTTCGATCATCTCTACGCCCGCGCCGCCGACAAGTGCTACGTCAGCACCGAAGTGCTGCGCGAGCGTTTCGAGCTCGACGCGGACACGGCCAAGCTGAACCCGTTCGAGCGCTACCTCGTCGTCGGCGTGGTGCATGCCCCCGGTGGCGCCCATCCGACTTACATGGGGCCGGACTACGGCTGGGACATGGAGCATTTCAAGCGTTACAACGCCTCGGCCACCGAGGAAAACGGCTGGCAGAAGTACGTCGAGGAGTTTGTCAGCCCTGGTGAGTCGGCCTACCTGGCGAAGGTCGGCGGTGCCGAACGCATCGCCAAGCTCAAGCTGCCGGTGTTCTGAACATGACTGAAACAACCCTGGCAGAACTGATGATCGTCGCCGCCTCCGAAGCCTGGCGCGACAACGGCGAAGTGCTGGCCTCCGGCATCACCACCATCCCGCGCCTCGGCGCCTCCCTGGCCAAGCTGACGCACTCGCCCGAGCTGCTGATGACCGACAGCGAGTCCTTTCTGGTGTCGGAGCCGGTGCCGCTGGGACCGCGCGGCGACTATCGCCCCAAGTACGAAGGCTACATGTCGTTCGAGCGCGTGTTCGAGTGCGTCTGGGGCGGCAAGCGCCACGTCATGATCGGCCCGACCCAGGTGGACCGCTGGGGCCAGACCAACCTGTCCATTGTCGGTGACTATGCTCGGCCCAAGTCGGCGATGCTGGGAGTGCGCGGCCTGCCGGGCAACAGCATCAACCACATCAACTCTCTGTTCGTGCCCAACCACAATCCGCGCATCTTCGTGGCGGGGGAAGTCGACATGGTCTCCGGTGTGGGCTACAAGCCCGAGCGCTGGGGTCCGGGCATGAAGCGCGATTTCGTCGACATGCGCGTGATTCTTACCGACCTGTGTGTTCTGGATTTCGGCGGCGCGGACAAGGAAGGCGGGAAGGGCATCCGCGTGAAGTCCCTGCATCCGGGTGTGACCTTCGAGCAGGTGCAGGCCGCAACCGGCTTCCCCCTGCAGCAGGCGGACGGCTTGGGCGAGACGCCGATGCCCACCGCCGAGCAACTCGCCATCATCCAGCGGCTGGACCCGCACAACCTGCGCGGCGCCGTGCTGAAGAACAACCCGCCGGCGCGGAAGGCCGCCTGATGGACGCCCAGGTCAAGACGCCCGTACTGGAAGGCTGGTTCACGCTCGACGAGCATGCGCCGCACCTGCTCGGCGCGCGCTGCAAGAGCTGCGGCACCTATTACTTCCCCAAGGCCATCAAGTTCTGCCGCCACCCGGACTGCGCCGGCGAGACTTTCGAGGAGGTCGAGCTGTCGCGCAGCGGCACGCTCTGGTCCTACACCAACGCGGCCTACAAGCCGCCCGAGCCCTACATCGCCAATGAGCCGTTCCAGCCCTTCGGCATCGCCGCGGTGGAGCTGGAGAAAGAGCGCATGATCGTGCTCGGCCAGCTCGCCACCGGCACCGTGCTGGAAAACATCAAGGTCGGCATGACGGTCGAATTGATTCTCGAGCCGCTGGACGACGGCAAGCTGACCTGGAAGTGGAAGCCGGTTGCGGGAGCTGGCGCGTGAGCACCAATAGAGAAATCGCCATCCTCGGCGCCGGCATGCACCCTTGGGGCAAGTGGGGCCGCAATTTCGTCGAGTACGGCGTGGTCGCCGCGCGCGCGGCGCTGGCCGACGCCGGCGTCAACTGGCGCGATGTGCAGTTCGTCTCCGGCGCGGCCACCATGCGCAACGGCTATCCGGGCTACGTCGCCGGCGCCACCTTCGCCCAGGCCCTGGGCTGGCAGGGCGCGCAGGTCAACACCTCCTACGCCGCCTGCGCCTCCGGCTCGCAGGCCCTCGCGGCAGCGCGCTCCAAGATCCTCGCCGGCGAGTGCGAAGTGGCCTTGGTGATCGGCGCCGATACCACGCCGAAGGGCTTCCTCGCGCCGATGAAGGGCGAGCGCCCGGACGATCCGGACTGGGTGCGCTTCCGCGTCGGCATCACCAACCCGACCTATTTCGCCCTGTATGCGCGCCGCCGCATGGCGCTGTACGGCGACACCCAAGACGATTTCGCCCAGGTCAAGATCAAGAACGCCGAGCACGGCTTCGAGAACGTCAACGCCCGCTATCGCAAGAAGTTCAGCGCGGCCGACGTGGCGGCCTCGGCCATGGTGGCCGATCCGTTGCGCCTGATGGATGTCTGCGCCACTTCCGACGGCGCCGCCGCCCTGATCGTCTCCAGCCTCGATTATGCGAAGCGGGTGGGGAAGAAGGATGCGCCGCGTATCGCCGCGATCTCCACCGTCACCCCCAGCTTCGCCACCGACACGGTGGAGATGCCGGACCTGGCCACCGATTCGGCTGTCGCCGCGGAACCGCAGCGTTTCCGCGCCGCGCTGCCGCGCAAGGCCTACGAGGAAGCCGGCATCGGCCCGGAGGACGTCAGCCTCGCCGAGGTCTACGACCTATCGACGGCCCTGGAGCTGGACTGGATCGAGGACTTGCAGCTGTGCAAGCGCGGCGAGGCCGCGTCCCTGCTGCGCTCCGGCGCCACCCGCGTCGGCGGCCGCATCCCGGTCAATGCTTCCGGCGGCCTGGCCTGCTTCGGCGAGGCGGTGCCGGCCCAGGCCATCGCCCAGGTCTGCGAACTGGCGTTCCAGCTGCGCGGCCAGGCCGGCGCGCGCCAGGTCCAGGGCGCCAAGGTCGGCATCACCGCCAACCAGGGCCTGTTCGGGCACGGCTCGTCCGTGATCGTGAAGCGCTGATGAGCCCCCCCACCAACAGCCTGCTCAATACGGTCTTGTGCGAGCGCCTCGGCAGCCGCTATCCCATCGTGCAGACCGCGATGGGCTGGGTGGCGGACGCGAAGCTGGTCGCCGCCACCAGCAATGCCGGCGGCTTCGGCTTCCTCGCCGCCGCCACCATCAAGGCCGAAGAACTGGAGGCGGAAATCCTCAAGGTGAAGTCGCTGACCGAGCGCCCGTTCGGCATCAACTTCCACATGTTCCAGCCGAACGCGCAGCAGGTCATCGACCTCACCATCAAGCACCGTCTGCGCGCCGTCAGCTACGGCCGCGGGCCGGACGCTAAGACCATCGGCCGCTTCAAGCAGGCCGGCGTGTTGTGCATGCCCACGGTCGGCGCGCTGAAGCACGCGCAGAAGGCGGTGGAGCTGGGCGCCGACATCATCACCGTGCAGGGCGCGGAGGGCGGTGGTCACACCGGCTCGGTGCCGACCACCCTGCTGCTGCCGCAGGTGCTGGACGCGGTGAAGGT
>CAYWPB010000388.1:0-3907 GCA_964458725.1 uncultured Nevskia sp. | reverse complement strand
CGCCGGCCTGATGCTCGGCGCCATGGCCTGGCTCGCCGCGTCGCTGCTGGCGGTGGCGCTGCTGGACGCGCCCTACCAGCTGTGGAGCTACGCCAAACGCCTGCGCATGTCGCGCCAGGAAATCCGCGACGAGCTGAAGCAGAGCGACGGCCGGCCGGAAGTGAAGGCGCGCATCCGCCGCCTGCAGGCGGAGATGTCGCGCCGCCGCATGATGGAGGTGCTGCCTGGCGCCGACGTGGTGGTGACCAACCCGACCCACTATGCCGTGGCCCTCAAATACGACAGCAACGGCATGCGTGCGCCGCGCGTCGTCGCCAAGGGCGCCGGCGAGATCGCCGCTGTGATCCGCGAGCTGGCGCGGCAGCACCGCATCCCGCTGGTGTCGGCGCCGCCGCTGGCGCGCGCGCTGTATCGCAGCGTCGAGCTGGAGCAGGAGATCCCGGCAGCGCTGTACGCGGCGGTGGCACGGGTGCTGACCTACGTCTATCAGCTGCGCGCCTGGCGCGGCGGCACGGCGGCGCCGGCCGAGCCGGTGATCGACAGCGTGCCTGGCGGCGAGCCCGATCCGGACTGAAAATCCTGAGCCGCGAATCAGGGCTTTTGCCGTCCGGCAGGTGACGAACGGCAATCGGCGGAAACCGGCCCGGATCGCCGCTTCGAGGAACAGGAACTGCATTGCTCCCGGCGCAACCCGCATGCCGAGGAACCCGATGCAAGCAGCGAAAACCCTGGAGGAAACGGTGCTGGACTCGGTCCAGGAAGGCTTCCGGCTCAACGCCGTCAAGCTGCCGACCCTGCCCGAAGTGACGCTACGCGTGCGCGAGGTCGCAGCCGACCCGGATGCCGGCGTCGAAGAACTGGCGGCGGAGATCGTGCGCGACGCCGCGCTGACGGCCCGGCTGATCCGCATCGCCAACAGCCCGATGCTGCGCGGGCGCATCGAGGTGCGGACCCTGCCGCAGGCGGTGACCCGCCTCGGCTTCTACTACGTGCGCGACCTGTCCACCGCGCTGGCGATGGAGCACACCTTCGAACCGAAGTGCGACATCGCCAAGCTGCTGATGAAGCGCATCGCCCGCCGCAGCCGCGACATCGCCGCACTGAGCCACGTGCTGGCGCGGCACTGCACCGCGCTGCCGCCGGAGCAGGCCCTGCTGGCTGGCCTGATGCACTGCGTCGGCGCCCTGCCGCTGCTGGTGGCGCTGCACGAGCACGACAGCGGCGGCCTCGATGCCGACGAGCTGTTCAGCCTGATCGAGCGCCGTCACTCCGACATTGGCAGCACGCTGCTGCGCCACTGGCGCTTTCCCGAGGACATCGCCTGCGTGCCGGCGGCCTACCGCGACGGTAGCCGCGACAGCGCGGGCGATCCGGACTACGCCGACGTCGTCACCGTGGCCGACATGCTGTGCCAGCCGCGCGAGCGGGTGCCGGAGCTGGGTGAGGTCGGCGCCGCGCAGCGCCTGGGCCTGCGCACTGCCGACGACTTCTACGCCAGCGACGCGATGCAGATCGACCTGCAGCGCAGCGCCGGCCTGCTGAACTGAAGGCCAGCCCGCGCCGGCCGCGCCGCCGCCCGCCCGCAACCGACATGCAAGACGACAACAACGGCTTCCTGACCCGCCTGCGCCAGCTCGGCGGCAACGGCCTGGGCGCGCCGCTGCTGCTGATGGTGATCCTGGCGATGATGGTGGTGCCGCTGGCGCCGCTGGCGCTGGACCTGCTGTTCACCTTCAACATCGCCCTGGCCATCGTCATCCTGCTGGCGGTGATCTACGTGCTGCGGCCGCTGGAGTTCTCGGCCTTTCCCACCGTGCTGCTGGTGGTAACCCTGCTGCGCCTGGCGCTGAATGTCGCCTCGGCCCGCGTGGTGCTGCTGCACGGCCACGAGGGCACCCACGCCGCCGGCCACGTCATCCAGGCCTTCGGCGAATTCGTGGTCGGCGGCAACTACGCCGTCGGCTTCGTCATCTTCATCATCCTCACCATCATCAATTTCATGGTGGTGACCAAGGGCGCCGAGCGCGTCTCCGAGGTCTCCGCCCGCTTCGTGCTCGACGCCCTGCCAGGCAAGCAGATGGCGATCGACGCCGACCTCAACGCCGGCCTGCTCAGCCGCGAGGAGGCCCGCGCCCGGCGCGAGGAGGTGCGCGAGGAGGCCGACTTCTACGGCTCCATGGACGGCGCCTCCAAGTTTATCCGCGGCGACGCCCTGGCCGGCATCCTGATCCTGGCGATCAACATCCTCGGCGGCCTGCTGGTGGGTGTGCTGCAGCACGGGTTGCCGGTCAGCGCGGCGTTGAAGAACTACACCCTGCTGACCATCGGCGACGGCCTCGTCGCCCAGGTGCCGTCGCTGCTGCTGTCGACCTCGGTGGCGATCCTGGTGACGCGCATCTCGCGCGCCCAGGACATGAGCAAGCAGCTCATTTCGCAGGTGTTCGGCCAGCCCAAGGTGCTGGTCATCACCGCCGCGGTGCTCGGCATCACCGGCCTGGTGCCGGGCATGCCGAACCTGGTGTTCCTGGCGCTCGCCGCGATCTGCGGCGGCATCGCCTGGCTGCGGCACCAGCGCAGCGCCCAGGCCGGCTCCGCGCCAGTTCCAGCGCCGCCGCCGGCTAAGCCGGCCGAGCTGAGCTGGGACGACGTCGCGGCGCAGGACGTGCTGGGCCTGGAGGTCGGCTACCGCCTGATCCCGCTGGTCGACGTGCGCCAGGGCGGCGAGTTGATGGCGCGCATCAAGGGCGTGCGCAAGAAGCTGACCCAGGAGTTGGGCTTCCTGATCCAGCCGGTGCACATCCGCGACAACCTCGAGCTGCCGCCCAATTCCTACCGCGTGCTGTTGCACGGCGTGCCGCTGGCCACCGCGCTGATCCATCCCGAGCGCGACCTGGCCCTGAATTCCGGTCGCGTCTACGGCGCGCTCAACGGCATCGCCGGCAAGGATCCCGCCTTCGGCCTCGATGCGGTGTGGATCGAGCGCGGCCAGCGCGATCACGCCCAGACCCTGGGCTACACCGTGGTCGACGCCGCCACCGTCGTCGCCACCCACCTGTCGCAGCTGATCAAGGAGCACGCCGCCGAGCTGCTCGGCCACGACGAGGGCCAGCAGCTGCTCAACGCGCTGTCGCGTTCGGCGCCGAAGCTGGCCGAGGACCTGGTGCCCAAGCTGCTGCCGCTGTCGAGCTTCGTGCGCGTGCTGCGCCTGCTGCTCGCCGACCGCGTGCCGGTGCGCAACCTGCGCGGCATCGCCGAGGCGCTGGCGGAAGCCGCGCCGCGGAGTCAGGAACCCGTCGCCCTGGCCTCCGCCGTGCGCGTGGCGCTGCGCCGGCAAATCGTCCAGGACCTCGGCGCGGAGGGCGAATTGCCGGTGCTGACCCTGGCGCCGGCGCTGGAACGCGTGTTGCAGGACAGCCTTGCCAGCGGCGCTGCCGCGGTGGAACCGGGACTGGCCGAGCGCATGCAGAAGTCGATCGCCGACGGCGCGCAACGCCAGGCCCGCACCGGCCAGCCGGCCGTGCTGCTGGTGCCGGGCGTGCTGCGGCCGATGCTGGCGCGCTTTACGCGGCAGGTCGTGCCGGACCTGCACGTGCTGGCTTATGACGAGGTGCCGGAAGACCGGCCGATCCGCATGGTGGGAGCCATTGCATGACGAGGACTGAACAAATGACTTTTGGGGTGGCGCGTCGATGAAGATCAAGCGTTTCGTCGCCAAGAGCATGCGCGAAGCGATTCGCCAGGTGCGCGAGGAGCAGGGACCGGACGCGGTGATCCTGTCCAACCGCCGCGTGCCCGGCGGCATCGAGGTGGTCGCCGCCACCGACTACGACGCCGCACTGGCGCAGCAGGCGCTGCGCGCCGCCGCGCCGGTGGAGCCGCCGCCGTCCAGCCCGAACAAGCCGAAGAG
>CAYWPB010000387.1:0-3912 GCA_964458725.1 uncultured Nevskia sp. | reverse complement strand
AGTCGGCCAGGTCGGTGGCGGTGGCGTAGCCCTGCAGCGCGGCGGCGCGCATGGCGTCGGCCTTGGCGGTGATGCCCGTTGCCATGTCGGCAAAGATGCGCAGCGTGTCGACCACGGTGTCCACGGTGTCGAACAGCGGTTCCTTGTCTTCCTGGTTGTCCTTGTTGTAGGCCAGCGGCTGGCCCTTCATCAGCGTGAGCAGGCCGATCAGGTGGCCGTTGACGCGGCCGGTCTTGCCGCGCGCCAGCTCGGGCACGTCGGGGTTCTTCTTCTGCGGCATGATCGAGCTGCCGGTGCAGAAGCGGTCCGGCAGCTTGACGAAGCCGAACATCGGGCTGCTCCACAGGATCAGCTCCTCGCTCCAGCGCGACAGGTGCACCATCAGCAGGCTGGCGGCGGCGCAGAATTCGATGGCGAAGTCACGGTCGCTGACCGAGTCCAGGCTGTTCTCGGTGGGGCCGTCGAAGCCGAGCTGCTGCGCCACGTAGTGGCGGTCGATCGGGTAGACGGTACCGGCCAGGGCGGCGCTGCCCAGGGGCAGCAGGTTGGTGCGCCTGCGGGCGTCGAGCAGGCGCGCGCGGTCGCGCAGGATCTGCTCGCGCCAGGCCAGAAGGTGGTGGCCGAAGGACCCCGGCTGGGGGACCTGCAGGTGGGGGAACCCAGGGATCACCGGGGCCGCTTCCCGTTCCGCCAGATCGGGCAGGCCGCCGGCCAGGGCCTCGATCAGGCCCACCAGCTCGTCGATGGCGTCGCGGGTGTAGAGGCGTAGATCGGTGGCGACTTGGTCATTGCGGCTGCGGCCGGTGTGCAGGCGCTTGCCGGCGTCACCGATGCGGGCGGTCAGCGCGGATTCGATATTCATGTGCACATCTTCCAGGGCCTGCTGCCACTGGAAGCTGCCGGCGGCGATTTCGTCGCGGATCGCATCCAGCCCGGAGACGATGGCCTCGACGTCGGCAACGCTCAGCACTCCCACCTTGCCCAGCATGCGGGCATGGGCCCGGCTGCCGGCGATGTCCTGGCGCCACAGGCGGCGGTCGAAGCTGACGGACTCGGTGAAGGCTTCCACCAGGGCGTCGGTGGATTCGGCGAAACGGCCACCCCACAGCTTCTGGTTGGACTTGTCGGCAGGGGTCTGGGACATGGTTCGCGGGCCGGGGAAATCAAGCGGGGATGCGGATTGTAAGGCTTCCATGGTGGCATTTCCCGGTCGGGCGCGACCACAATCCCGCCCGGATAGGCGCGGTACGCGGACTTGGGCTAGATTTGGGGCGCGACGCAGCGACGAATATCCCGACAGACCCCCAATGAAGCGCTACGAAGTTCGACCGCAATCCGAGGGGACCCTGATCCCCAACTTCTGCACCGGGCGGGCCCTGGTGCAGCTGGCGGCGGTGATCGAGCTGATCGTGATCGTGCTGTCCCTGGCCAGCACCGCCGGCAGCGAGGCGGCGCAGCTGCGCTTCGTCTCGCTGTCGCTGTTCCTGCAATGGATCGTGCTGTGCAGCGCGGCGGTGCTGTGCGCGGCGCGGCGCTGGCTCAAGCTGGCCCAGGTCGGCATCGTCTTCTTCACCTGCTGGGGGCTGCTGCTGCTGGTGACCCTGGTGCTGAGCCTGGTGGCCTGGTATCTGGACCAGTGGTTCAGCCTGGGCGTGCCGCTGGGCGACACGCCCTGGCCCTTCGCCATCCGCAACCTGCTGATCTCCGGCATCGTCTCGCTGCTGCTGCTGCGCTACTTCTGGGAGCGCCACCAGTGGCAGGAACAGTCGCGGGCCGAGTTCGAGGCGCGCTACCTCGCCCTGCAGGCGCGCATCCGCCCGCATTTCCTGTTCAACTCGCTCAACAGCATCGCCGAGTTGATCGGCACCAAGCCGGACAAAGCCGAGGAGATGGTGGTGGACCTGGCCGACCTGTTCCGGGTCAGCCTGGACTCGCGCCAGCGCCTGGTCACGATGCGCGAGGAGATCGAGGTGGTGAAAGGCTACCTGCGCATCGAGGAAATCCGCCTCGGGGGCAAGCTGCTGATCAACTGGGAGGTCACCGACGAGGCGCTGGATGCGGAGATGCCGCGCCTGCTGCTCCAGCCCCTGGTGGAAAACGCAGTGCACCATGGCGTCTCAAGACTGCGCGCACGCGGTATGCTGCACGTCACCGGACGCCGCGAGGGCAGCTACCTGGTGGTGGACGTGGAGAACCCGCTGCCGCCGGAGGAAGCCGAGCCGCATACCGAGGGGACAGGGACAGCCGTGAACAATATCGCGCAGCGTATTAAGCTCATCTACGGAGACCGTGCCAAACTGATCCTGGGGCAGGATCAGGGCGAGTTCGGCCCCTTCTTTCGGGCACGGCTGAGGCTGCCGTTCGTACAGCACAGCGGAGAGGCAGGAGAAGCCGCATGAGAGTGGTGATCGTCGACGACGAACCCCTGGCGCGGGAACGCCTGCGCCGCCTGATCGCCGAGTTCCCCGGATACGAGGTGGTGGGCGAGGCCGGCGACGGCGAGGGCGCCCTGGAAGTGATCCGCGAGGAAGAGCCCGATGTGGTGCTGCTCGACGTGCGCATGGGCATGGTCGACGGCCTGCAGGTGGCGCGCGCCATCACCGAGGAGGAGATGCCGCCGGCCATCATCTTCATCACCGCCTACCCCGAGCACGCCCTGTCGGCCTTCGACGCCCAGGCCGACGCCTACCTGCTCAAGCCGGTGCGCAAGGAGAAGCTGCGCGAGGCGCTGCAGCGGGTGCGCAAGCTGTCGCGGGCGCAGAAGCCGGTGGCGGCCGTCCCGCCCAGCGCCCGTCCCAAGCGCGAGTTCGTGCTGGCCACCACCCGCGAGGGCCTGGTGCGGGTGCCGGTGGACGACATCGTCTACTTCCTCGCCGACCAGAAATACACCACCGTCTGCCACCTGCACGGCGAGGTGCTGATCGAGGAGTCGCTGAAGACCCTGGAGGACGACTTCTCGCCCTGGTTCCTGCGGGTGCACCGCAAGGCCCTGGTGGCGACCCGCTTCATCGCCGGCCTGGAGCGCGGCAAGACCGACGAGTCGCAGCACTGGCTGCGCGTGCGCCACGCCCCAACGCTTCTGCCGGTGAGCCGGCGCCGCCTGGCCGAGGTGCGCCGCTTCCTCACCGACGACGGCGGCGAGGACGACGACGACCGGCTGTAAGGCGGCCGCCGGACAGGTAGGGCGGCCCATGGCCGCCGGCGCAATTTCAGGCGGCATCGCAACATAATAGTGTGCCGGCGGGCACGGCCCGCCCTACAACCCGACCACTGCTTTATGCGCATTGCCACCCGCGAAAGTCCGCTGGCCCTTTGGCAGGCCCGCCATGTGCAGGCCCTGCTGCAGCGCGCCCACCCGGGCCTGGCCGTGGAGTTGGTGCCGATGACCACCGCCGGCGACCAGCTGCTCGACCGCAGCCTCGCCACCGTCGGCGGCAAGGGCCTGTTCGTCAAAGAGTTGGAGACGGCCATGCTGGAAGGCCGCGCCGACCTGGCGGTGCATTCGATGAAGGACGTGCCGGCGCACTTGCCGCCAGGCCTGTGCCTGTCCGCCTTCCTGCCGGGCGAGGATCCGCGCGACGCCCTCGTTTCCAACCGCTATGACAGCCTCGCCGCGCTGCCGCCCGGCGCCATCGTCGGCAGCTCCAGCCTGCGCCGCCAGGCCCAATTGCGTGCGCTGCGGCCGGACCTTGAATTGCGCGAGCTGCGCGGCAATGTCGGCACGCGCCTGCGCAAGCTCGACGAGGGCCAGTACGACGCCATCCTGCTGGCCCACGCCGGCCTGCTGCGGCTGGGACTGGAGGGGCGCATCCGCGAGAGCTTCGCAGTCGATCGCTTCATCCCGGCGGTGGCCCAGGGCGTGATCGGCATCGAGTGCCGCGAGGACGACGCCGCCACCCGCGCCCGGCTGGA
>CAYWPB010000386.1:0-3927 GCA_964458725.1 uncultured Nevskia sp. | reverse complement strand
AGTGCGCCACCCAGCCGACGGTGCGGGCGATGGCGAACATCGGCGTGAACATGTTGACCGGGATGCCGAGGGCCTTGTAGATGATGCCGGAGTAGAAGTCGACGTTCGGGTAGAGCTTGCGCTCCTTGAAGTAGTCGTCCGACAGCGCGATGCGCTCCAGCTCCAGCGCCAGCTCCAGCTGCGGGTCGTTCTCCTTGCCCAGGTGCTTGAGCACCTGGTGGCACTGCTCGCGGATGATGGTGGCGCGCGGGTCGAAGTTCTTGTAGACGCGGTGGCCGAAGCCCATCAGGCGCACACCGCTGTTCTTGTCCTTGACCTTGGTGAGGAAGCCCTGCACGTTCTTCACCGAGCCGATCTCTTCCAGCATCTTCAGCACCGCCTCGTTGGCGCCGCCGTGGGCCGGACCCCACAGCGCGGCGATGCCGCTGGAGATGGCGGCATAGGGGTTGGTGCCGGTGGAGCCGGCCAGGCGCACGGTCGAGGTCGAGGCGTTCTGCTCGTGGTCGGCATGCAGGATGAACAGGATGTCCAGCGCCTTGGCCGCCACCGGGTGCACGTGGTACGGCTCGGCCGGCACCGCGAACATCATGTAGAGCAGGTTCGAGCAGTAGTCGAGGTGGTTCTGCGGATACATGAACGGCTGGCCGAAGTACTTCTTGTAGGCGGCGGCCGCGATGGTCGGGATCTTGGCGATCATGCGGTGCGCGAAGATCTCGCGCTGGCGCGCATCCTTGTTGTTGGTGGTGTCATGGTAGAACGCCGACAGCGAGCCGACGATGCCGGTGAGCATGGCCATCGGGTGCGCGTCGTAGTTGAAGCCGTCGAAGAAGCCGCGCAGCGACTCGTTGATCATGGTGTGGCGGCGAATCGAGGCCTCGAAGGCTTCGAGCTGGGCCTTGTTCGGCAGCTCGCCGTTGAGGATCAGATAGGCCACCTCGATGAAACTGGAATGCTTGGCCAGCTGGTCGACCGGGTAACCGCGGTACAGCAGGATGCCCTTGTCGCCGTCGATGTAGGTGATGGCGCTCTTGCAGGAGCAGGTCGAGGTGAATCCGGGGTCATAGGTGAACAGGTCCATCTTGTCGTAGACCTTACCGACATCGGCGCCGGCGGGGCCCAGCGTGCCCTGGACGAGAGGGAGCTCGACTTTCTCGCCGGTTTCGTTGTTGAGCAGGCTGTAGGTGTTCGTCATGACCGCAATCTCCGTCAATCGCTGGAATCGGGTTGCCGCAGTGCCGCAATCCCCGGCCACGAAGCCTCGCCGATCTTGGGGAGTGGGCTTGCTTTAAACCGCGCAAGCATAACGAGTTTGCCCCGTACGCCGCCAGATGTTGACATTGTGAACGTCCTTGTCCAAGCAACCGGGCATCCATGCCCGGACTGCTGAAACAAGCGGGAACTCCCACGAAAAAGGCCGCCCGGAGGCGGCCTTTTTAGCGAAGATGCGCGAAGTTCAGGCAGCAGCCTTGGTGTAGCGCTTGTTGAACTTGTCGGCGCGGCCACCGGTGTCCAGGGTCTTCTGGCGGCCGGTGTAGAACGGGTGGCACTTGGAGCAGACTTCGATCTGCAGGTCGCGGCCGACCGTGGAGCGGGTCTTGAAGTTGTTGCCGCAGCTGCAGGCCACGGTGATTTCCGCGTAGTTCGGATGGATGTCGGCTTTCATCGGTGTCACCTCAAATGTATTCGCGCCCCGGAATCCAAGGCGGAATCCGATCAACGCTCAAAAGGGCGCGCAGTCTACAGGACTACCCCTGAATGGGGCAAGCGCGTCTGATTTTCAAGGGGTTTTATTCGCTTTCCGGCTCGACCTCGAGCGACCAATCGGCGCCATCATGGCCCACCTGCAGGCGCACGGTCATCGGCCGGCAGCAGACCGGGCAGTCTTCGGTATAGGTCTGCGAGCCGGCGCTGAGGTCCACCGTCAGCTCGATCGTCTCCCAGCAGGCCGGGCAGGTCACTTCAGTCTGTTCGATCACAGGAACTCCCGCAGCAGGGCATTGAGATGGGCGCGGCCGAAGGCGCTGGCACGGATCCGACCGGCGTCTTCCTCGATCAGACCCTTGCGGCGCGCCCGATCCAGGCCCGGCTCCAGCGCCGCCGCCGGCAACCCGGCGCGAGCCTCGAACAGCGCCGGTGCGAAGCCCTCGTTGAGGCGCAGCGCGTTCATGGCGAATTCGAACGGCAGCTCCGCGGACGGGACGGTTCGCTCCTCCTGGATCGCGGCGGCGCTGCCGGCGCCTTCCAGATAGGTGCGCGGATGCTTGTGGCGGGCGCGGCGCAGGATGCCGGCCGCGCCGCTGCGCTTGCCGTGGGCGCCGGCGCCGTCGCTACCCGCGCGGGTGCGTTTTCCATGTGCCCCTGCGCCAATCCCAATGTAATCGCCAAACTCCCAGTAGCCGCGGTTGTGGCGGGACTGCCGCCCCGGGCGGGCGTAGGCCGAGACCTCGTATTGTGCGTAGCCCTTTGCGGCAAGCAGCGCCTGCCCGGCCAGCTGCATGGTCCAGGCGGTCTCGTCATCCGGCAACGGCGGCGGGCGGGCGGCGAACTCGGTGTTCGGCTCCAGGGTCAGCTGGTAGTAGGACAGGTGCTCGGGCCGGAGGGCGCAGACGGCGCGCAGGTCGGCTTCGGCCTCGGCCGGAGTCTGCTGCGGCAGGGCGTACATCTGGTCGAGGTTGATGTTGTCGAAACCGGCGCGGCGCGCGGTCTCGTAAGCCGCCACTGCCTCGGCTGGCCCGTGGATGCGGCCCAGCTTCTTCAGCTGCGCCGCGTCCAGACTCTGCACGCCGATCGACAGACGGTTGACCCCGGCGGCGCGGTATTCGCGGAAGTTGGCGGCGTCCGCCGTGCCGGGATTGGCTTCCAGCGTGATCTCAATGTCCGGCGCGAAGCGCAGGCGCGCCGCCACCGCCTCCAGCACCCGGCCGATGGCGCGGCCGGAAAACAGGCTGGGGGTGCCGCCGCCGGCGAAGATGCTGACCAGCTGGCGCCCCGGCGCCAGCGACAGCTCGTAATCGAGGTCGCGGATCAGCGCATCGACGTAGCGATCTTCTTCAAGCTCGCCGCGCGCGGCGTGCGAGTTGAAGTCGCAGTACGGACATTTGCGAACGCACCACGGGAAATGCAGGTACAGGGAAAGCGGGATGGAGCCGTGGGGATCTGCCGCTGTTTCCCGCAGTTCAGCCGGCTGCATCATGGATCATCGAATACAGCTGCCGCGCCGCCTTGCCGCGATGGCTGATGCGGTTCTTGATCTCGGCTTCCAGCTCGGCGGCGCTGTGCTTCTGGTCCGGCACGAAGAACAGCGGGTCGTAGCCGAAGCCGTGGGTGCCGCGCGGGTTGTGCAGGATGGTGCCGCGCCAGCTGCCCTGCGCGATCAGCGGCGTGGCGTCGTCGGCATGGCGCAGGTAGACCATGACGCAGACGAAGCGCGCGCCGCGGCGGTCGTCGGGAATCTTCTTCAGCGCGTCGAGCAGCTTCTGGTTGTTGTCGGCGTCGGTGGCGGCCTCGCCGGCATAGCGCGCCGAACGGATGCCGGGAGCGCCGTCCAGGGCCGTCACTTCCAGGCCGGAATCGTCGGCGATGGCCGGCAGGCCGGACACCAGGCAAGCATAGCGCGCCTTGAGCAGGGCGTTTTCGACGAAGCTCGGCGCCGTTTCCTCGGCCGCCTCGTCGACGAATTCTGCGATGGAGCGCAGCTTCCAGTTGAGCGGCGCGAACAGCGCCTGCATCTCGGCCAGCTTGCCGTCGTTGCGGCTGGCCAGCACCACTTCCGGGCCGCTGCTCATGATAGGGAGCCTGTACTAGCCGGCCAGCGCGGCGCGCTGCGCCGCCGCCAGCTCGGCGATGCCCTTGGTGGCGAGGTCGAGCATGGCGTTCAGCTCCTCGCGGCGGAAAGCATGGCCCTCGGCTGTGCCCTGCACCTCGACG
>CAYWPB010000385.1:0-3958 GCA_964458725.1 uncultured Nevskia sp. | reverse complement strand
GGTGCCGGACCTGGCTGTCGCCGGCGTCGAGCTGGACAGCCGCCGCGTCGCGCCGGGCAGCCTGTTCCTGGCCGTGCGCGGCCATGCGCAGCACGGCCTCAAGTTCGCCGGCGAGGCGCTCAGGCGCGGCGCTGCCGCCGTGGCCTGGGAGCCGGCGCTGGATTTGCCGGCGCCGCGGCTGGAAGTGCCGGTTGTCGCGGTCGAGGATCTCGGCCGCCGCGCCGGCGAGATCGCCGCGCGCTATTGGGGCCATCCCAGCCACGGGCTGTTCAGCGTCGGCATCACCGGCACCGACGGCAAGACCTCCACCGCCCATCTGGTGGCGCAGGCGCTGGAGCGCCTCGGCACGCCCTGCGGCTATTTCGGCACGCTCGGTTACGGTCGCCTCGGCGCGCTCGCCGATGCCTCGCACACCACGCCGGATCCGGTACGCCTGCAGGCCATGCTCGCCGCGCAGCGCGACGCCGGCGCCCGCGCCTTCTCGATGGAAGTGTCCTCGCACGCGCTCGACCAGGGCCGCGTCATCGGCGTCGAATTCGACGTGGCGGTGCTGACCAACATCGGCCGCGACCACCTCGACTACCACGGCAGCATCCAGCAGTACGCCGCGGCCAAGCGCCGCCTGTTCGGCTGGCCGGGCCTGCGCGCCGCGGTGCTCAACCGCGACGACGCGCATGGCGCCGAATGGGCGCGGGCGCTGTCGGTTCCGGCCGAGATCACGCTCTATGGCATCGGCGGCGAGCCGCCGGCGCGCGAGCGCCATGTGCTCGGCACCGACCTGGAGCTGCACGTCGACGGCCTGCGCTTCCAGGTGCGCAGCTCCTGGGGCGAGGCGCGCATCGACAGCCACCTGCTCGGCCGCTTCAATGTCTACAACCTGCTGGCGGCGCTGGCCTGCCTGCTCCACGATGGCGTGCCGCTCCAGGATGCCGCCGCCGCGCTCGCCCAGTGCGGCACCGTGCCGGGCCGCATCGAGGGTTTCCGCGGTCCTGCGGCCAAGCCGCTGGTGGTGGTCGACTACGCCCATACACCGCAGGCGCTGCAGCAGGTGCTCATGGCGCTGCGCGCCCACACCACCGGCAAGCTGTGGTGCGTGTTCGGCTGCGGCGGCGACCGCGACCGCGGCAAGCGTCCGCTGATGGGGCGCGCGGCCGCCGAGCTGGCCGACGTGGCGATCGTCACCGACGATAACCCGCGCAGCGAGAGCCCCGCGACCATCGTCGCCGGAATCCTCGAAGGCATTCCGGCGGAGTTGCGCGACCGCGTCAGCATCGAGCACGACCGCGCCGCCGCGATCGAGCACGCGGTGCGGGCGGCAAGCGCCGACGACGTGGTGCTGGTCGCCGGCAAGGGCCACGAGGACTATCAGCTCTACGGCAGCGAAGTGCGCGCGTTCTCCGACCGCGCCCATGTCGCCCGCCTCACCGGGGAGGCGCCGCGCCCGTGAACGCCGCGCCGGAAATGGAACAGCTCTCGGCCGTGGCGGGCCGCATCGGCGGCCGCCTGACCGGGGCCGCGGCGGCCTTCGCGCGTGTCGGACCCGAAACGGGCCAGCTGCAGCGCGGGGATCTGTTCGTGGCGCTGAAGGGCGAGCGCTTCGACGGCCACGACTACGTGCTGCGCGCCGCCAGCCTCGGCGCCGCCGGCTCGCTGGTGTCGCACGCGGTCGATGGCGCCCCGGCCCAGGTGACCACGGCCGACACGCTGGAAGGTTTGCAGGCATACGCCGCGAGCTGGCGCCAGGACTTCGGCATGCCGGTGATCGGCGTCACCGGCAGCAGCGGCAAGACCACCACCAAGCAGATGCTGGCGGCGGTGTGCGCCGCGCGCGGCCCGGTGCTGGCCACCGAGGGCAACCTCAACAACCACATCGGCGTGCCGCTGACTCTGCTCAGGCTGCGCGCCGAGCACCGCACCGCGGTGATCGAGATGGGTGCCAACCATGGCGGCGAGATCGCCCTGCTGGCGCGGCTGGCGCGGCCGGACATCGGCATCGTCACCCAGGCCGGCGATGCCCACCTCGAGGGCTTCGGCTCGCGCGAGGGCGTGGCGCGCGCCAAGGGCGAGCTGTTCAGCGCGCTCGGCGGCGGCGTGGCCGTGATCAACCGCGACGACACCTACTTCGACCTCTGGCAGGGCCTGGCCGGCGCCGCCACCGTGCTCAGCTTCGGCCTGTCGCCGCAGGCCGATGTGCGCGCCGAGAGCATCAGCGCCGAGCCGCCGCAGGCGCCGGTGTGCTCGGTCTTCACCCTGGTTACGCCGCAGGGGCGGGCGCGGGTGGAGCTGCCGCTGCCGGGCCGCCACAACGTGGTCAACGCGCTGTCGGTCGCCGCCGCCGGGCTGGCGCTGGGAATGGACCTGCACGCCATCGCCGCGGGCCTCGCCGCGGTGCGCCCGGTGGCCGGGCGCCTGAGCTGGATGAATACACTACAGGGGGCACGTCTGCTCGACGACAGCTACAACGCCAATCCCACCAGCCTGCGCGCGGCGCTCGACCTGCTGGCGGGCCTGCCCGGCCAGCGCTGGCTGGTGCTGGGCGACATGAAGGAGCTCGGCGACGACGCCGCCGCGCTGCACGAGGAGGCCGGCCGCACCGCGCGCGCGCTGGGCATCGACCGCCTCTATACCGTTGGCGCATTGGCCCAGCAGGCGACCGAGGGCTTCGGCGCGCAAGGCCGCCACTTCGCCAGCGCCGAGGCGCTGATCGAGGCGCTGCGCGGACACCTGGCCGACGCCGACCCGACGCAGGTGGCGCTGCTGGTCAAGGGCTCGCGTTCCTCGCGCATGGAGCGCATCGTCGTGGCGCTGACCGGCCAGGCGGCGGAGGCGCACTGATGCTCTACGCACTCGCCGAATACCTGCAGCACTACGTCAGCGGCTTCCGCCTGTTCGGCTACCAGTCTGTGCGCGCCATCCTCGGCATCCTCACCGCGCTGATCTTCTGCTTCGTCTTCGGGCCCGGCATCATCCGCCGTCTGCAGGTGCTCAAATTCGGCCAGGTAATCCGTCGCGACGGCCCGCAGAGCCACCTCGCCAAGACCGGCACGCCGACAATGGGCGGCGCCATGATCCTCGGCGCCATCGCCGTGGCGGTGCTGCTGTGGGGCGACCTGTCCAACCGCTTCGTCTGGTTCGCGCTGTTCGTGACCCTGTCGTTCGGCGCGGTCGGCTTCGCCGACGACTGGCTGAAGATCCGCCACAAATCGCCGAAGGGCCTGGTGGCGAAGAAAAAGTATTTCTGGTTGTCGCTGACCGGTATGGCCACCGCGATCGGCATCTACGTCACCGCCAAGACGCCGGCGGAGACCACGCTGATCCTGCCGCTGATCAAGGAAGCCGGCCTGCAGCTCGGCTGGGCCTTCATTCCCTGGGCTTACCTGGTGATCGTCGGCTCCAGCAACGCCGTCAACCTCACCGACGGACTCGACGGCCTGGCGATCATGCCGACCGTGCTGGTGGCTTCGGCGCTGGCGGTGTTCGCCTACACCACCGGCAACGTCAAGTTCGCCAATTACCTCGGCATCCCTTATGTCGCCGGCGTCGGCGAGCTGGTCATCTTCTGCACCGCCATCGCCGGCGCCGGGCTCGGCTTCCTCTGGTTCAATGCCTACCCGGCGCAGGTTTTCATGGGCGACGTCGGCGCGTTGGCGCTGGGCGCCGCGCTGGGCGTGGTGGCGGTGCTGGTGCGGCAGGAGATCGTGCTGGCGGTGATGGGCGGCGTGTTCGTCGCCGAGACGGTGTCGGTGGCAGTGCAGGTGCTGTACTTCAAGTACAGCGGCGGCAAGCGCATCTTCCGCATGGCGCCGCTGCACCATCACTACGAGCTGAAAGGCTGGCCCGAGCCGAGGATCATCGTGGGCTTCTGGGTCGTGACCCTGATCCTGGGGCTGGTGGGCCTGCCCACCCGGAAGGTGCGCTGATGAGCGAAGCCTGCCGCGGACGGAAGGTGGTGGTGGTG